>JAPPIE010000373.1 GCA_028874765.1 Gemmatimonadota bacterium
ATCCCTTGTCGTCTTTGAGGTAGGCGCGGGTTTTTTCAAAGTCGATTTCTCTTTCCAGGACTTCGTCGCGCTCGACGCCGTCGCTGGCATCTTCTTTCAGGACGGTGAACCCGCTGTCGTGCAGGAATTTTCGGATATTGGCGATGCGCACATCTGGCGATGCGCCGTGGTCTGAGAGCACGCCGACGTATGTGGTGTCATCGGCGGCATCCCACATGCGTTTCAGGATTTTGTCGCCCACAATGTAGGCTTTGCGGAAGAGGTGCATGATGTCGTCGGCTTTGTCGGGATCGTAAGCCGGACAAACCGGATCGACGCCGTCGAGGTGGATGTGGTTGATGTAGTCATAGAGGTGCCAGTGACAGATAAAGAAACTGGCATCTTTTTCGTGGAGCATGTAATTGGCGACATCGGCAAACCAGAGGCCCTGGTATTCGCATTCTTCAAGGGCGGTGTCAAAGTCGGTCATGCCGGAGGTGTAGGGGGTCATTGAGGCGTGTTCTTGATAGGGACCAAATCGCTGGATGAGTTCGTCGGCGAGGTCATCCGGATATGTGAAGCCGTCGCTATATGTGATCTGAGAGCGGTAGAGCTTGAGATGGGAGCCATCGGGTTCGAGTTCGAGGAGTTTGAAGCGCACAGAGGCGCGTTGTTCGCGGCTTTCGATGCAGAAGGGTTCGATGGCCCAGTTGCTCCACGATCCCGTGCTGGCTTCGGCGATGTGGTCGCTGCCATTTTGGGAGCGGCAGACGCGCAGGGTGTCGTATCCGCTGTTGGCGCTGGCGAAGACGAGCAGGTAAAAGCGGTTGATGTCGCCGCCGAGACGCGCGTGGATTGCAATGGTGGAAGCGAGGGGAGTAGCAGTGCTTTGAGGGAGATTGGTCCAGCCATCCGCGGGCGATAGTGCTGGGATGGGTTCTATGCTTCGCTGTCTTCTGCGAACGGCCGTGCCGTCGTGGTCCATTTGTACGATTTCTTCGACGTGTTCGGCGGTGGTATAAGCCTGTGCTGCGGCGATTTCATAGTCGGTGCTGGCGTGTCCGGGGTGACCAAATCCGTCGATTACATACCCTTTTTCCACGCCTGAGGGATGCGCTGCCGGATAGTGCAGGGCAACGCCTTTGAGTCCTTCGCGTTCGAGGGCGTTCCACAGACGCTGGGCATTGTTGGCGCGGCCGTGAAACGAGTTGATGCGTTCGCCGGGAGCGACTTCGACGCGCCAGCGCGTGACGCTGTGCGTGCCGGTGTGCGCGCCAGTGGAGAGGGTTGCCCAATTGGTGGGTGTCCAGACCGGGAAGGAAGGGAAGGTTTCGTTGACGGCGCCCTCGTCGAGCAGGCGTTTAAAAGTTGGGATAACGCCTTCGTCGGCAAAGTATTTCATCATAGGGGTGATGAATCCGTCCATGCCATAGGCGATGATTTTTTTTGGCATAGCTGTTCCTTTTTTGAAATGGATAAGATCAATACTGTAATCCGATGGCTATTTGAACTGATTTTTGGTTTAGCTTCAATCCGTGTCCTCTGCGTAATCCGCGTAATCCGCGTTCTAAATTGGGCGACGGGTCAGGCTGAAGGTTTGAGCGGTCGGTCCCCCGTCGGGTTGGGTGGCTAAGAAGAGGGCGAGTGGGACGACGTCTTCGGGTGCTTTGACGACTTCGCTGGGTGCGAAGGGCGGTGGACCGCCCACTCTCATGCGATCTCCGGTAAGATGTGTGGCTACCGGGCCGGGGATGAGTTCGTTGACTGTGATGTTGTTTTCCCAGACTTCTTCGGCCAGGCATCGGGTGAACATCCACATGCCGGCTTTGCCGACGTTATACGCAGAATTGCCCGCTCTGGGGCGATGGCCCATGCCCGATCCCACGTTGATAACTCTGCCACCGCCGGAGTCAATCATGAGGGGTAGCAGGGCGTGCGAGACGAGGTAGGCGCTGATGCAGTTTACGGCGATGGTTTCGATCCAGGGATCGGGATTGCTGTCGAGGATACTGTTGCGCTCTATGCCGCCGCCCGCGTTGTTGACGAGGATGTCCAGGCGGTCAAATTCTCCGCGGACTTTTTCTGATAGGGCATCTACGCTCTGGCGGTTGGTGACATCGGTGGGTACGGACAGGACATTGCGACCGAGGGCGCGGATTTCTTCGGCAACGGCATCGAGTTGTTCGGCCGTGCGTGCGGCGAGTATGAGGTCGGCTCCTTCTTTGGCAAAGGCGATGGCTATGGCGCGACCAATACCCCGCCCACTGCCGGTGACGAGTGCGATTTTTCCGGTGAGTTTTGACATGTGGTCTCCTTGAGGAATTATTTTACCAATCCACGACCGATCCGTCATCTGGGTGAAGGGATCTTTGATTGGTCCAGTCGTGGCCTATTTTGTCTTCCATTTTGTCGTCGTCCAGTTCAATGCCAAGGCCGGGACCTTTGGGCAATTCGACGTAGCCGTCTTTGAATTGGAACGGTTCTTTGAGATAGTCTTCGCCAAACATGGTGTGTTCTTGCGCGAGGAAGTTGGGGATGCTGGCGTCGAGCTGGATGCAAGCGGCTAATGAAATAGGACCGAGCGGACAGTGAGGGGCAACGGCTGCGTAATAGGATTCGGCCATGCCCGCGATCAGGCGGGTTTCGAAGATGCCGCCAGCGTGTGACAGGTCGGGTTGGATGATGGAACAGGCGCGTTTTTCGAGGAGGTCGCGGAAGCCCCATTTGGTGAAGATGCGTTCGCCTGTTGCGATGGGCAAGTGGGTTTTGCGCGCGAGTTCTGCCATGCCTTCTATGTCTTGACACTGGATGGGTTCTTCGACAAACATCGGCTGATAGGGTTCGAGGGCTTTGATGAGTATGGCGGCGGTTTGCGGTGATATGGCGCCGTGAAAGTCGATGGCGATGTCAAAGTCCGGCCCACCCGCTTCGCGCATGGCGGCAAATGTTTCGACGGCGCGATCGATAAAGGCCGGAGTTTCGACGATGCGCGCTGGGCGAATTTTGGCTGGACCGGTCTTTATGGCGATAAATCCCTGTTCTTTGCGTTCTTTTACTGCGGCAGCAGCCTGTTCGGGTGTGCCGCCTCCTCCCGTACCTTTGTACATTTTGATGCGGTCGCGCAGGGGTCCGCCGAGCATTTCATAGACGGGCATGTTTGCGGCTTTTCCGGCGAGGTCCCAAAGTGCTTGTTCAACACCGGATAGGGCGCTGGTGAGAATGGGTCCGCCGCGATAGAATGCATGGCGATACATGGCCTGCCAGTGATGCACCACGCGACGGGGGTCTTTGCCGATGAGATAGGGTTCGAGTTCTGCTACGGCTTGAGCGCATGTACGGGCGCGTCCTTCGAGGATGGGTTCGCCAAGACCGACGAGGCCCTCGTCTGTGTGCATTTTGAGAAAGAGCCAGCGGGGTTTGACGAGAAAGGTTTCGAGTTTGGTGATTTTCATGTCAACTCCTTTGGGGTGAGTTAGGTCTCCCCACCCCGTCTCGGGGAGGGGCTGGGGGAGGAGTCAGTCACACAAATATGCGATGAGGGTTTCCTGGTCGCGGTATTCCGGGATGATGATGTCTGCACCGACTTCGATGAGGCGATTTCGCTTCCAGGCATTGATGCCTTCGCGTTTGACTTCGTCTGATGCGACGCCGATGGCGGTGCCGCCCACAGCTTTTACGTTTTCGATTTCGACGTATCCATCGCCAAAACCGAGGAGTTCAGAGCCGTCTATGGCGTGGGTTTTGAGCATGTTTTGTATGACCATGGCTTTGGAAAAG
>JAPPIE010000082.1 GCA_028874765.1 Gemmatimonadota bacterium
GACCGATTAAAATATCGTAACTTCGATCACCTAAATCAACCGTCACCGTTTCCATTGTCAATCCCGATCCAGAACGCGCTGTAATTCAATCAATGCTGTCTCTGCTGTATCTTCGGGTGTGTGATCATTTGTCGAGGTTGCAAACGCATCTGCACGCGCATAAAAACGCTCTCGCTCTGCCATCATCACCTCAATTTTGTTTTT
The DNA here is from genome assembly GCA_028874765.1 of Gemmatimonadota bacterium. Lineage (GTDB taxonomy): Bacteria > Latescibacterota > UBA2968 > UBA2968 > UBA2968 > VXRD01. The sequence goes on from JAPPIE010000082.1 coordinate 205, forward strand.
CAAGCCCTCATCATCCAGCCCGGCCAGCAAGGGCCTTTCATCGCGCTTGCGACTGACCCGTTCAAAAATCGTATCGACAGAAGCCCGGAAACAAAGACAAACGCCGGTTTTGCGAATAACTTCCCAATTCCGCTCCTGCGTAATAGCACCACCACCGAGCGACACGACCACATTGCTCATCTTCGATGCCACGACAACCGCCTGGTGTTCCAACTGGCGAAATGCGGTCTCACCGTCTTGTTCAAAAATTTCGGGAATCGTTTTCCCAGCAGCATCGACCAGCAATTCATCTGTATCGACAAAGGTCCGCTTCAACCACCCGGCCAAAATGCGCCCGACTCTGGTTTTCCCAGTAGCCATAAAACCGGTGAGAAATATGGGTTTATCAGGTAGATCAAACACAGCGCTCTTCCACTATACGGTATCACATCTGTTCTGGTGTTTTCATCCCCAGCAAAGTTAGGCCCGATGCCAGCACCGTCTTAATCGCATAAACCAGAGCAACGCGGGCAGTTGTCAAATCCGCTTGTTCAGAAATAACCTGATGGGCATTGTAAAACCGATTGGCGACCGTACACAATTCAATCATAAGCGTTGTCACCACAGAGGGTTCGTATTCGTCCGCAGCTTTTTGAATCTGCCCTGGAAATCGCGCAAGGCACTTGACGACCTCAATGGCTTCTGGCTCATTTAACAACGCGAAGTCGATATCCCGCGGCGGCAAAGTGCCGTCATAACGCCGCAACACACTGCAATATCGCGCGTGGGTATATTGCAAATAGGGGCCGGTTTCGCCGTTGAAATTTAGAACCTCGTCCCAATCAAACACAATATCGCGCGTCCGTTTGGAATCCAGATCCGCAAAAATAATCGCGCCAATGCCCACATCTCGAGCAATCTGATCACTATTGGGCAAATCGGGATTCTTATCGGCAATAATTTTTCGCGTCAACTCAATCGCGCGATTCAGCACATCTTCTAAAAAAACCACATTGCCCCTGCGCGTTGAAGCCCCACTGCCATCTTTGAATCGCAACCGCCCAAATTGCACATGCGCGCATTTTTCTCGCCAGTCGTATTCCATCAATTCCAACACCTGAAACAACTGTCGAAAATACAGCGATTGCGCCACATCCACCACATAGAGCAACTTTTCAAAGCGATATGTTTCCCACCGATACTCCAGCGCGGCCAAATCGCGTGTACCGTACAATGTCGCATCGTCGCTGCGCAATGCGATCAAAGGCGGCATATCCCATTTTCCCAAATCCACAATAGTCGCGCCATCACTCTCCGTCAGCAACCCCTTTGACCGCAAACGCTCCAATGTCGCCGGCATCTTATCCTGATAAAAACTCTCTCCGGCAATCGACTCAAACCCAATGCCCAGCATATCGTAAACGCGATCAAACTCCTTAAAACTTACATCCACGCACACCTGCCACATCCGCACGGCTTCTTCATCGCCGTCTTCGAGGCGGCGAAACCAATCGCGGGCTTCTTGTTCGAGTTTGGGGTTGTCTTCAATCTCCTCATTAATGCGAACATAGAGTTCCAACAACTTCTGAATGGTAATATCCGCCGTCAATTCGCCCTCACCCCAGTAATTCCACGCCAGAATCAATTTCGCAAACTGAGACCCCCAATCGCCCAGATGATTCACCCCAATCACGTCATAGCCCAACGCCCGATAAATATTTCGCAAGGCATTGCCAATCACCGTTGACCGCAGATGGTGAATGCCAAATGGTTTGGCAATATTGGGATGCGAAAAATCGATCACAACCGTCTTTCCAACGCCTCGGTCTCCGCGCCCGTAATCCGCGCCCTGTTCGAGAACTGCCGAGAGTGTCTCCTCCACTAAATTGGCCTTCGGCACAAAAAAATTGAGATACGGCCCCGCGGGACGCACTTTGGAAATTCGCTCACCCGTCGCAATTTGTGCAGATAGCTCTTCGGCAATAAGATGAGGTGCTTTGCGAAAAATTTTGGCCAGTGCAAAACACGGCAATGCATAATCGCCCATCTCGGGTTTTGGCGGCGTTTCGATCAGCGCCCTCACATCGCCACAAGACATCTCAGTTACTTTTGACACCTGCAATACAATTTCATCGACAAAAGGATTGACCATAAAAGACTACCTCTCCTCCAGTTCCCTATTTCAAAATATCCAAATCCAAAATTTTCTGTACATCGGCTTTCACCTGCGCGGGTACGCGAAACCGATAGTTTTTTCGTTGAGAAATGAGTTCCAAATCGCGCTCTGTACGCCACACATATCTCGAAAAACGCTGCCAGGGCATGTATCGCATCCCCATCAGCAATCCGCGCTCACTCATAGTTACGCGAATAGTAGCATACGCGATATAAAAAAATTCGAGAGAAAGCAAAAAACCGAACAATTGCGGCACAAATCCCACGCCATCTGAGATCGCAGCTCCTCGAAACAGCACAATGCCCCCCGTCACTATCAAAAACACATCCCATCGCTTCTGCAAAAAAACCACCACAGGCTCTTGCGCATTGGACACATGACGCCGCAATCGCCAATAGGCCACAATAGACGCGCCCAATAAAATGGGAGCGAGAATCAACACGATTTGTATGAGCCTCAAAGACATGTTACGATTTCGAAGCCAGATAAATGGTTGCAATCCCAAAGCTCAACCGAACCACCTGTATATCGACAAATCCCACATCGGACAATCGCCGGCAAAAATCATCACCTTCGGGAAAAAGCATCACAGATTCATACAAATATCGATAGGCATTCGGATCGCGGGAGATTATGTGTCCAATACGAGGCAAAATACGCTGAAAATAAAAATTGTAAAGGCCGCGAAACACAGGGGTTCGCGGCCTTGAAAACTCCAGCACAGCCACGCGCCCACCCACCTTGAGCACGCGGCACATCTCGCTCAGGGCCGTTTCCAACTCGGCCACATTGCGAATGCCAAATCCGATTGTCACGCCATCAAATGTCCCCTCACCGAAAGGGAGACTCTCCCCATCGCCACACAAAAACGCGACCGGATTTGCTCGCGACTCATTTTTTTTGGTACCCTCACGCAACATCGGCACCGAAGGATCGACACCGATCACCTGAATATCGCCAGCGCGCTTGCCGCATTCAAACCCCAAATCGCCCGTGCCCGTAGCCAGGTCCAAAATTCGCCAGTTCGGCCCAGGCTGCAATCGGTCAATCGTCTTTTTGCGCCACAAAATATCAATGCCCAGGCTCAACAGATGGTTGAGCAAATCGTACCTGCGGGCAATCCCATCAAACATCTGCCGCACAAAAGCGCGCTTGGCTTCTGGTCTGAGCAACACATCGCGCGCAATACCCGCAGGGGCTTCAGGGCTATGCCTGTGTTCACATTTCATCAACGTCAAAGCTCGCAGTGGTTTTGGGCGGCGAGGACAATTCTTAACTCTTAATTGAATTCCCCACCCGTTTGACAACGACATCTTTCATCACATCAGTCGGTGGCGCAACACCCGTCCAGATCGCAAAAGACCGCGCCCCTTGAA
>JAPPIE010000150.1 GCA_028874765.1 Gemmatimonadota bacterium
CGCCGCCTCTGCCGCGTCGCGCCTCCGCCGTGGCGAGGAGGATGTTGTTTTGCGTGCAGAGAATGCCCGGTACGCGGTAGATGTGATACCCGTTTGTCCGACCTTCAAAGAGGTGGGTTTTGTCTATCATGTGACGCTCCGTTTATGTCGAAGATTTTTATCGGAATATAGTCATAATATAGAATATAATTATAATACATAAAGATAAAGAACAAGCCAAAAAATTGCGAATGGGTGAGGATATGATATCTTGAGTATATTCTTAAAGTCTGTTATATTTCAAGGCATACAGAGCCAATGTCTATCAAATTTCTTCCTTCGACAAGGAAAATTATTTTGACGAGAGTGAGGTTTCAATATGGATGAACAAAAATATCTCGATAGAATTACAGTCAATCCAAAAATCTTTGGTGGCAAGCCAATTATCCGAGGACGCCGTCTCGCTGTAGAGCACGTATTGGGCAGGCTTGCCGTGGGGGACACACCCGAGATTATTCTAAAAGGATATCCCTGGCTGGAGCCTGAAGATATTCAGGCATGTTTGGTATATGCATACCGGATTGTTGGACATGAACGTGTCGAACCGCGAATTGTTGAAGCATGAAAGTGTTGCTCGATACATGTGTCTATGGAGGAGGCGTTGAAATACTTGAGGCTGCTGGTTATGATGTTATTTGGGCTGGCAATTGGCCTCGAGATCCGGGTGATGAAGAGATTTTACGACGCGCATACAGCGAAGGTAGGATTCTAATTACGCTGGATAAGGATTTTGGAGAATTGGCAGTTCTTTTTCGCAAACCCCATTGTGGTATTATAAGATTGGTGGATTTATCATATACGCAAGAGCCGAAAGTGTGTATGCAAGTACTTGATAAATATGGTGAGGTGTTGCAAAAAGGTGCGATAGTTACGGCAGAATTGGACCGTCTGAGATTTAGGCCACCTGATCCAGAAACGTAAAGGATAGATGATATGGGTGCTTTTGGAATACTGGAAGATGCAGAGACGCAATACAGGAGGCAATATGTCTGCGCCACGTATCGATGATCGCGACTGGTCTGCCCTGACTTCGGGCGAGCGCATCCGCCAGATTGAGGTCGAGGGCTATCTTCTGATTCCCGATCTGTTGACGCCCGAGCATCTGGCCCGGCTCAAGGCGATAACCGATAGCCTGGAAACCACCCCGGTGGATTACAGTATCCATCAGAGGGGACGGAGTGACATCCAGTTCTTCGGCGGTGAGATCACCGACCTTATCGCCCATCCCCCGACGGTCGCTTTTCTGAGGGAACTCCTGGGGGAGGACATCCTCCTGTCGCACTACGGCTATGCCCGTTCAGAGCCGGGGCATCCCGGCATCAGCCTCCATACGGACGGCCAACCCTATGGTTCGCGCATCTTTGGTTATCTGGGTAGCGTACCGGTCATGGTCCGGGTGTTGTATTATCTGGACGACCTGACCCGGGAGGTCTCCCCATTCCGCGTCATTCCCCGATCGCACCTTTCCATGCACGCAGACGGCAATCCCTACCAGCGCTTTGAGTCCCATCCAGAGGAAGTTATGGTCACCGCAAAAGCCGGTTCTGCGATGTTTATTAATCACAAGGTTTTCCACGGCAATTTCCCCAATGTCGGCGACTGGCCCCGCTCAATGCTGGCCATTGCTTACCGCCCGGCCTGGGCCGGTCCTGTCCAGAAAGTTGAAGCGTGGGATCCGCAGGCCGTCGCCGCGCTGCCCGATGCCGTGAGACCCTTTTTCGGCGACCGCAATACCCGCCACTGGATCCCCGAAGGGGGCAACAAACCGCCCGACATGGCCAGCCAGGCCCCGGGTATCAATCCCAGTCGATGGGAACGCAAGTAAGGAGAACGAATGTATCCCAATCCACTCAAACAGAAACTCAGAAAGGGCGAAATCGTGCTGGGGACCTCCCTGCCGGTCCCCTCATCTCTCGTCCTTGGAACTATCATGCAGGCCCGACCAGACTTTCTCTGGATCGATACCGAACACGCTCCGTTCGCCACTGAATCTCTGGACGCTATTCCCGTTCTTGCCAGGCAGAGCGGCGTGGCGCCGATGATCCGCGTGGCGTGGAACGACCCGGCTCTGATCAAGAAGGCCTTTGATGTCGGTGCCGTGGCCGTGATGGTGCCCCAGGTCAATACCGCCGAAGAAGCTGCCCGGGCAGTGCAATATGCCCGTTACCCCCCTGAGGGGCAGCGCGGGCTTTCCCCCATGTGGGCCCGCATAGCCGGCGAAGACTGGAACCACGTCATCAAAACCGCAAATGCAGAGACCGTATTGATCCTCCAGGTCGAGAGCCAGGAGGCATACGACAATATTGACGAAATCAAGGAGGTCGCAGGCATTGATGTCCTGCTCGTGGGGCCGCTTGACCTGTCCGCATCGGTCGGAAAGATTACCGAAACCAGCGCCAGGGAAGTTCAGGAGATTATGCGAGATGTTCCCGGGCGGCTGGAAGGGTCCGGCATTGTTGCCGGTACTACGCTTGTGGATCTCGACGAAATCCAGGAAAAACTTCGTTGGGGCTATCGCTTTATGAACGTCGGCAATATTCTCGCTTACGGCACGCAGGTCCTAACCCAAAATCTCGAAACCTTACGCGCCAATCCAGGTGGGGGGACTGAAGGATGACAGAATCACTACGCCTGCTCTCCATCGGGGCGCATCCGGCCGATATCTTCGACCAATCGGGCGGCACTATGGCCCATCACGTCAGCCGCGGCGACGATGTGCGGTGTGTGGTGCTGACCCATGGCGCACGGGTGCATGATGCGGTGATTAGCGACGAGATGTTTCACCAGGAGGAGGTGCCGGACGGGGACGAGCTTCTGAAGCTGATGCAGGAACGCTCCGATGTCAAAGCGGCAGAGGTTCGCGCGGCCTGTGCGATTCTGGGTGTGGAAGAGATCTACTTTTTTGGCGCCGATGATTCGGTTCTGCTCGTCAAGGACGAGACGGTGAGGCGCCTGGCAAGGTTACTGCGAGAGGTTCGTCCCGATATCGTCCTGACCCATTTTCCCAAAGAAGGTGACGGCCTGACCAACGCGCACGCCACCGCCGGGCAGATCGTGATGCACGCCATCGGGCTGGCCAACAGCGTCGATCCCGGTGATCGAAATCCTCCCCACCGGGTCGCGCAGGTCTTTTATTTTGGAGGCGGCGGTGCGGGGATTCCCCGGCAGGTCTGGGATTCTGAGGGGGGCTACTACAACGATGTCTTCATCGACATCACCGATGTTGTGGAGAAAAAGCTGGCGGCGCTGGACTGCCTGGTGAGCCAGGGATACGGCGGTGCCTATGCCCGAAAACGGATCGAGACCAGCGATGGCGCATTCGGCAGTGCGGGACGCTGCGCGTACGCAGAAGGCTTCATTTCCCTGCACGCCGAGACCCATTCCTTCCTTCCGCTGACCGAGCACGCGCTCAGGGTTGCCCGTTCATCCGACCACGAGAATATCAGTCGCAGTTCCTACCGCATCCCGGTGGATTGAAGGCTGTGTGTTAGTTCTTAATCACACGTAGCGTGTCCCGCGCGATCATCAGTTCTTCGTTGGTTGGAATGACGAGTACGGATACCGGGGCGGTCTCATGATGAATAGTTTCGTTCATGGGGTTGCCCTCGTTTTTTGTCCGGTCGAGATGTACGCCCAGGAATCCGAGTTTTTCACAGATGCGCGCCCGTATGAGTGGCGCGTTTTCCCCTATTC
>JAPPIE010000046.1 GCA_028874765.1 Gemmatimonadota bacterium
CATTGCTTTTAATATTGGCGAAACACTTATGAAACCTGTTGGAAACATAATCAGCGTACGTTTGACCATTATTTTTGCGTTGTTTCACAATTAAAATATGGGATAGCGGGCGACCACAGGGGGTCGCCCCTACAAAGCACAATATCACCGTAGGGGACGGCCCCTGTGCCGTCCCGGCTCTTGTCGCACAAAATACAGGTCATAACTATGAACGAAGGAAGCCGCGAATACGTGCTGAATGCCGCGTCAGAACACGGGGTCAAATTTGTCAGGCTCTGGTTTACGGATATTTTGGGTTTTCTAAAGAGTGTCGCCATTCCCGTTGAGCAACTCGATGGTGCTCTGATCGAGGGGATCGGTTTTGATGGGTCGTCCGTAGAGGGTTTTGCGCGCATTGACGAGAGCGATATGATCGCCATGCCCGATCCCAATACTTTTCAGGTGCTGCCTTTTCGCCCGCAAGAAGGCGGTACGGTTGCGCGTATGTTTTGCGATATTCTCCAGCCGGGGGGAAATCCATATCAGGGGGACCCGCGCTGGGTGCTGAAAAAGAATTTGAGACGCGCAGGCGATATGGGCTTTGCGTTTTACGTGAGTCCAGAGATGGAGTTTTTCTATTTTGAGAAACCCGAGGTTCCTCTCGTGGGTCTGGATGAGGGTGGGTATTTTGATCAGACGTCTCTGGATGTGGCGAGTGATTTGCGCCGGGATACGGTGTTGACGCTGGAGAAGATGGGGATTGAGGTGGCGTCCAGCCATCACGAAGATGCGCCCAGCCAGCACGAGATCGATTTGCTTTATACCGATGCGCTGACGATGGCGGACAATGCGATGACTTATCGTTTGGTGGTGAAGGAGATTGCCGTGAAGCACGGCGTTTGGGCGACGTTTATGCCCAAGCCTCTTTTTGGTGTCAATGGCAATGGTATGCATACGAATATGTCGCTGTTTAAGGGAGAGGCTAACGCGTTTTACGATGCTGAAGATGAGTACCATCTGTCGGATACGGCGCGGTATTTTATTGCGGGTTTGCTCGAGCATGCGTGTGAGATAACGCTGGTGACCAATCAGTGGGTGAATTCGTATAAGCGGTTGGTGCCGGGTTATGAAGCGCCTTTGTACACGACGTGGTCGGTGGTCAATCGTTCGGATCTGGTGCGCGTGCCGGCCTATTCTCTGGATAAGGAGAGTACTACGCGTATCGAATACCGGTCGCCCGATCCGGCCTGCAATCCCTATCTGGCATTTGCAATTATGTTGGCTGCGGGGTTGGAGGGCGTTGAAAAACGCTGTGAAGTGCCGCCGCCTATGGAAAAAAATGTGGCTGAGATGTCCAGTGCTGAGCGGGAAAGTGCGGGGATTAAAACCCTGCCTCTGGATCTGTCACAGGCTATTGATCTGGCTGAGGGTAGCGATTTGCTTCGCAATGCCCTGGGCGATCACATTTTTGAGAAGTTTATTGCGAATAAGAAGATCGAATGGGCCAATTACAGATCGCAGGTGACGGGTTACGAATTGGATCAACATCTTAAAATTTTATGAGGTACAGGGATGGGGAAAAAACGCCGACCATGTCCCCGCGGGCTGTACGACGGGTGCCCGATTCCGCGGGAGTTGTGTAGCGAAGATTATGCGCGTACAGGTCAGTGGCATTGTTTGAAGTTTTTGCGCGAGTTTGAGTGGTTTGTGTTTGGGACTTCTGGAGAAGATGCCGCGCCAGAGGCTCTCAGAACGGGAGAAGAAATTGTGTCGCTGGAGGATTTGGTGCGGGTGCTGGAGGGAATGGATGATGCGTGATGGTTCAGATCGTTTTTTAAAGGCGTGTCGTCGCGAATGTGTGGATGCGACGCCTGTTTGGTTTATGCGTCAGGCCGGGCGGTATATGAAGGCTTACTGGACGTATCGCGATCGCTACAGTTTTCTCGATATGGTGAAGACGCCCGAGATCTCTACGGCGATTACGATGCAGCCTGTGAATGCCTATGATGTGGATGCTGCGATTATTTTTCAGGATTTGTTGCCGATTCTCGAGTCGATGGGTTTGGATCTGGATTATGTAAAGGGCGAGGGTCCGGTTATTCACAATCCGATTCGCACGGTGGTGGATATCGATGCGTTGATCGTGAGACCCGCCGAGGAGGCGATGCCTTATGCGAGTGATGCTATTCGGATGGCTGTCTCGGAACTCAATGGTCGCGTTCCGTTGATTGGTTTTGCGGGTGCGCCTTTTACGCTGGTTTGTTATGCGGTGGAGGGCGGTTCGTCGCGCAATTACGAGATTGCCAAGGGGTTGATGTACGGCGAGCCGGCGCAATGGCATCGTTTGATGGATATGATGGCGACGGCGATTGGCGATTATCTCATCGCGCAGGTCCGGGCGGGTGCCGGGGTGTTGCAGGTGTTTGATAGCTGGGTCGGGGCGTTGAGTCCGGCGGATTATCGCGAGTACGTGTTGCCGCATTCGCAGAAGGCGATTGCGATTGCGAAAGAAGAGGTGGATGTGCCGCTTATTCATTTTGGTACGGGTACGTCGGGTATTCTCGAGTTGTTGAAAGAGGCGGGGGGCGATGTTATTGGCGTTGATTGGCGCATTGATATAGATGTGGCGTGGCGCCGTTTGGGCGATGATGTGGGTGTGCAGGGCAATCTGGATCCCGTTGTGTTGTTCGCGCCTTTTGAGGAGATAGAGCGGCAGACGGGGCGGATATTGGATTCGGTGAAGGGTAAGTCGGGGCATATTTTTAATTTGGGGCATGGGATTTTACAGCGCACACCTGTGGAGAATGTGCGGAGATTGGTTGATTTTGTGCATGAATATACGGCGCGATGAGAAAATAATTGGTGTGCTTTTAATGGCTTATGGCAGCCCCGATTCGCTGGATGATATGGCAGCTTATTTGAGCGATATTCGGGGTGGGAGGCCGATGTCGCCAGAATTTGTGGCGGAGTTTCGCAGTCGCTACGCGCAGATTGGTGGCAAGTCGCCGCTGAATGACCGCACGTTTGAGCAGGCAGGGCATGTCGAGGCGGCGTTGAAAAAGCGCGGGCGGGATGTGAAGGCTTATACGGGGATGCGTCACTGGAAGCCGCGGATTGTGGAGGCGGTGGCGAAGATGCAGGCGGATGGTGTTGAGAAGGCTGTGGGCATTGTGATGGCGCCGCATTATTCGCGGATGAGTATTGGGCTGTATCAGCAGAAGGTCGAGGATGCGCAGGAAGAGGTGGGGAGTGATATTGAGTTTGTCTATGTCAATTCGTGGTGCGATCAGCCCCGGTTGATCGAGGCGCAGGCGGCAAAGGTACGGGCGGGGTTGGAGAAGTTTCCAGAGGATGCGAGGCGGAAGGCAAAGGTGGTTTTTTCGGCGCATAGTTTGCCGGCGCGGTTGTTGAAGATGGGCGATCCCTATGACGATGAATTAAAGCGCAATGCACAGGCGATTGTGGATCAATTGGGTCCGGTGGATTGGATGTTTTCATATCAGAGTGCGGCACATACGGGCGAGCCCTGGTTGGGTCCGCAGATTGAAGATGTGATTCCGGCACTGGCTTCTGGCAATTATCGCGATGTTCTGGTTGCGCCTATTGGTTTTGTGTGCGATCACGTTGAGGTGCTTTACGATATCGATATCGGTTGCCAGGAGATTGCACAAAGATGCGGGATTCGCCTGGCGCGCACAGAGATGATGAATAGCGATCCCGTGTTTATCGAGGCGGTTGCCGATGCGGTGGAA
>JAPPIE010000055.1:0-9495 GCA_028874765.1 Gemmatimonadota bacterium
CTATGAGTAGCAAAGTTGCAATTGTCACTGGCGCGGGCAGCGGGATTGGGAAATATACCACGCTTGCCTTTTTGGATGCGGGATATTCTGTGACCCTGGCAGGACGACGGGAAGAAACTTTGAATGCCACGGTAAGTGAAGCGGGTGTAGATGATTCAAAAACGCTTGTTGTGCCGACAGATGTTGGCGATCCAGCGTCTGTGGCAAATCTTTTTGCACGGACAAAAGAGAAATTTGGACGTCTGGATGTGCTTTTTAACAATGCGGGTGTGGGCGCGCCTGGCGTCAATCTCGAGGATTTGACTTTTGAGCAATGGCAAACGGTGGTCAATACCAATTTAACGGGTGTCTTTCTGTGTACTCAGGAGGCATTTAAAATTATGAAAGACCAGACGCCCCGGGGCGGGCGGATCATCAATAATGGGTCGATATCGGCGCATGTTCCCCGTCCAAATTCCGCGCCTTATACGGCGACCAAACACGCGGTGTCCGGTCTGACCAGATCCGCTTCGCTCGATGGGCGCAAATACGATATCGCCTGCGGGCAAATCGATATTGGCAATGCAGCGACCGATATGACCGAGCGCATGAAAGGGGGCGTTCCGCAAGCCAATGGATCTACTCTGGTAGAACCCACGATGGATGTCAGGGGCGTTGCAAAAGCTGTGCTCAATATGGCGAGTCTTCCGTTAGATGCAAATGTTCAGTTTATGACGATTATGGCGACCAAGATGCCTTATATTGGTCGCGGATAAAAAAAAGACCGGACGCTTTGTCCGGTCTTTTTTTTGTACTATGGGAGAGGGGTTACATCCCCAGCATGTATGAGACTTTTACGAGAACGGCCCGATTTCTTTCGTTCCATTGTCGCAAGACATCCCGGTCATCCAGGTTATGGTCGTAAGTCACATCAAAGCCCTGGTCATAGACAAAGTAGATATCACTGCCGGGGCGGAAGCGGTAATTCAGCAATACGTTTACACTGGCCTGTTCGCGGTCATTATTCCACTGGGCGAATAGTTTGACATAAAAGTCCGTGGAAAATGAATAGATCAAGCGGTTGCTCAAGACCTGAATATTGAAGTTGCCCTGGGGCAAGCGCAGCCAGTTGACTTCGTAATCTGTTTCAATCGAAAGTTTTCCCGAAGGTCTGTAGCTGTTTTCGAGTGAAAGTTTATATCGCTTGCCCGTGTAATAGTTGCCGATTTCGATGTCGAACTCGGGGCGGACTTTTCGCGAGCGGCTCGGATAGGGACCGGTTCTGAATTTTGTAAAATTGTATGTGCCGTGTGGGATGATTATATCTGGTCGTTTTTTTGATGGTTTGAACGTGCGCTCGACCACGTCGTGTGTTTGCATAAATTCGACCCGATACCAGTCTCCAGCATTGAACCGCGTGTAAGTAGCCACCTGCAAGTCCCAGAATTTGACTTTATTTGTTGGGTCACTGGGATCTGTAAAGAGCCTGAACCTCGGTCCTGTGGATATATAGCGAATGAGATCCGTGTTGGCGGGTATTCGCGCTCTGAATTGTGCTTCGTATCGCCGAAGCCTCTTCAATCCCGCGCGGCGGTTGACAAACCCGGCTTTGGGTAGAAAATACTCTCCAATATCGACGTATTTTAGCGTGCTGGAATAAATACCCCCCGAATAGGTAGCCTGTAAAAATCCCGCAGCCCCTGTCGGCGCGTCTTCAGCAGAATCCCAGGTTTGCGCGTAAAATCCCTGAAAATTGAGGGCATTGGATGGCGAGAAACTGAAATCAAGGCCGGCAGCGCGGTTGTATTGGTCCCAACCTGAGTCCGGAACAGGGGTTTGTTTGTTCACGACAATGGCACCGATATTTGATCGCGCTATCACGTCGTGTTTCAGGCGCAAGACCGAGAAATTGCTGCGCTGGACAAATGTATCATCGTGAAGCGTTTTGGAGTCCGTCAATACATTCAATGCGCCAATGCTCGTCTTGCCGGCTTTGCCCGCCAGTTTGCTGCCCAATAGAATGGGTACGGGTTCCCCCGATTCCAGGCCGATTCGCCGGCTATAAAATAAAATAGTAGGTGGTCGGCTGTCCCCGCCGCGTCTCGTGGCGGCTTCGCCAAAGTCAAAGAGATTGGATCCCTCCAGGAAGAATTCGCGCTTTTCGGGAAAGAATTGTGAGAATTGCGTCAGGTTTACTTCCTCCTGGTCTCCTTCAACCTGGGCAAAATCGGTATTATAAGACAGGTCCAGTATCATGTTGGACGTGAGGCCATATCGCAGATCCACACCCGATTCAAAGGTCTCTTGTACAGATGTATCATCCGCCTGCAAATCTTTTAGCGCGCCGGGCAAAATGTATGGCTTGATCTGAAATACGCGGCGGGTCTTTAAGGATTTTAGCCCTCTGAGTTCTGCGAGGTCTGTTGTGCGATAGCGCTGTGTTGGCGATGTCGATCTTTGTCCGATCATCAGTGCTGTCGATTCGGTTTTGCGGGCAATAAATCGCGCGAGGTTAATACCCCATACCGCATCATCTTCTTCTTTAAAGCGCAGTTGATCGAATGGAATCGCCACCTCAACCGACCATCCTTTGTCGTGCCGGTGGCCTTTGGCTTCCCAGATACAATCCCAATCATCGTTGTAGGTGCGGCCTTCCCGCGATAGGATCAGGTCGCGTTTTGCGCCGAGGGAGTTGACGAAGAAGAACGCCCCGGTTTGACGGTCGTTATAAGTGTCCAGAAGGATTTGCACATTGTCATCGCCCCATACTTCGGAATCGCGTCGCATGTTATTTGCCACGATTTTTTGTGGCTCGGAATCGAAACATTCAAATCCGAAATAGATTTTTCTCTGGTCGTAAACAATGCGGGCTGTGGTGCGTTCGGTGCTCGGCACCCAGTAGCCCGGATCGCGCTGGACAAATCCCTCGATGGGTTTTGCATTCTGCCACGCAGGGTCGTCCAAACGCCCGTCCATTTTGGGGCCTTTATCTACGCGGGTGGCATAAACAGCGCGCGGTGCATCGTCAGAAGTCTGTGTGGTGACAACGCGAATGCGATCCGATACTTTTACGGGTGAGCCGTTTTCTTCGACTACGCGCGCTACGAGTACGTCGTCGTCGAGTTTTTTGATGACCTGAAGCGTTGACCCATTGTCCATCTGCAATTGGCTTCCCAGGGTCGCCGCCCCGTTGAGTCCAGATACATAAGCGAGATCGCCCGTGATTTCTTTGACAATACCGGCTGTGTCATCACTATTAGCCGACGGCGCGCAAATCGCTATACAGATAAGCCCAAGCAAGCACGCTCTGATCATATTTTTGCTCCTGGATAGTGTTGGGAGCCGGTGATCGGTGGTTATTATTCAATGCTTCGCTACGGAGATAGGAATAGAGGTATGTAGGGGCGGTGCCCCTGTGCCCGCCCGTGCTGAGGCATCTGGCTCCAAGTAAGAACTTACTTACTTATACATAATGTAATAAAAAATAAAAATTCCGCATCTTTTTTTCCAGGGGAGCAGGTGGGGAGCTCAGTACATATTGTCTTTTGTGGTGATGGGACACCACCGGGAATTAAATAGAGTGTGAAACAAAATATCTCGTGCAGCAGGTGTGTCGATTTGCTGCAATACATAAGTAGCGTAAAAGCGGTTGTAGCGGTTTTCGTCTTCGAGCATTGTTGCCAGTGATTCAACTGCAATGTCGCCCGATTCTCCGAATTTTGCGAGGGTGAGGGCTGCGTTGCGACGCACGCGGTAGTCTTCATCGCCGAGTACCTGTGTCAGATCAGAGCGTAGATCTGGGGAAAAATTGCCGATTGCGCCCAGAGCTTCGATTGCATTGCGGCGTACCCACCAGTGATTGTCTTTTATCGCGTTTCTCAATGCGGGCGCAGATGCAACCGCATTTGATCCGATATGTCCCAATATATTGGCAGCAACCGCTCGTATCCACCAGTGATCGTCTGATAATGTTTTTGTCAGGGCGGCGACTGCGGGTTCTCCTATGAATGAGAGGGATAGAGCCGCGCATCCACTCGTGGGATTTGTTCCATGGGCATTGTCCGGTGTTTTTGCTTCTGTTTCTTCAATTGTCGCGAGTGTTTCTTCTCGCATGGCGGCGATGAGCTCAGGTACGGCTTCTGCGCCGAATTCAGCGAGTTTATACGCTGCGTCCAATCGGTCACATTCCGATCCGTTCTTTAAGATTGAAATCCAATTTTTTAGATTGCTCTCTGGTGTCTCGCGTTCTTTTTGTGCGTTTCCGCACATCCAGTTCCATACGTTTTTTGATATGGCTGGATGCTTGTCTTCAATGCCGGGAGACCATACGCGGCTCTGATGATTCCATGTGGGTTTTTGCGGTTCCCGTGTGCGCGCAAATTGGAATTTCAGCATGTACCGATTTTTGGTGCTTATATTTTCGGTTGCCCGGTGCCAGGAATCGAAGTGGATTAGAGCTACAGTGCCCGCAGGTCCACAAAATGCGCGGGTTTTTTCTTTTGTTTGTGCGGGATCTACATCGCTGATGGTTTTGTATATTTGCATGCCGGGCAATACGCCCGAAGGTCCCATATCCTCAGTGGTGTCCTGTGGAAAATAAAAAGCGAGTAGCCAGTAGAATTTCGGGTGTCGCAAGTTGTGATCATATACATAACAGTCTTTGTGCCATCGCTGTCCATTTCGTCCCGGGGGATTCAGGTGACAATGTCGATGGGGGTTCAAAATGTATCCCGGTCCGAGCAAGCTGGTGAGTGCCCCTTTTACGTTGGGGTGTTCAAACACCTGCCCGATTTGCGGTATCCGGGGCAAGATGTTATTGCCGGGATTGCCTTCTTTTTCAAAGACAGTCTCAATTTGATCATAGATATTTGCGTGGAATGAGGGCGGATAATCCGCGTGGACTGTCAGGCATCCATCCACGATAAATCGCTGTACTTCACCATCATTCAATAACCGCATTGGATCTGCCATGGTGGGTCTCCTCAACTGAAAATTTCCACAAATTTCGCAACGCTCGTCCTGAATCCATCTTCAAATGTGCCGCCTTTGGGGCGATAGACGCTTTCGTAAGAGATTGCGCCCGCATATCCGTCGCGTTTGAGCGCGTTTGCAATGGGTTCCAGATATGGTCCCACGTCGCCTTCGCTCAGGGGATAGAATCCAACGGTCGCACGCGATATATCGGCTTTTGCGTCTTTGATGTGGATATGGCCGATGTAATCGCGAATTTCATTGTAGGCATCGGGAAAGGGGATGTCTGTACAATACATCGTATTGGGAATGTCCCACAGGAGTTTGAGGTGGGAGCTACCCAATTCGTCGATCAACTTTCGCGCCAGAAAGCCCGATGTTATCATGGCATTATTACCCGTTTCAACGACGAGTGTTACGCCTTCTTCTTCGGCTATTTGGACGGGTACGGCCATTAATTTTACCAGTTTGTCCCATGCACCGGCCGTTACAATCCAATCTTCTGCGCCGTTGTATCCAAATAGTATCATTTCTTTTTTACAACTCATAATTCTGATGATATTTGTTCCGAGGGTTTTGGCAAGGGCAATGCACCGCCGCAATCCCGATACATGATCTTCAAATGCGGCATCTCCTATTTCGGTTTGCAATACGGGTAAGCCGCCAAAGTTGTGCCGCGAGATGCAGGAGACTTCCATGTCGTGCTGATTGAGTAGTGTCTTTATGCGTGCCACTTGTTCAGCGTCGTGATCTCCTACTTCCCGATCCCATACAAACTGGAGTTCTGGATATCTCAGTCCGTATTCTGCCATGACATTCAACGCGTGTTCAAAATCTCTGCTGATTCCATCTGTAATTACACCGAGTTTCACAAGTAAGTTCCTGACTTTTCACTTTTCACTTTTCACTTCAATATCCAGCATGTTTTCGAAAATTTTGATGATTGCCCAGTTCGCTTCTTCGGGGTTTACGCTGATGCCCGCTTGAAACCACTCCGCAGCCGATGAGAGTGTGAAGAGGGGCACGCCGCATTCGCGTCCCAGTGTTTTTGCGATTCCGAGGTCTTTGTACATTGTGCCAATGCGACTTTGGCCCGCGAAATTTCGTTCCATGATGTTTTGCGTTGTGTCCCGAAATAAAAAGCTGCCGACCACACTCGTGTTGATGACTTCGTAGAGGGTCTCGGGTTTTACGCCGGCTTTTACGCCCAGTGATAGGGTTTCGAAGATGCCCGCATAGGTTACGCCCGTCAAGACGGCCAGACACGCTTTCACGGTTTGTCCGGCTCCGATTTCTTCGCCGACGTGGTAGATATTTTCTCCGACTGCGTTGAGAACTTCTCTGGCGTCTTCAAAAATATCTCGCTGTGCCGCTACCATCATTGTCAGTGTGCCAGCCGCTGCGCCGGGTGCGCCACCGCTTACCGGGGCGTCTATGACGCGAATCTCTCTCTCTTTTAAGGATTGCGCGATTTCGACCAATTCCGACCGCAATATGGTTGCTGTACAGATGAATGTCGATCCCGGTTTCATGCTGTTCAACAGACCATTGTTTAAGATGGCTTTAATTTGGTCGCCGTTCATGACCATGACGAACACGAAGTCCGCACGTTCACCCACTTCGCCAACATTTTTGGCTGCATAAGCTCCCTGCTCGACAAATGGATTCAATTGTTCGGGGCGCAAATCATATACGACAAGCTCATGGCCGTTCTTCAAGATGTTTGCAGCCATCCCGCTGCCCATATCTCCGACACCGATCAACCCAACACGCGCCATGCTTTTTTCCTTTCCAAGCTATTCAAGATTTTGAAATCCGATCTTTTAACTGATATGCAATCGCGTAAAATGCCATTGAGTTACCCGTGCGATTTGGCTCGCTGCGATGCCAGGTGTAATTTGTGAAGAAGAGACCGTCGCCCGGTTTCATTTCGACCAGGACTTCATCGGAGTAATCGATCTGACCCAGGGGGATGCGGTGGCGCTTAAACGGTTCATGGGTTTCGTCGCCATTCACACGGGATTTTCTGTACATCGGCGGGTCGTCGTAATAAGATTCGTGCGGTACGAGTTCCCAGCCGATATGGCTGCGCGGCATGACCGATAATGCGATGGCGTTCTTTCCCACTTCTTGCATCGGGATCCAGCAGTTGCAACCCAATTCGGGATTGATTTTCCAGTACCACGAGTCTTGGTGAAAATAACTGCATCCACCTTGCTCAGTGTCAATCCATCCGTGTTTAACCCCTATCTGATCTGTGAAGAGTTCCACGTCGCCGCCCAAAACTCCCGCCATTGCCTTTGCCATGTTGCTGTGTTCTGCGACTGTGGCAAATACCTCTTCTTCCAGGCCCGGACGTTGAATGCCCTTGGGTACTGGATCGCCTGATGTGGCGCGATATATTTCGGGATTGAGAACTTGAAATCTGCCCTTTTTCCAATCGGGTGGATGATCTACTATTTCCCGTACTCGCGCCCAGGCGTTCGCCATGAGTTCGGCGGGGATCAATCCCTCCACATGGCAGTATCCTTCTTCTCGATACTGTTGGATATGTTGTTCGGTGACGGTGCTCATTTTTTTTCCTCGCTTATCCAGTGTCGGAACAGGGGTTTTGCGTTTTCTGGCAATTCCTCGTAAACCTGGCGCGGTACTGGTTCCTGGTCGTTGTCGGTCAAGCCGGTTTCATCCACCATCATTTTGCGTTCTTCAGATCCCGGCATCAATACGCGCGTGTTCAACCACCAGGGGGCGTAGCGAACGACAACGGATACCCGGTCCTCTTGCGATTGATTGGGGGCGGTTGCGTGCCATATCCGACTGTCCAGCACGAGGACACTTCCCGCTGGACCCGTTGCATTCATTTCGGTTGAATAAGGCGCGAGCGGATCCACGTCGATATTTCCGGTTGGATTATTCGACCATCGGTGGCTGCCCGGCACGATCAATGTGCCGCCATTCTCATGGGTAAAAGGAGATAACATCCACAGGGTTGTGAGATGCATTACCGCATCTGGATAAGGTGCAAGCACATGTGAGGCGTTGATCTGATTAAACGGCCAGTCTGCATGCCATCTGCCCCGTGGATTGCCCCGGCGATTGATGGTCGCTGAGACATAAGACACTTTGACAAAGGAGCCCAAAAGTGCTTCGAGGATAGCCATCAGCCTTGCGTCTGCGAGATAGGGCGCGAGGGACTGGTCATAGCGTATAAATCCAGGCACGTGTCCGATACCCTCTTTTGCAGCCTTCGCTCTGCCGTGTGTCCCGGTCGAATGCCATACGTGATCGCGTATTGCATTTACCTCATCTTCTGGGATTACGCCTTCTATTACGGTCCAGCCGTCTCTGCGGATTCGGTTTAGATCGGTATTCATTGCGTGTCCCTCAAACATCAAATATGATGATCTGCCGGGCGACTCCGCCCGCGATCAGGGCCTTGAACGCATTGTCGATGTCATTCAGGGATATATTGTGTGAGATCATTTCGTCGAGTTTGAGATTGCCCATGAGATACATATCTACATACCGCGGCATATCTACGCGAAAGCGATTGGATCCCATGCTCGATCCCTGAATTTTGCGCTCGCGCAAAAAGTTGTGTCCTGTAAGTTCAATTTTAACGCCCTGGGGAATCATGCCAATTATCGTGGCGGTGCCGCCTTCTTCGAGCATGTAAAAACACTGTTCCGCAGTCTGTTTCAATCCCACGGCTTCAAAAGAGTTGGCCACGCCTTTTCCGCCGGTCAGATCCATTATTTGCTCAACGGGGTCGCCATCGTTGGCATTGACCAGGTCTGTTGCACCCAATTCTCGGGCCAGTTGCAGTTTGGAAGAGACGGTATCTACTGCAATAATACGCCCTGCGCCACCTATTCGCGCACCCTGTACAGCACTCAGGCCAATGCCACCACATCCGACAACGGCAACTGTGCTGCCCGGTTCTACTTTGGCGGTATTGAGCGCGGCGCCAACACCGGTTGTTACGCCACATCCGATCAGGGCAGCTTTGTCCAGCGGCATGTCTTCGCGGACTTTGCATACTGCATTTTCGTGTACCAACAACTGTTCTGCATAAGAGGCGAGGTTTGCAAATTGGAAGAACGCTTGACCATCCTGGGACAGGCGCGGTTTATCTGTCTCTTTGCGCTGGGTCGATTCTCTGTCTTCACATAGATTTGGACGCCCGGTGGTGCAGTAGCGACAATGTCCGCAAAAGACCGATAGACAGGTGATTACATGGTCGCCGGGTTTCACATAGGTCACGTCTGGCCCGACTGCCTCTACAATACCCGCTGATTCGTGGCCGAGTACGGCAGGTAGCTCGCAGGTATAATGCCCTTGCTGATAATGAACATCGCTGTGACAGACCCCCGCGGCGGCGGTGCGAATTAAGACTTCGCGTCCGATTGGGTCGGCAATTGCGACGTCTTCTACACTTATCGGCTGATGTGCTTCGCGCAAAACAGCAGCTTTCATGGTGGACCTCCTGTTGTTTATCGACCTTCTTCTTCCCAGCGGCGAATTACAATTTTGGGATCGAAGTAG
>JAPPIE010000055.1:9595-10901 GCA_028874765.1 Gemmatimonadota bacterium
TGTTTATCGACCTTCTTCTTCCCAGCGGCGAATTACAATTTTGGGATCGAAGTAGGTGTTGTTCGGATAAAAATCGGGCAGCGATGAGCGATCCCCCTGTATTGCACCTTCCAGATGCAATAGTGCGAGTGGTAGCGCGGTATCGATATTCGTTTCGCCTTCCCGACTATCTGAGACAATCAGGCCATTCACCTGATATTGCCGCAGCAATTGTTCTCCGAGAGAGGTGGCGGATTGCAGTAGCGCATTATCGCCTGTTGCCGAGTGGAGTTCTAATAAACCGAATAATGCACAGGCGTCGTTTTGCCCTTTGTTTACCCACGCTTCATCACTTGCAGGCGAACCACCAGTTCCAAAATCCACAGGCGCGTTTAAGTCGCCCCAGCCCATCCCCTGGGCTAAGGAAAAAGCCATTTCTCGAAAACGATCAATGCCGGTCAGATGGTATGCCCGCGCGTAAGATAAGAACATCAGTCCATTTGCAGGGACTTTTCTCAGTTTTGTGGGCGGACAATAGCCGATTCCTTCATTGCTATTTTCTGGATAGAGGCGGGTGCCGTCATTGATTGCGGGATAAAAGCTGTGGTCGTCGATATTATAACAGTGGGTTGCCAGGGCTTCTAAATCCGCGGTTACCACATCGAGAAATGCTTTGCCTTTTTCACTGCCCAGGATTTCCGCGGCGTTGAGAAAGGTGACGGCGGCTCGTCCGTATCGAACCTGGATCACGCCGTTGGTGATAACTGTTACTTCGTTGATATCTGTCCGTTCGCTAAACGGCGGTTTGAACGACTCCCGGACCCGACAGGGGTCGCGGTGATTAAACTGATATCCCGCCAATCCCACCTCGGGGTGTCGAATTTGATCGTATCGGGAAAGTAGATGTTTTGCCCATCTCAAGGGCGTTTCATCGCCTGAGAGTGCGTGTAGCATTGCCCCGCTCAGGATTAAATCGCTTCCCGTGTTGACAAAGGAGAGCGCGGTATTTTCCACAATTGGCAATGGGCTTCCTTCAAATTCCACATCCCACTTTTCTTTCCACGCTTCGTAGATTCCGTGTCGGTTAAAGAGCAAGGTGGGCCAATCCCAGATATGCGCGTGCCAGACGGCTTTGATAAAGCGGCACATGCGTTCGGGATGAACTTTATAGAGGTACGCATAATGCGGATAGACGCACTTCATTTCGTGATTGCCCAGTACTGGCGCGTCTGTTAAGAGATCGTAACTGGTATGGCCGCCCCAGTAGAACAGGTCGGATTCCGGATCGTGAATTTTATCCAGCGCACAGCCAATCCATTCGTCTGCC
>JAPPIE010000055.1:11001-27760 GCA_028874765.1 Gemmatimonadota bacterium
CTCCTTGTCCCGGTTAAAACAATTATAGCTCCAATAGACGAAATATCAAAGTGCTCTCACATCCGCTCAACAATCGACTTGACATTGTTTATCACAGCAAGCATAAATACGTCTCACTTTTTATTTACCAACTACTTTTGGAGGTCACATGTTAAAAGCCGGATTTATCGGAGCTGGGGGCCGCAGTCAGGGCGCGCATTATCCAAATGTTCATCGCTTGGAGCGTGATGTCGAGATGTGCGCGGTTTGCGAACTCGATGAGGACCGCCTGGATCAGGTTGCAAAAAAATACGAGTTTCCGCAAGTATATACAGATCACAAGAAGATGCTCGGCGAAGCCGACCTCGATGTGATCTATTGCGTTATGAATGAAAAATGGATTTTGCAGACGGCTATTGATTGCATGAATGCTGGCAAACACATTTTTATTGAAAAACCACCCGGCGCGAATCTCGAAGAGACCGAGCAATTGCTCGAAGCGGCTGTGTCCAATAATGTGTTCGCTATGGTTGGGTTTCAGCGGCGTTATACAGCGGTTACGCGCGAGGCCATGCGTCTCGTGGCAGAAAAAGGTCCCGTTTCATCCATTGTTACGACATTTAACAAACAGATGCTCGGTGGCGATGGCAAAGAATTTACTTCTACATTGTGGAATGATGTCTGCCATATTGTCGATCTCACGCGCTATATGGCCGGGAGTGAACCCGTGGAGGTGTCCGCCTATCAGGACAAATTTGGTGGGGAGAGCTATAATAATTACACGGCTCTCATACGCTTTGAGAATAATGCAACTGGTGTCATTTTGGGCAATCGCGCTTCTGGTGGGCGCGTGTTGCGTTCTGAACTGCACGGCGTGGGTATTGGGTGTTATATGAAGATTCCCCAGGAGATCGAGATTCACGAAGACAATCAGGTGCGTACCCTGGGGGGATGGGAGATTGATGGTGGGGAGGAGGAAGATGTCGCCAGTTACGAGGGCGTTTTGACGATGCACCAGCATTTTGTCGATTGTATCAATAAAAACGAGGTGCCTCACAACGACCTGCGAGATGTCATCCATTCCATCCGTCTGGTGGATCAACTCGAAGCTAAGGAGTAAATGTGCTCGGGTGAGTCAACGAGTTCTCCCGCGGCCTCTAATACTTCGATGCCCGCATCTTTTTTGTATGCGTTTTCGCTGATGTATCGCCGCCAGGCTTTTGCACCCGGTACACCGGTAAATAGCCCTATGAGATGTCGCGCTATATGGTGCAAGCGCGTACCGCGTTTGAGTTGGCGGGAAATGTATGGCAAATACGCGTGCAGAATTTCATGCCGAGATGGTATTGGACGTGTTTCGCCAAAAAATCGATGGTCGGCATCGGATAGAAAATAGGGGTTTGAATAGGCTTCTCGCCCAACCATCACGCCATCGACATGCGCCAGATGTTCGGCGGCTTCGTCGAGCGATGTAATCCCCCCGTTGATCACGATATCCAGATCTGGAAAGTCGCGTTTGATGCGATAGACTATGTCGTAAGACAATGGGGGAATTTCTCTGTTTTCTTTGGGGCTCAGGCCCTGAAGCCATGCTTTGCGGGCGTGAAACGCAAAGATATGGCATCCCGATTCGGCAACGGTCTGGACAAAATGGACCAGTTCTTCGTAAGAATCGCGGTTGTCAACGCCAATTCGCGTTTTCACGGTTACGGGAATATTTACCGCGTCGCGCATTGCGCTTACACCATCGTGCACCCGTTCGGGGTCTTTCATCAAATACGCCCCAAAAAGTCCTGATTGCACGCGGTCGCTGGGGCATCCCACATTTAGATTGATCTCATCATATCCCCAGTCTTCACCTACTTTGGCGCACTGTGCGAGGTCGGCGGGGTCGCTTCCGCCCAATTGCAGTGCTATGGGGTGTTCAATCGGATCAAATCCCAATAAACGCGTGCGGTCGCCGTGTATGATTGCGCCGGTGGCAACCATTTCGGTGTATAGCAAAACCCGTTTGGTGATCAGGCGCAAAAAATACCGCTCGTGCCGATCTGTACAATCCATCATGGGCGCGATTGAAAATCGCCTGCTGTTTCCAATAGCCATATAAAAACTCAATAAAAAAACGAGTCGATCACATGGGCAACCGACTCGTTTTGGATTAATACCAGTGTTTGTTATGCATAAGCGGGAAGCCCGACTTCACTTGCATTGACAATACTGGGGGCTGCCTGTGGGGGATTGTCGCCGAGGAAGGGCAAGACATCATCCGGGTCTTGCCACGCGCCATATCCATTCAGAACACCAGCCACATTTGAGGCCGCCAAAGTGGCCATTCCCGAACGGGTCCAGATGGTCGCCGATGCAATATGTGGCACAATGACCACATTGGGCAACTCTTTAAGCCCGGGTTTCATCAGGGGTTCGTCTTCAAACACATCGAGGCCGACTTTGAAATCGGGATGGGTTTTGCAGTGTTCGACCAGGGCGACTTCGTCAATGACCGGGCCTCGGCTGGCGTTGATGAGAATCGCATTGTCCTTCATCAGTGAAAGACGCTCGGTATTCATCAAGTGGAAGGTGGTGTCATCCAATAGCGGGTGCAAGCTCACCACGTCTGCAACCCTCAATACGTCTTCGACCGAGTCCAAACGCCGGCAGGTTACGGGTTCATCGCCCTGAGCTTTTAAGAATTCGCCATAAGCCGCGATATAATTTTCCATGTATTCATTGGGATATGGGTCAAAATAGACCACGTTCATCTTGAACCCTTCGGACATCATTTTGGCATACGCACAGCCGATGCGACCAGCGCCAATTACGCCGACTGTTTTCCCGGTCATCAATTCACCCAGATAAAGCGTGGGCAACCAGCCGTGATATTTTTCGGCGCGCATAAAAGCATCGGCTTCGATTACCCGACGCGCCGCTGAAAAGGTGAGGGAGATGGCCATTTCCGCGGTGGTTTCGGTCAATACGCCCGGGGTATTGCCCACTGGTATGCCGTATTTTGTCGCTATGCCAACATCCACATTATTGTATCCCACAGCATAGTTGGAATACGCTTTGCCACCTGCGTTCTTGAGGACGGTGAATAGTTCTTCTCCCCACTTTTCCGTCAACTGTCCGATTACGCCATCGCATTGATCGCCGATTTTGTCTGCGATCTCTTCGACACTCAAAATTTCCGTTGATGTGCCAATCTCTATGCGGCAGTCAGCGGCCGTGAGAATCTCAAGCCAACGGTCGCCAGGCAATTCTTTGGTTACGACTACGCGCTTGCTGCCCGATTCGTTGTGTGTTCTCCAGTCATTGGTGCTCAAAATACATCCTCCTTATAAGTATGCGTTCTGTTCAGAAAATTGCGAATGTGGAATATAACCAACCAGATCGTTTGTTTCAAGAAAATCTCGTTTTGCGTTAGAGGCTGAGGGTTGGCAGACAGTCTAAGCGTTTTCAACCACAGGCTCGATATCGAGAACCTCGCGGTCGAGTTTGGGGGGCGTTCCTTTGCCGTTGAGCCAGTAGTTCGCCATTTCTCTGGCAGCGGCCATTTTGGGCCAGATCACCTCGCGGTAGCCCCGCACATCGTCGGGGAGGCGCAGTGCTTTTACATAAGTATCATATCGCTCTGTACTGTCAAAATCAAAATTATCTACGAGATCAATATACCAATCGCGATAGTTTTTTTCTTCGCGATGCCAGGCCGGTAACCTGCGTAAAAAACGCGCGCGCTTCATGAGATTGAGCATCCAGTCGCGGGTTTGAATATCGAATTTGATGTCCAGTCCCAGGACGGTGAAATGCGGCCGGGTTAGATGTCTGTAAGAAATCCGGTCGCCGCGACTGGGATCGACATCATAACGCGTGCGATCGCGGCGGTACTTTTCTTCGCTCGTCAATAGATGAGCCACATAGATTTCGTCTTTATAGGCCATCACGCGGGCGAGAAAGCGCACGACAGCATCGGTTGCGCGATACTGATGTTGGGCATTATCGCGGTCGTAAATCCTTTTTACGCGGACGATATAAGACTGTGCGTATTCGATGCCGCCCCATTGAATGAGATCGTAAACGCCGAGGGCGAATTGCAATTTTGTCGCGTCGGAAAGAGACCAGTCGGCGACTGTCTCTGAGAGGACGCGATAGGTCTCGGCCAATTTGTCGCCCCGCGTTTTTGTCAAAATTTCCGCTTTGTCGTCAATGAGGCCCCTGTATGTGGTTACGAGTTTGGGCTTGAAAAATGCATCGGGATCCAGCGCGGCTTTGCGCCCCATCTCAAATGCTTTGAGATTGGCTTCGAGTTCATTCGATTTGATATTTTGTTTCATCGCCCACTGGATATTTTCCAGCGTAAGGGGCAGTGCGCCCCGTTGAAATGCCGCGCCCAACAATATGCTATTGGCATAGATTTTATTGCCCAAATACCGTTCGGATATTTCGCCGAGGTCCATCCCAAAATACGTGTCGGGATTGGTATAACGCCGCAACATATCCTCCAGATGATCCGTATCAAAATCGTCTCGTCCTATCATCGACAAAATGGTTTCGCGTTTGCCGGTTTCCACGACGGCTGTGGTGCGCTGAGGGCTGCCCACGCGGCCGGTTCCATTTGGATCTAACCCGCGCACGGCCTCCAGAATATCCAATCCCAACAGCAAGTCTGCATGCCCGTAGGGCGTCAATTGCGAAATTACCCGCTCGTCTTTGGTAAAACTGACGTGTGAATACACGCCGCCATTGCGGATAGCCAGTCCTTTTTTGTTGGTGAAGCGCACGGTGTATCCCTGCTTTGCGCCTGCAACGGCGATAATCGCAGAAATGGTATTGATGCCCATGCCGCCTACGCCGGCCACATACGCGTACCACGCTGTATCAAAGTCGCGGGATTTGGGTTCGGGAATATCCGATAGATCAATCGACTCGGTTTGCACCTCGGGCGCGCGTGATCGGTGAATTGTCAGATGTTCAAAAGAGGGACACGTTTTATCGCCATTTGCAACTTCGACTTTTGTACACGCGCCATCTGCAACGCACAAAGACAGATCGGTCGCGACCTTTGGACCGTGAAGCGATTCTTCTACGGTCAAGCCGCTACATCCGGTTGCTTGCGTGCATTCCAGACAATATTCACAGACCTCTGGCGTGATGTTGATGTGGGTCTCTTCCGACAGAAATCCCTTTTCTCGAACGGTTTGGATCTGCTCTGCGCGCACGCGGCGGTGATATGTGATGCCGCACTCTTTGTCGGCTATGACAATTTTGACGCCGTCTTCTATAAGTGCTTGTTCCAGGACATCGCGATACGCCTCCCGATTTTCTGGATTCATGCGGGCGACCATCACCGGACCATTTGTGCCGCCCCCCAAACCGCTCACGACCTGTTCGATATCCTGAGCAAAGGTCGGACGTCCCATCAGGTCAATATCTACTCCTGGCGTGGGCTGATGCCCCGTCATTGCCGTGGTTTTATTGTCTAAGATGACATAGGTAATATCTTGCCCGTGTTTGATCGAATCGGAAATCGCCGCCATTCCGCTGTGGAAAAATGTCGAATCGCCCATGAATACGAGTTGTTTGTTGTCGATAAAAGGATCGATACCGGCACCCGTGCCACCACCGAGCCCCATTCCAGACAAATTGTGCATCAGCCGGTTAAATGGCTCGTATTTCAATAGGGAATAACATCCGATATCTCCGTGAAAAATCAGATCCATCGAATCTGTGCCGTGCTTGCGCTGCATGTAATCGCCATCTTGAAAATCGTCAATCATCTTGTCCAGCACACTGGCTGAATCTCGGTGCGGGCAGCCCGGGCAAAACGAGGGTGTGCGAACCGATGCGTTCAGGTCATAAGTTTCTGTCTGAGCCATCAAGGCGACAATAGCATCAATGCGCTCGGTATCTACGGGTACTGTGGGATCGTCGAGCGATTTCAACACTGGAGCCAGCACACTGAGTGTGATGCTCGGATTCAGGCCACAACTGTCGGGAAAACCGCGTCCATAGGGAAAGCGTTTGCCCCATATCCGGAACGCATTTGTTTCGCCGGCTTGATACAGGTTTTGCAAGGCAGTGGCAATTTGTTCTTCCAGAAAGCCGCGTTTTTCTTCTACCACATAAATTTCATCGACCATATTTGTAAATTCGCGCAAAATTTCCGAATCAATTGGATAGGTAATCCCGTATTTCAAAATGGGAATGCTGCCCCCCAACCCAACCATATTGAGCGCGTGTTCCAAATAACAATAGGCCAAACTGCTGGTGACAAAGCCGATCCGCTTTTTGCCAGAGTCTGGCCGATATAAAATTCGATTCAACCCGTATTCTTTTGCGAGGGTGAGCAGCTTGGGAAAACGCTGCTCGAGGACCTCCTTTTCTTTTATCACAGTATGTGGCGGAATGATCACCCGATCATCTGGAGAAATCGTCTGTGGATCCAGGCGGCTGGGATGGTTAAATGTTTTTTCGGGAAACTGGTTTGCGTGTACTTCGACCGTGCCCCCGCCATCTGCCTGGTTGGATGTCACGAGGTAGGCGATATAAAGCCGGGTTTTTTCCGACAACTCAAAGGCGACTTTGATCCAGTCTTTCATTTCCTGAAAGGTGCTGGGTTCGAATATGGGCATGTACAAATGTTTGGCGATAAAGCGAGAATCCGCGGGTACTTGTGTGCCCTCAGACCACGTATCATCGCCGAATACGGCAACTGCAGCAGCGCCTTCACCCGTTCCGGCCATATTGCCCAGTGCCAGCGCGTCTGAAGCGACATGCGCGCCCACGCTTTTCATGACCGCGATGGCGCGAATAGATTCCATCTGCGCCCCATTGAGACGCGCAGCCCCCAGGGCCTCGTTGTTGGCAATTTGAACCATCACGCCTTTTTCCACCAACAACTCGCGGATGCGCTCTGCTGCATCAAATACTTCTGCCACGGGCGAGCCGGGATATCCCGTCATCAATCCCATGCCGCCTTCGAGGCTGCCCTTGACAATCAGTTCATTGCCCGTAAAAATACCCGGGCCTTTTTCCAGTGTAAATCGAGGATCCATCAATATCCTTTAAAATGCTGTGCTTCGCCATTCGGGATTGTAGATTTCGCCCGACATGGTCGAATGTACCAATTCGTAAACGCCGGTTCCGCGGCGATCAAAAAATTCAAAGATATACCGTCCCGACTTTTCGTAAATCCAGGTATCTATGGCTTTTCCCATAGCTACCGATGTGGTATAGTCGCGCTCGTTTGGCGGCCCGTATTTGATATAAACGCGCCCTTGATCCGTATCTGATCCCCGCTTGCCCGGCTGCGATGTAAACGTATCATCGGAGTATTTCATGCGACTCATATGGTCTTGAAGCCGTTCATTTAAGGGCGTGCCCGGAGTTGGATCCAATTTTTTCCAAAATGCGTGGAGAAATTTCATTTTTGATGTCTGTGTTGGCAAAGATTCGTACATAGAGAGATCTCTTTCAGACGCAATGTGATGAATGGTTTGAAAATATCGCAATTGCTCCTGTTGCGCTTCGGTCAATTGTGGGTTTTCATTTTCATCTGAAAGGAGGAAGACTTTGCGTTTGTGCCGCACGTGTTCGCGCGTGCCGCGGTCAAATAACTCGACTTGCAAATCGTACGCGCCGCCAGATAGTCCTTCTGTTTCCAGGATTTCTGTTTTTACCACGCTTTCTCCTGGCTTGAGCAATCGCTTTGCAGGATACGATTTGACAACGACATCGGCGGTGTCGAGCAAACTGTATCCCAAAACAAATGAATCATTGGATTTGTCGGGCAGGACCTTGAAGTTGTAAACCTCAAAGTAGATCTGAATCGGCTTACCCGTGCGGAAGAACCGCGTTGTATTGGGCACGACGCGCCATCCATTTTTGACAAAGCGCCCGGCAGCTTCGGCTTTTTTCAATTCTGAAGCGAATACCACATCGCTTACGACCAACTCTGTGCCCTCAAAACGGCGCACGCGCATATCCCCTTCACAGGTGCCTGAAATATCTCCGTAAATGTCTTCGGCTGTCAGCGTCATTTTGTAGGGACCCGGCGCGATGTCAAGGGCGATAATATCGCGCACCAGTGCGCCATCCTGTTTCAATTCTCGGATATTTGCCACCGAAACATTTCGCGTCCACAATTCTTGTACTGTGGGATTTCCCGCGGAATCTTGCATAGAAAGCTCAAAGTCAATTTGGGATACGTATTTGCCGTCTTCGGGTACAAACTGCAATTGTCGCGCATCGATCAATGTATAGACTTCCAGACGCGTGAGGTCTTGGGGTCCCCGAAATGCGGCAGTTTCGGCAAAAACGCGCAACTCACCCTTTGAGTACAAAGGCAGATCCCGATATATTGGCGCATCTTCTTGCCCGTATGCAGTTGCCCAAAAACAGGTGGCAACCATTGCTACATACCATTTTATGGAACGCATAACGATCCTCCAGGTGTATATACAACAATTCCCCGGCTGGAATTTAAGACAGTATAAAGAGTTGAGTGAATGGAATCAAGGGTTATCAAGTCACCTGATCGGCGGCATGGTAGGAACTGCGCACCAGTGGGCCAGATTCGACATGCCGAAAACCCAGCGTGAGCGCGAATTGTTTGAGATCCAGAAATTCATCGGGATGGTAAAAGCGCGCCACAGGTACGTGTTGGGCAGATGGTTGCAGATATTGACCTATGGTGAGAATATCTGTTTTGCAATCTGCGATATCTCGTATCGTCTGGCGCACTTCGGTCGGGGTTTCACCTGCGCCGACCATAATACCCGATTTTGTGGGCATGCCGCGCGCCATTGCTTTGGCCCGCTTCAAAAGTGCCAGCGACCTGTCGTATTTTGCCTGGGGACGCATGGTTTTATACAGGCGCGGTACGGTTTCGACATTGTGATTTAAAATATCTGGTGCTGCTTCTATGACCACGCGCAATGCTTGCCAATTGCCTTGAAAATCCGGGATCAAGACTTCGACCTTTGTGTGTCTGCACAACCGCCGAATCGCACATATCGTTTCGGCAAAAATGCGTGCGCCTCCGTCCGGGAGTTCATCGCGATTCACAGAGGTGACTACCGCATGCCGCAATCCCATCGTCTGCACGGCTTCGGCGACCCGTTCGGGTTCTTCGGTATCAAGGCTCTCTGGACGACCGGTTTTCACCGCGCAAAATCCACAACTCCGCGTACACACATCTCCCAAAATCATAAATGTCGCCGTGCCCGAGTTCCAGCATTCGCCGATATTGGGACAGCGCGCACTTTCGCATACTGTATGGAGATTTAACCCGCGCATTAAGTTTTTCAATGCGCGGTATCCCTCACTACCTGGGGCTGGTACGCGAAACCATTCGGGCAGTCGCCTTCGGCGTACAGAAGGTGCTTTTATGTCCATCAAACCATTCATTGCACCCTCCGCCCGGTCAGTGTGCGCAGGGTCGTTTGGGTAATTTCGACATCGGTTAGCGCATTGTCTGCGATGCCCTCTCGGGGAAATACGACCGTCTTGAAACCATCGGATTTTCCCACGGCCAAACCCTCGCCTTTGCGGGCATCTCCTTGTACCAGGACCTCAAGAGTACGACCGATATAAGTCGCATTGATTTCTTCAGAAATGCGATTTTGTTGTGCAATAATGGTTTCGAGCCTTTGCACCTTTTCCTCTTCTGATACCGTATCGGGCATCTCGCGGAAGGCAACTGTGCCTTTTCGCGCGGAATACTTAAACATAAATGCAGAATCATAACGCACCTGCGCGATCAATGTCAACGTGGCCTCGAAGTCGGTTTGTGTTTCGCCGGAAAAGCCAGCGATAATATCCGTACTCAAACACAGATCTGGCATTGCGTTGCGCAAATCATCGACCAGAGCGAGATAGTCTTCGATTGTATAGCTGCGTTTCATCGCTTTTAGAACGCGGTTTGACCCGGACTGCACGGGCAAATGAATAAAGCGACAAATTTTTTTTTCACGCGCCATCGTTTCTATGAATTTTTCAGAGAAATCACTCGGATGAGGCGAGGTAAAGCGAATGCGGGAAATGCCGTCTATGCGCGCAATCATCGAAAGCAGATCGGCAAAATCGCAGGTGTCATCGCGATAAGAATTGACGGTTTGACCCAATAAGGTGACTTCTCGAAAACCCGCATCGGCGGCGGCACGAGCTTGTCTGACAATTTCGCGTGCTGGCACGCTACGCTCTCTGCCGCGCACATAGGGCACAATGCAGAACGTGCAAAACTTATCGCATCCGCGCATAATGGTGATCCAGGCATTGCTGCCCTCTTCGCGCAAGGGATCGATATCCATATAGTATTCGCCGCGATCCAAACGCACATCCAGAGCCGAATCGCCACGCGCTTCGGCAATGAGTTCAGGCAGTCGCCGATACGAATCTGGCCCCACGACGAGATCGACATAGGGCGCGTCGTTCATCAGGGATTCAGAAACATGCTTGGCCATGCACCCTGATACCCCCATAATCAGGTCTGGACGCAGATACTTCAGTCTGCGCAATTGTCCCAATCTGCCCCTTATTCGCTCTTCGGCGTGTTCGCGTATCGCGCAGGTATTCAGCACAATGACATCGGCATCTTCTGGACGACGGGCAGAGGTATAACCCGATTGCTTTAAAATGCCCAGCATCAGTTCCGTATCCGATACATTCATCTGGCAACCGTACGTCTCGATAAAAACCTTTTGCCCAGACATGGGCGCGACAGGTATATCGGGCTCGGTTTGTACGGCGCGACCATTTAATTCGATATTGAGCAATGCGCTCACGTTCGTTTCCTTTTTATTTTTTTTCTTGCCAAACGCATCTCTTCAATTACTTCTGCATCGCGTTCACACATCAGTGCTTTGTCGAGTGCCCGTCTCGCCCGCGCACCTCCAATTTTGCCCAGTGCCCAGGCCGCGTGTTGTCGGACGAGCGGCTCGTCATCTTTCAGGGCATCTGTGAGGGCGGGAACTTCAGACTTGCTTCCCACATTGCCCAGTGCTACGGCAACATTTCGCAATAATCCACGCCGTTTGGCGCGTTTGATCGGGCTGTTTTTGAATCGCTTTGAAAAAGTCTCTTGATCCATGTCCAGCAAGTCGGTCAGCGCGGGCGCATTCAAACCCTCGCGCGCCTGAAAAGCATTTTCAGAAGTCGGTTTTGCGTGTTTGAGATTCCAGGGACATACTTCCTGACAGATATCACATCCGAAGACCCAGTTGCCCACATCCGATCTCAAATCCCGCGGGATAGCGCCTTTCAATTCAATAGTCAAATAGGAAATACACCGCCGCGAATCCACGACATAAGGTTCTGGAATAGCATCTGTTGGACACGCATCCAGGCACTGTGTACAGGTGCCGCAGTGATCGGGTTGCGGGCGATCGATTTCGAGATCGAGATTTAGAATAATCTCACCCAAAAAAAAATAGGACCCGCGGCTTTTATCAATCAAGCAGGTGTGTTTACCAAACCAGCCCAGTCCGGCTCGGGCGGCGAAATCGCGCTCCAGTACAGGCCCGGTATCGACATAGACCCGCCCCTCAGCAGAGGGCTCTATTTTTTGGATTTCGGCCAGTAATTCAAATAAGCGATCTTTCATGGCGGTGTGATAATCATCGCCACGGGCATAGCGCGCAATCTGCCCTTTGGGTGTACCACTGTTGTCAGACCCATCGGAATGGGGCTGATAATTGAGACCCACGCACAGTACTGATTTTGCGTCTGGAAGGATTTGACGAATATCTGACCGCCGATCCAGATTGCGTGCCAAATACCCCATTTCGCCTGCGTAGCCCATCCCCAACCACTTTTGATAAAATGCCCAGTGTTGCGGGGGATCTGCGGATGCAATCCCTACGGGATTAAATCCCAAACGCTGCGCCGCGTCCTTAATCCGATGGGTCATGCAGGTACTCCAAAAATAGAGGGCAGGACACAACAATGCCCTGCCCCGCGATTCTCAGGTCTGCCGAGCCAGTTTGCCAAGTGCATTGTGAACTGCATCTACCGCCAGATCAGCGGCGTGTTTTCGCGTCGGGGGCAAGCCGTCAAGCGCGGTCTCGATATCGGCACGAGCGATTTTGCAAGCTTGAGGGGGCGTTTTGCCAATCACCCATTCCGTGAGCACAGATCCCGAAGCAATGGTTGCTGCACATCCCTGCGCGCGGAAAAGAGCGCGGTCAATAATGCCGTCTTTGATGGCAAGATGCAGGGATAGGGTCGCACCCGAAGCTGGGTTTTCTGCAAATCCAGTCGCATCGGGGGTGTCCAATGCGCCGACATTTCTGGGATGTTCAAAGTGATCCCGCACAACCCTGGAATAACCGTCAGACATGGGATTACGCGCTGGCCTGTGAAGAAGCTCCCGAGCGGTAATTGCTATTGCGCCCGCGTCGCCCGTAGCGTCGTCCTCGACTGCGCGGGATGCGTTTGCCAGATCGGCCCGCCCAATCTGTGGCAATTGTTTGTCTAATTACCGTGATCTGAACCTCGCCTGGATAGGTCATTTCCTCGCGAATGCGCTCGGCAATTGCAAAGGACAGATCTTTGGCCTGTTCGTCGTTCACGTGCCCGGCATTGACCAGCACGCGCACTTCGCGTCCAGCATTGATGGCATAAGCATCGCGCACACCATCGAAAGATTGCGCCACCTCCTCTAAATCGCGCACCCGTTTGATATACCCTTCGGCATCGTCGCGCCGAGCGCCGGGCCGCGATGAAGAAATCGCATCGGCTGCTTTGACCAAAAACGAAAGCGGGGTGATAGCTTCTGCCTCGCCATGGTGATAAAAAATGCCGTTGATAACTTCCTTGCCCTCGCCGTATTTGCCAGCCAGATGCGCACCAATATCGGTGTGTTTCCCTTCGAGTTCCTGGTCCACGGCTTTGCCGATATCGTGCAATAGCCCACATCGCCGCGCGAGTTTTTCATCCATGCCCAATTCTGCTGCCATTGCACCGGCCAGAAAAGCCACTTCTTTAGAATGTCCCAAAACGCTTTGCCCATAACTCGTGCGGTACTTGAGCTTCCCGACCAGTTTGACCAGTTCTGGATGCAATGATTCAATACCCAATTCGCGCACTGCCTGGCGGCCTTCTTCGGCAATGAGTGAGTAGATCTTTTTTTCGCAGTTGGCAACAACCGATTCAACGCGGCTTGGATTGATGCGGCCGTCGCGCACCAATTGCTCCATAGACAGGCGCGCCACATCGCGCTTGACCGGATCAAAGCTGGATAAGACAACTGCCTCGGGTGTATCGTTTACAATGACTTTCACACCGGTGGCGGCTTCAAAAGCAATGATATTGCGCCCCTCTTTGCCGACGATGCGCCCCTTGATATGATCATCGGGCAATGTGACAACCGATATGGATGACTGTACGGTTTGATCTGTGGAACAGCGTTCTATTGCCTGTGCCAGAATTTTCTTCGCATCGCGGTCGGCTCGTTCCCTGGCGTGATCGATAATTTCTCGGCCGATATTTGCGGCTGTCTGCTGCAGTGAATTTCGGATGTTTTCGAGTAGCATCTCGCGGGCGCGATCGGCATTCATGCCCGAAATGCGCTCCAATTGCGCCCGTTGCTGATCGAGAATATCGGTCAGTTCCAGTTCTCGTTTCTCCAAACGGACGGCTTTTTGATTTCCCTCTTGTTCCCGCCGGGTTAAAGTTTTTTCGCGTTGGCTTGCGACCTCAGCCTGTTTTGTGAGGCGGGCCTCTTGTTCGTGTAATTCATCGTTCCGGC
Source organism: Gemmatimonadota bacterium (assembly GCA_028874765.1). GTDB lineage: Bacteria > Latescibacterota > UBA2968 > UBA2968 > UBA2968 > VXRD01. The sequence continues at coordinate 24,722 of JAPPIE010000055.1, forward strand.
GATCTAAAGCACGCTGTTTTCCATCAAACGACTTTTCAATTTCGGCCTTCTCTTCATACCAGCTATTTTTAATTTCTAAAAAAGCAGCCTTGCGATCCCGGTCTTCGTTTTTCGCGAGTTTGATTGCGCGTTTCTCTGCCTGTTGCTCAATATCTCGCATTTTTCGATCTCTAATGCGGGTGCCAACAAGCCACCCGATTCCAAACGTAATAAGGGCAATGGCAACTGCCAGATAGATGATAATGTTCGTTGCCATTGAAGCTCCCTGAAATAGCATGTCCATTGGAGCCTCCTGTCAAAATTCAAATCCGGTTTTATATCCATAACGCAGGTGCATTTGAAGATGTCTCCAAAAAGCTTTTGCACAAACTGCGCCGATGCGTTATACGCATCGCAAAGAAAAAAAAGTTTAAAAAAAATAGACGTCATGCGTTTTTATTCCTCAGAAGCTGTCACAAAGCGATATGATTCAGTTAATCCACCCAATATTTTAAAGGACCCAAAAGGGAGGAATCGCGAGACGACCCCTCCCTTCTGCACATTGGCATTTCTGCAAAGCGATGTTCAAACGCTGAACGATTCTCCACATCCACACTGATTTGTGGCATTGGGATTGTTAAATCGAAATCCCGTCCCCATCAGGCCATCGTCGTAGTCCAATTCAGTGCCTGTCAAAAAGAGCGCACTTTTCATATCGACAAAAACCCGAACGCCATAGGCTTCAATTACGCTGTCATCTGTGCGGGCTGTCTCATCGAAATCGAGCTGATATTGAAGGCCAGAACATCCGCCGCCGATCACTTTCAAGCGCAAACCATGATCTTTGGGGCGTCCTTCCCGGTCCATGAGTTCTTTTATTTTGCCCGCTGCATTTTCTGTGACGCAAACCATAATGCCTCCATTAGCCCAATGCTTGCAGACACGCTTTGATCGCATCAAAATCCGGCAACTCGGTTGGATCGTCGGACACAGAAGCAAAGCGCACCACACCGCTTTTATCTACGACAAAAGCCGAACGCTTTGCCACGCCCTTAAATCCAATCAAATCCTCGAATTGCGATCCATAAGCCGCGCTGACTTCTTTGTTGAAATCACTGAGCAGGGGAATGGTAATCTCGTTTTCTTTTGCCCATGCTTCCTGGGCAAAGGGACTATCTACACTGATGCCCAAAACCTGTGCATCGAGTGCGTCGTAATCGGCCAAACCACCGCTGACCGAACACATTTCTTCGGTACAGACGCCGGTATAAGCGAGTGGGAAAAACAAAATTACGACGTTTTTTTGATCTCTGTAATCGCTCAGAGAAATATCGTTCATATCGTCGCCAGATTTTGATTTCAGCGCAAAATCTGGTGCCTGGTCACCTACAGTAATACCCATTTCTCATATCCTTTGGAAAAACTTATAGCGCAGCTTCGTAACGGCGGTTGACTTCGTCCCAGTTAATTGTATTGGTCCAGGCTTCAATATAATCGGGACGCAAATTCTGATACTTGAGATAATAAGCGTGTTCCCATACATCGAGGCCGAGAATGGGCGTTCCGTCACCTGTCATGATCGGATTATCTTGATTGGCAGTGCTCAAAATATTGAGTTTGCCGTCTTTGACCACAAGCCAGGCCCACCCACTTCCAAAGCGCGTTGTTGCAGCGGTGACAAATTGTTCCTTTGCAGCTTCCACACCGCCCAAATCGGACCCAATAGCGCTGGCGACTGCGCCTGTTGGCCCACCACCGCCATTGGGGGTCATGATCGTCCAGAACAAACTGTGGTTGGCATGGCCTCCGCCATTGTTTTGAACAGCCGTGCGGATATCGTCTGGTACGCTGTCCAGGTTACTGATCAAGCTTTCGATAGACTGATTTGCCAAATCATCATGCCCTTCAAGTGCGGCATTGAGATTGGTCACATAGGCATTGTGGTGCTTGGAGTGGTGAATTTCCATCGTCCGCGCGTCAATGTGTGGCTCGAGTGCATCATAAGCATAGGGCAAGTCGGGCAATTCATATGCCATTTTGAAACTCCTTTTTTAGAGATGAATACTTTAGAAATGAATTGTGATACCATTTCCGAGTTTGAACTCAAAATATAATGAACTCCCCTGAAGGCGTCAAGTCCTTATACAAGTCATTTATTTTATATAACATAAATACTTACAATAACTTGATGTACACACAGGGAAATCATTTGATGTGAACCAGTGCGTTGTCTATCAGGCGTGCATTGCCGAAACGCACAGCCACGGCCAGCAAAATGGAATCTTTTAGCTCGGCAACGGGCGTGAGGTTTTTTGCATCGACGGCTTCGATATAGTCGATTTCTGCACTGCGCTGTGGTTCAATGACATCGCGCATGGCTTCAATGACCCTTTGGGTACGCCTTTCGCCCTGATCAATCATTTTTTGCCCCACCATCAATGCGCGGTATAGCGCGGGGGCTTGCCCCCGTTCTTCAGCACTTAAATAAGCATTTCTCGAACTCATCGCCAATCCGTCCGCTTCGCGCACTGTGGGGGCCATCTGTATCTCCACATCCAGGTTGAGATCGCGCACCAGGCGTTGAATGACTATTGTTTGTTGTGCATCTTTTTGTCCAAAGACAGCTACATGGGGTTTTACGGCTGCAAATAGTTTGGTGACGATTGTTGTCACACCTTCAAAATGCCCCGGACGACTTGCGCCACAAAGTCTTTCGGTCAACTTTGCCACGCGCACCGATGTCGCAAAATCTCCGGGATATATTTCTTTTTTCTCGGGCAGGTATGCGAGATGCACGCCGTGCTGGTTGAGCAATTTCAGGTCCCGATCTATGTCTTTTGGATAGGCTGCGAGATCTTCGGCGGGACCAAATTGCAGCGGGTTGACAAAAATGCTCACCACAACCCGATCTGTCACTTTTAATGCCTGGCGCACGAGGCTGAGATGTCCTTCGTGCAGATATCCCATTGTGGGTACAAGCCCGATGCGCAGGCCCGCCTGTCGGATACGGTCTGCTGCGCAGTGCATCTCGCGGACGGTTTTGATAATTTTTACGGGCAT
>JAPPIE010000055.1:27860-31015 GCA_028874765.1 Gemmatimonadota bacterium
AAACGGTGTTTGTCTTCTGGAAATCGACGCGACTTGATATCTGCGACATAGTCTGCAAATGCCTGATGCATCTCCCCTTTGAGGTCAGTGTATGTTTTGACAAACCGATAATGGCTTTTGTAAACGCCCAGCATATCGTGTGCAACCAGCACCTGTCCATCACATACGCGTCCGGCACCAATTCCAATGGTTGGCATGGACACCCGTTTGGTCACGACTTCGGCAATGCGCTCGGGCACACATTCTAAAACTACGGCAAGGGCACCGGCAGAGGCCAGTGCATCGGCATCTTTTAAGACGTCGAGTGCTTCTTCGGCGCGGTCTCCAAACACGGGACGCTTACCCGTGCGCGTTTGGGGCGTGTAGCCCACATGCCCAACCACGGGAATGCCCTCGGCGACGAGTGCCTCGACCTGGGTCGTTATATTGCGCCCGCCCTCGAGTTTAACCACTTCGGTGCCAGCAGAAACCAATTGTCGCGCATTTTCTAATGCTTGCTCTGGCGTTTCGTAAGCTCGATAGGGCAAATCTGCCATCAACAGGGCACTCACTACTCCGCGCCGCACCGCGCGCGTGTGGTGGAGCATATCATCCATTGTCACCTGCTGAGGGCTTTTATACCCCAACACATTGACGCCAACCGAGTCTCCTACAAAGATGACATCGACACCCGCAGCATCCTGAAAAACAGCCGTTGGATGATCGTAACAGGTCAACATCGCAATGGGTTCGCCTCGTTGTTTCATCAGCGAGAGGGTTTCTGGTTGTATCCGCGATCCCATAAGTCAGGTCCGCCTCGTGTTGTCAGTTTCCATATGCGCTGGTCGATAATAACGGGTTCCAGATGGAGGCGATGCAATTTGTGCCAGTAAATCCTCCAGGTGTTCTGGGCGGTTTTCAAAATCGATCTCCGATACATTAACTGCGAGTAGCGGTGTTACCGAATAATGAAAGAAAAACTGGTTATAAGCTTCCAGTAACTTCGAGACGTATGCTTTTGTTATTTCTCTTTCATATCCGCGTTCATGGAGTCTTATACCCCGCATCAGATGATTGACTGTGGTTTGTAAATAAATCACCAGATCTGGACGGGGAAGTTTTTCGCTCAATGTTTCGGACAGTCGCTCATAGAGGGCAAATTCCGTATCATTGAGTGTCACATTGGCGTAGATGCGATCTTTTTCAAAAATAAAATTGCTGACCACAGCTTCTTCAAACAAATCCATCTGGTGTAGTTCTTGTTGCTGTCGATAGCGGCTCAGCATAAAAAAGACCTGGGTTTGAAAGCCATATTGATCAGGGGCCTCGTAGAACAAAGGCAAAAAGGGATTTTCTTCGGGTTCTTCGAGCATCAGGCGGGCATTTAGACGACGCCTCAAAAGGCGAGCCAAACGCCTTTTGCCCACACCTGTTACGCCTTCAATAGCTATATATCGCAACGCTAAATCCCCCGACCTTATTTTTTTCTTATCAAATTGAGACCTTCAATTTTTCGCACGGGCAAATCCATGCCCAGGGAATCGGTCAAAAATTGAATTGATTGATCTAAAACGGGATGTTTGAGATCGGGTTTGAGGTCGCAAAGCGGTATCAGGACGAATGCGCGCTCGTGCAAGTGTGGGTGTGGCACCTGCAAGCCCGGCTGGTTGATGACGTTGTCGCCGTAAAATAAAATATCGAGGTCCAGGGTGCGCGGTCCCCACTGCGTCTGGCGCACGCGACCAAATCCGCGCTCAATTGCCAGTAGGCAATTCAATAAGCTTCGCGCAGAGAGACTGGTATGGACTTGCAGAACTGCGTTGAGAAAATACGGCTGGTCGGCCACTCCGATTGGGGCGGTTTCATAGACTGCAGAGGCAGCGACAACGGCGATTTCGGGTTTTGCATCTATCATACCCGTCGCGTCCTGGAGCGTTTTTTCCCGATTTCCCAAATTCGCGCCAATGCCAATGTAGGTCACGTTTCGCGCCTCACTTCAACTTCAACGCCATCGAAATTGACGGGAACCGGTGGATTGGGTTTGCGCACTCGCACGAGAAGTTTTGCCAGTCCCAATTCCGACTGCAAAACGTCAGCAATGCGGTCTGCCAGGGCTTCGACAAGGCCGAATCGCTCGCCTGTCACCACTTGCTCGACTATTTTACAGACGCGCGGATAATCTACGGCCTGAGGTGTATTATTGCGTGCAAATCCTCTGAAATCGCCATAGATTTCTACGTCAACTTCAAATTTTTGACCGAGTTTGGCCTCTTCTTCAAACAGGCCATGGTAGCCGTAAAAAGCCATATTTTTTATTCTCAGTACGTCTTTTGTCATGGTGCTAATATTTACAATTCCATTTGTTAAGTCAAGGAGTTTGCTGTAAATGGCAAGTTGACTACTTCGGCCTCTGATCCGTCGTCCAGAATTACGCGTTGTCCTGCCTCGTGATAGCCTCGGCGGATGATGGCAAGGGCGATCACGCGATTGAGGCGGAGCGATTTTACGCATGTGGTTACTCGTCCGACGATTTTATCGTTGACTGTGATATTGCCACAAACAGGTGTATTGCCGATTAGGCCCGTTAGATAGCGGCGGGGGCGTCCTCGAAAGTGCATTTTGGCGATTACTTCTTGCCCAATGTAGCAGCCCTTGTCAAAATCGACTGCGTGATTTAAACCAGCTTCGAGGGGCACGACTGACTCATCGATTTCAGTGCCATAACGGGGAATACCGGCTTCGACCCGCAATATTTCTTCTACTTGCCATTCGATTGGCGTTCCTCCCGCTGTAACGAGTGCCTGTTGCAATGAGTCGTTTTGGGCAATGCGGAGATCTATGCCCGGTTCGCCCGTGTATGACCGCGCTGTGACCCAAATTGGGGTGCCGTCAAATTCGCGTACAACCGTGTGGTGTTCGGGGAGGTCAGCAGGTACGCGCCCAACAACCCGACCGACCAACTCATAGGCCGCGGGACCCTGTACCCCAAAAATGGACCAGGCGTCGGATTCGTCCGATAGCGCGACATCATCGGCGATCAGATAGCGGTCCAGAGTTTCAATTAACTTTGTCGCAAGTCCCGGTTCTGTTTCCATATAGATACAATCTTGTAAGCGGTGGACCCAAACATCTAATAGCGTTTGTCCCCGCGCCGATGTGACTGCGGCATAATTGCC
>JAPPIE010000418.1:0-25481 GCA_028874765.1 Gemmatimonadota bacterium
CGAATATAGTCGTTGTGGGTCTTTTCACAGCCGTGTTCCAATAACAGGCAGGTTTGTACGAGGGGGTGGGTGAGGTAGCCGAGCATGGTGCGCGTGTAGAGGCGTTCGGTGGCTTCTCCCGATACGCCGCATCCTTCGGTGTGCGCGAGGGCGACAAAGCGCGAGATGCCCTTATCGTGGCCCAGCCCCTTTTCTGTGAGACGTTTTGCCGCCATTAGCGCGATTTGCCCCGAACACAGACTGGTGGGTAGAATCAGGCCCAGGCGGTCGGTTGTGAATCCGTCCTGGGTGCGAATGGCCTCAAAGCTGTGTTCTTCATCAGCACCAAGTGTCTGAATAGCGAGCGGCACGCCCTGGGGGTCTGGTCGGTTCTTGAGATCGGACAGGTGATCTGTTGAGGTCTGTCGCCAGGTGCGCCATATCGAGACTTGCGCGTGTGCGGCCTTTTCGCCTTTGCTGCGTTCTCCAGAGGCGATTTTGCAGGTCAGGTCAAACATATCGCTGCCGAGGTCGTCCATGGAGGTGCCGTCCAGATATGCACCCGCGTTGACATCCATATCTTTGCTGAGCAACTGATAGCGTTCGGATGTGGTCACGATTTTGATGGTGGGTACAAAGGGGAAGTTTGTGATTGAGCCATTACCCGTGACAAAAAAGATCATGTTGCACCCCGAAGCCACTTGGCCGGCGATGCTTTCAAGATCATTTCCCGGGCTGTCCATGAAATAATATCCTGGATCGGTCATTGGGGCGGAGTAGTCAATGACCGAATCGAGGCGAACATCTGGATGGCGTTTCATGGCTGCGCCAATTGATTTGAGAACGATATTGTAGAGGCCGCGAAACTTGTTGCCCCCGGAAGGGTTGCCTTCTGCTGTTGTGCCGTGCCATGCAGCGAGGGTTTTATAGGCTTCTACTTTGTCGAGAAAGCACTGGGCAACATCGTAAGATGATACATTTTGGAGAACGTAGGATTCTGCGCCAATGAGTTCGTCGGTTTCTGCGAGGTTGGCTGAGCCACCGTGGCGAATGATCTCTCGTGCCACCCACGAAGCCAATGGATTGCCGGAGATGCCCGAGAATGCGTCTGATCCGCCGCATTGCAGTGCAATTTTGATGTGCGATAGGGGTTCGGGCGTGCGGACCATTGCCTGGACTTGTGGCAGCCATTTGACAATGATGTTTTCGCCCTGTTGTAGCGCGTATTCAAAGCTGCCTTCAAGCGTGAGAAAATGGTGTAGAACATGGTCGATGGGATAATTGTTTTGCGCGAGAAATTCCCGAAGATGCTGGTTGGTGATGGCTTCGTGACCATAGTCGATTGCGAGTACCGCACCGACGTTTGGGTGTACTGCAAATCCGGCGAGTGTACGCAATAAGAGGTCTTTGTTATTGGGGATTTCAGTGCCGCCGCCTTCGGTGTGGGCAACCGCAACAATGCCATCGATATTGCGATAATCTCGTACGCGATCTTTTAATCTCGCTTCGAGCTGTTTGGCATAACTTGCTGTGCGAGAGGATGTTCCCAAAATAACTATATTATTTCTCGTACCTGCACCTCGGCCTCCCGATCTTCTGTATCCATGAAAATTACCGTAATGATCATAGCGTTCGACTTGCTCACCAGACTCAAAGGTCACCGCATGGATCTGGTGTGGAACAATGCGATCTTCAAAGTTGGGCACATTTGGAAGTTCAAAGTCGAGATCGCGGAGTTTGAGAGCACCAAGGATCTCTGGATTGCAGGCATAATCTCCAGGAGAGATATGGCGCGTTGCAATGCCAAAGGGCAGGCCCCACGAGAGGAGAGGTTCACCAGGCGCAATGGGTTGGATGGCAAAGCGATGGCCTTCGAGGATGGTGTGCCGAAGCGCGAAGGTGCGATCTGAATGGATAATCTGTGTGCCTCTGCCCAGTTTTCGGGTCGCAATGCCGACATTGTCTCCCGGAAGAGGGACACGACCGATTTCAGAAAAAGTATGTGTCATAGATTGCATTCCTTTCAAAAGTTTGTTCACAGTTATACGGAAAAGAAAAAATGATGTCAAGTTTCATATAAAAAAGCCCTTGACAGATTATATACATTTGGTTTATGTTTTTATCAGTTGTTTTATTAGCAAAACATTGGTTAAACGGCTAAACGCACTGTTCGAGGGGGGTGGTCATATGATGGCATCCGATGTATGGAAAGAATACGAGAGCAACGAAATTTCTCATAGTGTTGCCCATCATTTAACTGCCATTCACGAGTTGATGGACGATCTGGGTTATGCGCGGGTTTCAGATGTGGCGCGTACGCTGGAGATTACCCGAGGCAGTGCATCGCTGACGCTCAAAGCCCTCAAGGGGCGTGGACTGGTCATCGAAGATCACAATAAGTTTTTAAAATTATCCGAAGATGGCCGTCGCATTGTCGATTCTATTTTAGCCAAACGCGCCGTTGTTCGCAAATTTCTCAACGAGGTGCTCAAGCTCGACGAGCATCAAGCCGAAGTGGATGCGTGCAAGGTCGAGCATCTTTTAAGTGCGCAAACTGGTGGGCAATTGCTGCATTTTGTGCGTTTTTTGCTCTCTGATGATCCCACTGCGCGACAATTTCTCGCCGAGTTTTGGTCCAAACTGGATCAGAATGAGGAGTGGCAGTGGCCCGTTCAGGATGTTGATCAATTATTCAATTTGGAGTCTCGATAATGGCTTATGCAACGGATGCTGCAACCCCACTTTCAATCTGGGACCGGGGGGATGAGGGTACTATTGAAGGCATTTCAGGTGCCAATCAACTGGCGGCCCGGCTGCGCGAGATAGGTGCTATGCCAGGTGTCCCTGTTCGCGTGTTGCGCGTTGGGAGCACTGTGGTCATTCAGGTGGGTAGCAGCAGATTTTGCTTGCGGAAAACCGATGCTGCCTGCATCAAAGGAATGAAAGCGGCCTGATTTATTATGGCAATGGATATAGCGGATCGAGAGCAACCTTATGTGGGTCGTGCCACGGTCGCTGTGGTTGGCAATCCCAATACGGGTAAGACAACGCTTTTTAATGCTCTGACGGGGCTTTCACAGCGCGTGGGAAATTTCCCCGGTGTTACGGTTGAGCGCAAGGTTGGACAATTGACATTGCCCGATATCGGTGCGATTGACCTGCTGGATTTGCCCGGGACATACAGTCTTTCAGCCAAGTCGCCAGATGAACTTATTGCTGTTGAAGTAATGATGGGGTTGTTGAAGAGCGAGAGCGCCATCCAGGCCGTGCTCGTGGTTCTCGACGCCAGCAATTTGCGGCGTAGCTTATATATCGTATCTCAACTTCTCGAAATTGATTTGCCCCTGGTTGTGGCCCTCAATATGTTAGATGTGGCTAAGGCCAGGGGCATTGTTATTGATGCACTTGCTCTAAGCGGGCGTTTGGGCATTCCAGTTATTCCCATACAGGCGAATAAACGTGTAGGGCTTGACGAGTTGAAAGAAGTGCTTTCTCGGGTTGTTGAAAAAGGCACGGTTCCACCACGCAAGTCGGTATTGCCACAGTCCTGGTGGGCAGAAGCCGAGCAGTTGGCGCAAAAATACGAAGGCGTATCTACGGGTCTGGTGCTGCGTGTTTTAATTGACAATCAAAATGCCTTTGCATCCCATGTTGTGGAACGCTTTGGCGATGACTTTGCCGCTGATCTTCACGCATTGCGAGCGCAGGTTAATGTGGATGATGTGCTGGCGAATCGGGAGATCGAATTGCGCTATAGATGGATCGATGAGGCTCTCGATGACGTGTTGCGCGATCCCGAACCGCTTCGCGTGACCCGTTCTGATCGACTGGATCGTTTTTTGACACACCCGATCTGGGGTAGCCTGAGTTTTGCTGTAATTATGGCCTTTGTTTTTCAAGCGATTTTTTCGTGGGCCGTACCCTTAATGGACAGTATCGACGCGCTGTTTGGGGTGGTTGGTGGATGGGCTTCGGGTTATTTTCCCGAGGGTGCGCTGCAAAGTATGGTGGTGGATGGGGTGATTGCCGGGGTAGGGGGTGTGGTCATTTTTTTGCCCCAGATTTGTATTCTGTTCCTCTTTATTGCCATACTGGAAGATTGTGGTTACATGGCCCGCGCCGCGCTGTTGATGGATCGCCTGCTAACGCCTTGTGGTTTGTCGGGAAAGTCTTTTATTCCTCTTTTGTCGAGTTTTGCCTGTGCGATTCCGGGAGTGATGGCTACGCGAACGATCAATGATCCCAAAGACCGCATTGCCACGATGCTGGTCGCGCCGTTGATGAGTTGCTCTGCGCGTTTGCCGGTGTACGCGATTTTTATTGGAGCTTTTATTCCCGATCGAGATGTTTGGGGAGGCATTGGCCTGCAAGGGCTTACGCTTTTCGCGCTGTATTGCACAGGGATTTTTGTGGCTATTCCCATTGCGTGGATTTTAAAAAAGACGCTGTTGAGAGGACAGCCCACGCCTTTTTTGCTCGAGTTGCCGTCTTACAAAATTCCAGATGTGGGTACTGTTGGGATGCGTATTTACCAAAGTGGTCGGCATTTTCTCGAAAGAGCCGGCACGTTGATTCTCGCCGCGACTATTGTGATGTGGGCACTGGCGTATTTCCCGCGGTCTGAAACAATTGCCGCGCATTACGAGGCTGAGCGCGAGCGGTTGGTTGGGGCGCCGGAGGAGATTTTGGATGATTTGCGCGCGAAAGAGGCTGGCGAGATGCTCCAGCAGAGTTTTTTGGGGCGAATGGGGCAGGCCATTGAACCCGTCGTAGAACCGCTGGGATGGGATTGGCGGATTGGGATGGCGGCGCTGGCATCTTTTCCGGCTCGGGAAGTGATAGTCGCGGTTCTGGGTACCATTTACAGTCTGGGAGAGGTGGATGAGGAATCGGCGTCGCTTAGAGACGCGCTTCGGTCAGCAACATGGTCGGATGGACGAAAGGTATTTAATATCCCGGTTGCGCTGTCTATTATGGTGTTCTTTGCACTGTGCGCGCAGTGCGTTTCTACGCTTGCGGTTATTCAGCGCGAAACGGGTGCCTGGCGGTGGCCCGTGCTAACTTTTGTTTATATGACGGTGCTCGCCTATATCGGCGCGTTTGTCACTTATCGTCTTGGTATGGCACTTGGATGGGGGTAGTGATATGACCGACTGGCAAAATTGGATCGCGGTTGCAGTGGCACTCTGGTGTGCCTATCGCGTCATTGGCGAGGTCGTAAGGCCGTTTTTGACTTCGTCGTGTTCAGGCTGTGGCGGAGAAGCAAAGCGCGAGGATTTGATTGAGATTGAATAAGCAGGGAAGAACGGACATTTCGTTTTGTATAAAAACCCTTCAATCTATGGATTGGAGGGTTTTTCTTTTCTTGACCGGATCCCTTGATTTTTATATTTTTAGTTATAGCTAAATTATATTTTAGTAGTAATATAAGAAGTGTTGTAGGCATGTATAACGGAGGGTATATGTATAGATTTTTCATTATAGCTGGCGTTTTGTTGCTGTGCGCGTGTGGTGGAGGCGAAACGCCGCCGGTTGAACAAGACAAAAGGCTGGTGGTGTGTACGACCGGGATGGTCGGCGATCTGGTGCGCCATGTTGCGGGGGATCGCGCTGAGGTGATTTCCCTGATGGGGCCTGGGGTTGATCCGCATTATTACAAGGCGACGCAGGGCGATTTGCAGAAACTGTCTCGAGCAGATGTGATATTTTACAATGGTCTCTTTCTGGAAGGCAAGCTGGAAGGTATTTTTGAAAAGATGGCACGCAGCAAGACAGTGATTCCAGTATCGCGGGATATTCCCAAAGAGAGGCTGCGGGAACCGGCTGCTGGACAAAGGGAGCACGATCCGCATATCTGGTTTGATGTCGGCATGTGGGCAGAGACTCTGCAGGTGGTTGTCCAGACACTGAGTGAGCGTGACGCCGAAGGTGCCGATGTATTTCGAGCCAATGCCGAGGCGTATCGCAAGCAATTGCTTGACCTTGACATCTGGGCAAAAGCGCAGATTGCACATATTCCCAGCAATCAGCGCGTGTTGATTACGGCACACGACGCCTTTGGATATTTTGGCCTTGCTTACGGCATTGAAGTGCGCGGGCTTCAGGGGATTTCGACGGTGGCCGAATACGGCGTCAATGATGTGTCGCTGCTGGTGGATTTTATCGTCAAACGGCGGGTAAAAGCCATTTTTGTGGAAAGCAGTGTGCCCGAGCGTTCGATCAATGCCGTGCGCGAGGGTTGCAAGGCGCGGGGGTGGGATGTCGCAATTGGCGGTACGTTGTATTCCGACGCGATGGGACCTGCGGGCAGTGGGGCAGATACGTATATCGGTATGGTGAGGTCAAATGTGAACACAATTGTCGGGGCGTTAAAATAATGTTACATGCTGTTGATGAATCGGTGACACCTATTCATATTCACGATATGACGGTGGCGTATCACAAGAAACCCGTTCTGTGGGATGTCGATCTCGCCGTGCCTGAAGGCAAACTCGTGGGGATTGTGGGGCCCAATGGCGCGGGCAAGAGCACGATGATCAAAGCCATTATGGATCTCGTGCCCAAGGCTTCGGGATGGGTTCATATCTACGGCAAACCCTATTCGCGCATGCGCCAGACCATTGGCTATGTGCCGCAACGCGAGTCAGTGGATTGGGATTTTCCCATCAATGCCTTAGATGTGGTACTTATGGGGCGTTATGGGCACGTTGGTTGGGTGAGACGACCGGATAAAATCGATAGAGAACTGGCTGAGGAAGCACTCGAAAAGGTTGGTATGACCGATTTTGGGCATCGGCAGATCAATCAGCTTTCGGGAGGCCAGCAACAGCGGGTTTTCCTGGCTCGAGCCCTGGCGCAAGACGCACAAGTTTATTTAATGGACGAACCCTTTGCTGGCGTGGATGCGGCGACCGAACGCGCCATTATTGATATTTTGATGGATCTGAGGGCGCGAAAAAAGACCATGCTGGTTGTACATCACGATTTGCATACAGTGAACCAGTATTTTGACTGGCTGGTTTTGATCAATATGCGGGTCGTTGCCGCGGGTGAGACGAAAGATGTGTTCACTGATGATAATTTGAATAAAACCTACGGCGGACGGTTGACGGTTCTTTCTGAAGCTGCACAGGCTGTTGCCCATCATCAGCGGGGTTTATGAGGTGATTTGGGACGCGACATTTCAACTGGTTTTACTCGGCTCGCTATTGATCGGGGCAACATCGGGCACGCTGGGTGCATTTGCCGTGTTGCGGCGGCGCAGTCTTTTGGGAGATGCACTGGCGCATGCAGCACTTCCGGGTGTTGCGCTGGCATTTCTATGGACGCAGAGCAAGGCATTGCCCATTCTGCTTTTGGGCGCAACAGTTTCCGGTGTGGTGGGCGTGCTTATTATTGAGGCCATTGTCAATTATACGCGCATCAAAGCAGACGCCGCGCTGGGCATTGTTCTTTCGGTATTTTTTGGTGGGGGAATTGTATTGCTCACGCATATTCAACAAAGCGAGGTGGGCAATCAAAGTGGTCTGGATAAATTTCTTTTTGGACAGGCAGCTTCCATCGTGCGTGCTGATCTGTATGTGATGTGCATTGTGTCTGCGCTGGTTATGATTGCGGTTTTTCTTTTTTTTAAGGAGTTTAAAGGACTCATTTTCGATGCGGAATTTCTCTCAGCACTGGGATTTTCTCAGCGTGTGGTCGATCTTTTGTTGATGGGGTTGATCGTGCTTACCGTTATGGTGGGGCTTCAGGCTGTGGGGGTTATTCTCATTGCTGCGATGTTGATTACCCCGGCTGCTGCTGCGCGGTTTTGGACAGATCGACTGCATGTGATGGTGCTGGTGTCGGGCATTTTGGGCGCGTTATGCGGTGCGCTGGGCGTTGGCCTGAGCGCGCTGGCACCCCGAATCCCAACGGGGCCAGTGATGGTGCTGGTTGCAACGGCTGCATTTCTCATTTCTGTGCTGATTGCCCCCAGACGCGGGGTGCTCGCCAGATGGGCACGGCTCAGGGCAAATGCGTTGCGAGAGAATGGTCAGCATTTTTTGCGGGCATATCTCGCATTGCAGACGCAGGACAAGGCGGAGGTCGTATTGGCGGACCTCGCCAGCGAGCTTCAGTTGCCACTTTATCGCGTGCGTCGGCTTGCAAAGCGTCTCGCGCGCGATAGATGGGTAAGCCTGCGCAATGGTGCGTGTTCTTTGACGGAATTGGGACACAAAGAGGCGAATTTTGTGGTCAAATCCCATCAGCTATGGGAGTATTATCTGGTTTATCGGTCTATCTTAGAGGAGGATCACGTGGATCGACCCGCTGATGAAGTCGAGCACATTTTAACGCCTGAGATTATTGAACAGCTCGAATCAATTCTGGCACAAGAAGGTATAGATGTTTCGGGAGATATCCACAAAACGCACAGTGGCTATCGGAGGGCCGGTAAAGATGGATGAGTTTTGGGGACCATTTTGGATTGTGCTTGCAGGTGCGCTGGCCGGAGCATCGTGCGGTTTGTTGGGCGCGTATCTCGTGTTGCGCAAAATGTCGCTTTTGGGCGATGCACTAAGCCATGCTGTTTTGCCGGGTATTGTTATTGCGTTTCTGCTTTCGGGCAGCCGCGATGTGATTCCGATGTTTATTGGTGCTGCTATATGTGGCGTGATTGCCACGGTGTTAATTGAGACATTTCACCGCAGGTGGCGCGTGCAAGAAGATTCATCGATAGGCATTGCTTTTACAGCGCTTTTTGCGCTGGGGGTTGTTTTGATCACGGCATTTGCCGGGCAGGTCGATCTCGATCAGGAATGCGTCCTTTACGGGGAGATCGCGTACACGCCCTGGGACCGCCTGTTCTGGGGAGACTGGGACCTGGGACCGCGTCCGGTCTGGGTTCTCGGAACGGTATTTGTGCTTAATATCGCGCTTGTCCTGGTGTTCTACAAAGAGCTTTTGATCGCGTCTTTCGATGCCGAGATGGCGCTTTCTGTGGGCGTGAGTGCCGCGCTGGTACATTATATGCTGATGGGAGCCGTTTCTGTGACGACTGTGGCTGCATTTGAGTCCGTAGGGGCTATCCTCGTTGTGGCAATGCTGATTGTTCCCGGTGCCTCGGCTTATTTGTGGAGCGATCGGTTAAAAGTCATTTTGATGCTGTCTGCGCTGATGGGCGTTGTTTCCGCAATAGCCGGATATTTCCTCGCAGGGGTTTGGAATAGTTCTATTGCCGGGGCTATGGTTGTGGTTATGGGGGTGCTGTTCGCGCTTTCCCTGATTTTTGCACCTCACTATGGGTTGCTGGGGCGATTTGTACGGCAGATGCGACTCTCTTTGCGGGTTGCGCGAGATCACGTCTTGTTGAAGTTGCTCCGCGAGCGGGAATCGCAGCGCGTCTCTGCGCTCAGTTGGGGCGACCTGGTCGATACGGCTGCACGTTGGGTGTCTGGGGTTGCGATTCGGTCGTTGATGTGGCAAGGGCTGATCTCGAGGGAAAATGGACATTTTTCGCTGGGAGAACAGGGCGTTATATATGCGACCAGATTGCTCCGCAATCACAGGCTTTGGGAGTCTTATCTGAATCAATTGGGGCTTCCGCCCGATCATGTACACGACCCTGCCGACGCGCTGGAACACTTTACGGATGACCACCTGCGGGAAGAAATTCGAGCGGCTTTGCCCAATATCGCCACTGATCCGCAGGGCAAGCGCATTCCCGATGGATAGGATATGCTTGCTTGTATGTGAGGTTTATCTTACTTTTGTTTGATAGCTATTTGGGGGAAGGACAATGATCAGTCAATCGTCCCAGGATTATTTGAAAACGATCTATAAGCTGACACACGGGCAGAATCCCGTCGATTCTGTGACGACGTCGCTGATTGCAGAGCACAGGGCTGTTGCACCCGCTTCGGTCACCAATATGCTGAAGAAACTCGCCGCGATGAAGCTGGTGGAACACACGCCCTATCAGGGCGTTGTACTTACATCGACGGGAAAACGCATTGCCCTTGAAGTCCTTCGCCACCACCGTTTGCTCGAGCTTTACCTGTCCGAAGTGCTGGGGTTTGATCTGGATAAGGTCGATGAAGAGGCGGATCGGCTGGAGCATGTGATTTCTGAGGAGTTTGAAGATAAAATTGATCGCATGCTGGGGTATCCGACAGTCGATCCACACGGCGCGCCCATTCCGCGCAAAGATGGTTCGATAGAGTACGACCATTATCTGTGTTTGTCAGATATTTCAGCGGGGGAGAATGTACGCGTTCGGCAGGTGAGTGATCAAAGTGCGGAGATGTTGCGCTATATGGCGACTATGGGCATTAAACCGAATGTCGAGATAGAGGTGGTGAGTCGAGCGCCTTTTAACGGCCCGCTGGAAATTGTGGTCAATGGCGAGGCCACGTATTCGCTCGGCCTTGAAGTGGCTACACATATTTATGTTTCATCATTGGAGGAAGAGGGTTGAGATGGGTAGGGTTGTCCTTTTGTTGACGATCGTTCTGTTGTCGGGCGGATCTGTGCATGCACAAGTTCCGCCCATTTTTGCGCCCGGAACAGAACTGCACGATATCTATTGCCGCGCATGTGCCCATTTTTTTCCCGAGGTTCTGCCCGTTGGCAGCGAGTTTCGGCTGGATAGAGCTATTTGTGGGACGTCGGCAATAAGAGGTTTGACCGCGAATTGGGATCGTTTGCCTCCCGCTGCAAAGGAGGCATTTGCGTTTCTCCAGCAACGTCCCACCCTGAGTCATTCAATTCTGTCTTCAGAGGGGCATTTCAAGATTCACTACAATACGACGGGGACGCACGCCGTTTCTCCAACAGATACAGATGCCAATGGCGTGCCGGATTATGTCGATGAAGCCGCGCGGGTGTTTGAATCGGTTTGGGATTTGGAGATCAATCATTTGGGATACAATCCCCCACCATCTGATGGCGATGGTGTTTACGATGTGTATATTAAAAATCTCGCCCTTCAGTCGGTTTATGGGTTTACATATCCGGTGACATTTACGGATTCGAGAACGTCGAGTTATATAGAGATTGACAATAATTTTAGGGAAAATATTTACCCCGTAAATTCACGCGGACTCAATGGTTTGCGCGTGACGGCTGCACACGAGTTTTTTCACGCGATTCAATTTGGGTATTATGCCGATTTTGGTGCTGCGTGGTGGCAGGAACTCACCGCGGCATGGATGGAGGATGTGGCTTATCCCGACGTGAATGATTTTTACCAGTATATGAGCTGTGCGAGAAATTATTGTTGTATTTACGACAATCCCGAAGCGTCATTGGACAAGTTTTCTGGTAGTGCCCATCCTTTTGGCGCGTCGATATTTGCCCACCACATTGAGCAGGTTTACGGTGCGGATGTGATTAAAAGCGTTTGGGAGTTGCTCAGAAGACGCGATCCGAGTAGATATAGTTTGTCGCTTATTGATGACGGGCTGCCTCTGGGCGGATTTGCACAGGTGATGCCGCGGTTTGCTGTGTGGAATTATTTGACGGATGTGCGTGCGCGTCCCGGATATTATGTTGAGGCGCGCGATTTGCCCTCAATCAAGCACGCCAATATATTTCTCGGTCCAGGTGGCTCTTTTGAAGGGATTGAAACAGTTGATCATTTGGGGACGACATATTTGCGCGTGGCAACTCCGAATATATTTGGCGGGCTTCGAGGGGCGTTTTCACTGGATGATCAGGGGCAGTGGAAATTGCTGGTTATGCTGATCTCTTCGTCAGGCGTTGAACTATTGCACCCACGAGGGACAACGGTGGTGATTCCAAGAGCCAATCGTTTTGACGAGGTGGTATTTATTGTGATGGAGACATCGCTTTCGGGGGAAAGACGACGCTTGGATTACACGTTTTCAACTGGCGGAAGTATGGCGACGGATCTCGTATGCGATGTCGATGGCGATGGGCGCGTTGCATTTTCCGATTTTCTGCGTTTTGCAGATGGCTTTAAGCTTTTGCATACGGATAGTAAGTACGATCCAAAATTGGATTTCAACGGGGATGGACCTGTTGATTTTCGCGATTTTCTCATTTTTGTTTCCCATTTTGGCGAATCGCGTTAAGGGAGTGGCGCTGTGATTGTATTGCGAACAGATCGAGAACTGGATTTGATGGTTGAGGCAAACCGCATTGTGGGGCTGGTGCATCGCACACTGAAGCCGCTTGTCAAGGGGGGGACGACGACCAGAGAGCTGGATAGCGTGGCCGAAGATGTGATTCGGTCGCACGGTGCTGAACCCGCATTTAAGGGCTATAAGGGGTATCCGGCAGCGAGTTGTATTTCAATTAACGAACAGGTCGTACACGGGATCCCCGGATCGCGGAAGTTGGTGGATGGCGATATTGTCAGCATTGATGTCGGTGTGAAATTGCGCGGCTACTACGGCGATCAGGCGATTACGCGCGTTGTTGGAAATATTTCGGAGCGAGAGAAAGAATTGCTCAAGGTGACGCGAGAGTCCCTGTTTAAGGGGATTGAGCAAGCGGTTGCTGGAAGACGCTTGAGCGATATTTGCGGGGCGGTACAAAACTGGGTCGAGCAATTTGGTTTTTCTGTTGTGCGGCAATTTGTGGGGCATGGCATTGGGCGCAGGTTGCACGAAGAACCCGCCGTGCCCAATTATGCACCCCCAGAGCGCAACCCGCGTTTGCGAAAGGGGATGGTGCTCGCCATTGAACCAATGGTCAATTTGGGAACGCATGAGGTTGTGGTGGCAGATGACGGATGGACGGCGTCTGCTGCCGATGGGTTGCCTTCGGCGCATTTTGAGCATGTGGTGGCGATTACGCGTGGAGAACCCAGGATTTTGACGATGTTTGAGGAAGAGATCGATGCGTAAATCTATTTTCTTATGCGTTCTTATGTGGTTAGTGTCTTGTAGTCAACACTATGAAGAAGGGGCGCATCCACCGCCAAAGCCTCCATCTGCTCAGACGCCGGCGGCAGATAAAGAGGGACCACAGACATCCGATGCCGTGGTTTCGGGGACGATTCGGTTGGTCGATGGGCTGGACGAGCGCGTTGGGGGCAATGCCGTGCTATTTGTTATTGCGCGACCTGCCCCTGTTGGCGGACCACCGCTGGCCGTGAAGCGGCTCGACATTTCTGATTTCCCCCTTTCTTACACGCTGACGCAAGGGGATGCAATGATCGAAATTGATTGGTCTGAGATCGATGCGTTGTACGTTTCTGCAAAAATTGATGCAGACGGACGTGTGGGTGGTTCGACTGCAGGGGATATGGAGGGGATTTATCCGCAAAATCCCGTTGCACCTGGAGCCGTAGATGTGGATATTTTGATCGATACGGTACATTGAGTTATGAGCTATACGGTGATTCACGCGACACACGAAGCGGTTCGCAAGGCCGGTGGTATTGGGACGGTTCTCGATGGCTTGATGACCTCTTCTGTGTACCAGAAAGCTGTGCGGCGATCTTTTCTTGTCGGCCCGCTTTCGCGCTCAGAGGATGAAGATCTTCTTGCGGAAAGTGGAGAGATAATTTTTTCGACTATTTCCGGGGTGCAAAATGTGGATTGTGCCGACGCTCTCAATCGCATAGCAGAGCGGTACAATGTCAATATCGTTTATGGGATACGCCAATTTACAGGCGGATATGAAGCCGATGTGTTGCTCGTTGATGCCGAAGATATCAACCCGCGAAAGTCCCGCAATTTTAAATACAATCTCTACCGGCATTTTGGCCTTACATCTGACCGATACGATGCGATTGCGGATTACGCGCTGTATATCGACAGTGCAGAGGCTATTTACGACGCTGTTATCGCGCTGATAGGAGAGGCAGCCGGGCCGCATATTGTGCTGTCCCATGAGTATATGGGCATGCCTATCGCACTTAAAACTATTATGGAAAATGATCCGCGCTTTTGGGCGATTTTTTACGCCCATGAAGTTTCAGCGATGCGCGAGATCACTGAGGGCAACCCGGGGCACGATGTGATGTTTTACAACGCGATGGCGCAGGCACTTGTGCAGGACGAAGTGGTTGAGGATGTATTTGGAGATCAGTCCGGTTATTATCGGCACGCGTTGGTTCAATTGGCGTCGCACTGCAATGGTATTTTTGCCGTGGGTGATCCAACGTTTGATGAACTTCGGTTTATGGGGTTTGAGACGCAGGCGATAGATCTGGTTTACAACGGGATTCCATCTGTGCAGATTTCTTATGCAGAGAAATTACAGTCTCGCACGCGCTTACGGGATTACGCGCAGAATTTGCTCGGATATAAGCCAGATGTGGTGGTGACTCATGTCACGCGTCCGGTGATTAGCAAAGGATTGTGGCGGGATTTACTCGTGTTGGCACATCTCGATAAGTTATTGGGGGATAAGGGACAGACAGGCGTGTTTTTTGTGCTCACAACGGCTGCAGAACAGCGCAGTTCGCAAGATGTCGAGGTTATGGAATCCGAATATGGCTGGCCGGTTCACCATGAGATAGGGGCTCCCGATCTGGTTTCAAATGAGGTGGATATCTGGCGGGATATGGAAATGTTTAACCGCGAGTCTGTTGCCATTCAAGCGATTTTGGTCAATCAGTTTGGATGGGATCGGGCAAGTTGCGGGCAACGCATGCCGCAGGATATGGCGTTTGTGGATTTGCGCCGGGGCACGGATATCGAATTTGGACAATCGATTTACGAGCCGTTTGGCATTGCCGTGCTGGAACCGCTGACTTTTGGCGGGCTGTGCGTACCGAGTAGTGTGTGCGGGTGTTGCGGATTTTTGGATCGCGTAACACAAGAAAAACCGAATTCTCTCGTCGTCGTGGCCGATTATACGACGGATGTAGCATTGGAGAGTGCCGCGTCTGCCCGTGTGATAGGCGAGTATGAACGCCGCATTCAAGAGGATAAAGTGGCAGAAAAAGTCGCGTGGGATATCGCAAATGCGTTGCCATCATCGGATAGAGAACGCGAGGCGCGATTGCATTCGGGGTACAGGTTGGCCGCACAAATGAACTGGGATCGCGTGTGCGAAGCATTTTTTTTCCCCGGTATAGAACGCGCGATTTCTCGTTGACCACAACGAAACGTTTGATGGTTTGAAGCGTGTAAAGAGCTGACTACTATTTTATCCATATGAGAAATAATATGATGAGAAAACGATTTTTACTGATTTTTTTCCTTGTGATATGTCTCGCCGGTTGCAATACCGAAAAGCGCAACCCGTTGGGCGAGGGCTTTGTTGGACGCGATCCCGGCGATACGGTCGTATTGCCCGCTGTTCCGCTAACGTCGGCGCGGTCCTTTCATTCCCTAATTTTTCCCACTGTGATGGGGGAACAAGAGGAATTGCTGGTCGGGCAGATGAATGGATTTTTGCTGCGGAGTCTGTTGCGTTTTAATGTGCCAGATGAGTTTTATGGCGGTGTGCCACCGGGGTTGACGATTGATTCCCTGCGCGTCAATCTGGGTATTCGGTCGGCGCGATTGGTCGAAAATGCGTCGCTGATTGTATTGCGGCCCGATTCGCCGTGGAAAGAACTTCAAACCTATGTCGATACGCTCTCGCTGGTCGAGACCGAAGTGCTTGCGACGCCAATCCCCGATGCTGTGGCGCAGGTGTTTGCAGATCGCGTTCGAATCGATTTGCCAGTGTCGCTCTTGAAGGATGCGATAGAATCAAGTTCTCTATCTATGGAAATTTTGTTGCAACCCGATGGAGAGGCACCTTTTTTATTAGATATTTTTGCACGCGAAGCTAATATTATTCGTGCAGATGCGCCGATTCCAGAATTGGAGGCGGTGTATCGGGTGGGAGATGTGACAGAGCGTGTAGCTGTTCAGACCGATGCAGATACCTATTGGAGTGCGCGGACCAATGGTGGTCCGCCAGAAAATCTGGCAATTCTGTCCGAGGGTTTGTTTTACGGCAGTGTCCTGAATTTCGATCTGCCCAATATTCCACAAGGTGCGACGATCAATTCGGCTAAATTGCAATTGGATATCGATCTGGACCGTTCCTATTTTTCATCTTTTCCCTTTGAAGTATATGGCCTGACAATTGCAGAAGGAGATACCTCATTTACGCGGTATAATGAGCGGTTGCTTATCGAACCCACGACAACGACTTACACAATTAATCATACTTTGATTCAGGCCTGGATATCTGGTGCGCGATTAAATCAGGGGTTGGCACTTTCGCCTCTCAATTTTACTTCTTCAACGGGTTTACCCGCGCTCTTAAATTCGCCCCCGCTCATCCGATGGCTTGTGTTAAAAGATGTGCGTTTGAACCTTATTTACTCTCTTCCTCCGGAATTGTAATATGATGCGAATAATTCTCGCTTTGGGTTTTATTTTTGCGCTGGTGCTGCCGGCTTGCGCCAATACAATTTTTTCTTTTTACGGTGTTGGCGATCCAGTCAGACGCGTCGATGCGCGGTCTCGAAGTATGGGGGGCGGTGGTCGGTCGCTGGCCGATGGGCTAAATTTTTCATCCCACAATCCCGCATTGTTGGGGGCTTTCCGCAGGGCGTCCGTGAGTCTGCAATTTATGGCTCAGCACCGATTTTTGAATGGCGAAAGCATCGTAAACGACGGGGATATTGGGGCTTTTCAGATCGCGCTACCTATGAGACGTGGTCCTGTTTTGGGTGTGGGACTTGAACCGCTCACTGATATGGATTTCGGAGCAATAGAAGATCGCGGCACGGGTGATTTGAAGTATCAACTGGAGGTGGAAGCGACTGGGGGTATCCAGGCAATTTCTCTGGGGCTGGGGCATCGGATCGGGCGCAGAATTTTTGTGGGAGGGCGTATAAATTGGGTAGCTATGGGAACATTTAACGAGTCCTGGATCAAAAATTTCGACAATGAGACGGTCTTCTTTTCCCACGACAAAATTACGCGTACCCACCGCGGATGGCTGCCATCATTTGGTATTATCTATACTCCCACTTCGCAGTGGAGCCTGGGCGCGAATGTCGATATTGGAGGCCGTATCAAGCAGCGTCAGTTTCAAAGAAATCGTTTTGTGGAACAGCGCGAAGCTATTGAGGTTGAGACGGAAAGCGATGTGGAATTTCCCCGAGAATTTGGGGTAGGGATAACGTATCTGGCTGGCTATCGTTGGTTGGCGTCGGTCGATGTTTCTCGAGGGCTGTGGCACGCGACAGGAGATGGGCGGTTTGATACGTGGGATGTGAGTGCTGGGATGTTGTGGCGCACGGGAAGTCCCGATGTGCTGGTGCGGAGCCGGCGCTTTGAACTCGGCGCAGGTTTTCATTATCGGTCACTTTATTTTCCAACGGCCTCGAATAGTCAGATTGACGAATTGGGCGCCAGCTTTGGTGTGGCGTTACCATTTGTAAATAATAGCGGTCATTTTCGCTATGTACTCGAGGTGGGAAGGCGCGGTGATCGGTCAAAACACGGTGCGTCAGAACGGTTTATTCAGCACTCTTTTTCCGTGGTAGGTTTTGTAAGATAGTTTGCGGCTGGACAGTTCAAACGGCCTGTGTTCGGCGCGCAAGCGCGCGGATGCGGCCGTTTTTGATTTTTTGAGCGATTTGATTGACTAAAAGATACAGAAGGTGCAGACCAATCCCCGTACAAATAAAGTACAGGGGTGCGGTTTCGTGGTCAATGGATTCAAAGCAGACGATTGCAAGGAGGCCCTGTGACAATAGTGGAAGCCAGGCTTGAACGGGTTGTGACGTGAGGCGACTGCATAGCAGACCGCCGGCAATCTTGCCCAGAACCAAGGCTGCAATCAGGGGGAAAAAATGAGAAGGCGGAGAAGGCATTTGCCAGTCTAAAATAAGGCCACTAACATAGTGTGCGAGGGCAAAAGCTATTAGTGCTTCCGCTTTGGGTGGGCGGATATTAGGTCTCAGTCCGAGTTTGGTGCGCAAAGATAATGCAAGCCCCACAGCCCAAGATAAAATAAGAGGCTGAATCCAAACGTGCCACGAAGCAAGTGCGATCAGGAATGACAGGGCAAACCAACTCGTAAACTGGCCTGTAGGGGTGTGGATATGTCGCAGCCAGCGATGCACGAGTTCAATGCCAATAACTCCGATCAAAACGGCCATTACTATATTTGCGGCCAGATTCAGAAAGGAATCGAACCCGTCGTTCAGGATGAATTCTACGCCAAAAATAAGTCCTGTTAAAAAAAGCGAACAGAGACCGATTGCCGTAACGCATAAAGAAAAAGGCCAGGTGTCTCTCAGGTTGTGTTCTGCGCGGTCTAAGAATATGGGAGCCGGGATACCCGATAGGATGGCGAGTTGCAAGGTAGTGACCAGGTGAAGATCGAAGAAGATGAGCACGAAGAAGGTCGTAAGAACGGGTGCAGCATAAAGATAAAGACTGCCCGTAAGCAAACGCTGGTTAGTGAAAATAGAGCGGGAGAGCGATGTGCCCAAATAAAGGCCGACCCAGGCCATTGCGATATCTGCAAAGGGTTTTATGCTTTGATGGCTGTCAGCGGTTGTAATTGGTGCGAAGCCAATGGCGAGACCCGCTGCAATTATGCCCAGGACATCTGGCAATTTGGCACGCTGAGCCAGTCGCGCACCTACGATAGAGGCCGTCAGGAGGAAGCCGACCCAGACCATTTCGGGAGGTGATTGAAGTAGCCAGATCAGGATACCGATACCAAGTGTAATACACAGAAGGCGCATGGGAATCGTCTCAAGTGTGAGATTGCGGCGAATTTGCGGGTGGAATAAGTATTATTTGACTTAAAAAAACGGCAATCACGAGGCCCGTAATGAGCGTATAGTGCTGAAAGTCGAGGAGGTAAATGGCCTGTACGCCAACAGCGATACTCAGCGTGCCCTGGGGATGCCAACTCAGGGCAAGCAATTCGCGCCAGGTCTGAGGTATTTGCCAGAGAGTTTGGGAGACCGTAAAACCGATTGTACGGCCCATTCCACGCACGAGTATCATTGTGAGGGCAAGTGGAAAAAGAGGTGACCAAAGAAAAAATATACCACCGCCAAATTCCCCTATTATTGAGCCAATCAGAGCAAAAAAGATTGGCTCAATCACGTCATTTGCGCGTGTTGTAAATTCGACGACCTCGCGTTTTGCCACGGTTGTGTTAATCAGCCAGATACCCGACAGAAATCCCACGGCAAGAGATGGCAGGCCCGGTGCCTGGCACAAACCAGAAAGGGCGATCACAATGCCCAGAACGAGACTTAGTGCACGAGCACCCGTGCGGTGGCTGCGAAATGAAAAATCAAGCGCGATGCCTCCGACCACGCCTGCGCCGAGCATGAGCAGTGCAATACCAACTACACCTATAAATGGCAAGTTTCCCAAATAAAAAATGGGATTTTCTGCAAGCGGGGGGAAAGCGAGGCACAACACGGCCATGGCCGCGATATTGCCAAGTGGCAGATTTTGCACCGGCACCGGATTTGGTATAGGGCGGTTAGGCCATTGGAAAAAAGGGGTGGGAAAGCGGGTGGTTAGAGCGAAACTGGTGAGCAGGACGATAGCGAGGGGTAAATTTTGGAGCAAGCCGAGGTAGCGATAAAGTATCAAACCACTGGCGAAGGCAGCAAGGACAGTGAATCCGCCTGTGGCAAGTACTACGGCTGTTTGTGAGTAAATCACTGAGGTGCCGTGGTCTCGCAGATTCTGGAGATCCGTTGACAGGCCTGTTTGCAGGCCAATCCACAGTAAAATAGCACCGATGCAATTGTATCGCACCACTTCAAACAGGTGAAATACCTCATTGGTTTCGGGAAAAAACATCCCGATGAGAACACCGAGGAGCAGATAATGTGCTCTGCCTATTCGCAGACTGTCTATCAGCGGGTGTGGCGGCATCCACCGGAAAAATTTTTGGCCGAAAAAAAAAGCACCAAAACCGATAATTAAGCTGAAAATAAAGGCCATAAAATGCCTGCACTTTAGGGATAACTGGTGTCGTCTTTACCGCGGTGGATTATACTTTTTTCCAAAGTTTGGGTCAAGGACGAAGTTGACGACCCACGCTTGACAGTCGTTACAATATAGTGTATAGTCAAGATTGAGCTGTATATAGATGGGATTTGAGAGAGCCCCTTCCCCATAGTTCTGCTAATATTGTGCTGTGCGTAGGGGCGGATGGCCGGGTACTGATAGCACAAATTCTGGAGATTCTATGTCCAATTCATTACCTCAGGTGCTAATGCACAGTGCCCCAAGTTTGTACGAGCATCTCGACGCATTTGCCCAAGTTGTTGAGTCGGCTATTCGTATATCCGGTGCTTCAGAAGATGAGCAAGTTGATCTGATGGTTGCAGTCATGGAAGCACTCAATAATGCGATTGATCATGGCAATGGTGAAGATGCTTCGAAGAAAGTACATCTCAAGATCGATATCCACCCCGCTTTCATCGCGGTTTGGGTGCAAGATGAGGGGCGAGGTTTTGATCCCAACGCAGCACCTGACCCGCTTGCGCCAGAAAATCTAATGAATGATTCTGGGCGCGGGCTTTTGATGATGCGTGCGTTTATGGATGAGGTGGATTTTATGCCCTCTCAGAAGGGCACACTGGTTAAAATGATCAAGTATTTTTCCTCTAAATCGTCACCATCTCACTGTTGAGGAGGATGCCCATGCAAATTCTCATTTCTGGACGGCATTACCATGTTTCGGACAGCACGCGTACCCATATTAAAGCTGCTGTCTCTCGGTTTGAGCGATTTTACACGCCAGTACTGGGTTGTCATATCACCATTACAAAAGAGGAGCCTGCATTTCGCGTTGATATTATTGTCAATGTGCATGGTCAAACCCTCAAAGCTTCCAACACTGGTAGTAAACTCTTTCCCGTTATTGATGGTTCGGCAAAGAAGATGATTCGACAATTAAAGAAACTTCGCGACCGACGTCGAAAACCTCGCGTTATTTCTGAACCTAAGATTGAGGCATAAGCCGTGCCACAGATTTCTATTGGCAAGATGTTAGAGGATTATGGCGACCAACTCGCGCTATCGTCCATAGCTGGGGAGAGGGGTATTAGCAATACACTATCTACCAGCGATGTCCATCGGCCTGGTCTCGCACTTGCGGGTTTCCTCGGTCTTTTTACTTTTGACCGTGTTCAGGTTATGGGCAATACGGAGATGCTCTATCTGTCGAGCCTGAATCCCGATGTTTGTCGCCACACTCTTGAAACCATTTTTCAGTTTGATATTCCCTGTATGGTTATTACAGACGGCAATGAAGTGCTGCCCGTGATGGCCGAATTGTCCAACGCGCGGCAAATTCCCCTGCTGACCACACCGTTTGCAACGACCAAGTTCGCCCACCTTTTTTCTCATTATCTCGACGATGTGTTTGCACCGCGAACGGCCATCCACGGTTCTCTGGTTGATGTGTATGGCATTGGGCTGTTATTTGTCGGTGCAAGTGGGATTGGAAAAAGTGAAATTGCCGTTGATCTCGTTGAACGCGGTCATCGATTGGTCGCGGATGATGTCGTACTCGTGTCGCGCAAGTTACAAGGCATAATCGTAGGCAGCAGCGGGGAAACACTGCGCGATCATATAGAAATACGCGGTCTGGGCATTTTGAATGTCCGCAATATGTTTGGTGTGCGTGCCGTTCGTATGCAAAAGCGCGTCGAGGTTGTTGTCAAGCTTATTAAATGGGATGAGACCGCGGCGTATGATCGCATTGGACTCGATGAAGATTGGATCTCGATTCTCGACCTCGAAGTGCCACAGGTTACAGTGCCGATCTATCCAGGGAAAAATATTACGGTGATTGCTGAGACGATTGCTCTGAATTATCAACTCAAAATACAGGGCTATCACACGGCACAAGAATTCAATCGTCGCCTTGTTGAGCGCATGAAAAACAAAATTCGGGACGATATGTCTATTCGCGCGGATATCGAGTAATTTATGGAGGTATAAATGAAATTTAAATGTGTTGTCCTATTGTTGTTTGGACTTATTGGGTGTGGGGGACAAAGTGCTTTGGAAAGCGATGCCCAGCGCATGCTGGCTTCTGTTCGGGATCTGGAAGAAGAATTGGATGATTTGCCGCAGGCGATTGCGCGGTATGGAGAAGTTTCGGCGCAATTCCCACATACTGAAGCGGAAAAAACTGCGCGGGCGCGGCGGGCAATACTCGAGCAGGTACAGACGCGCCTGGCGAATCTCGAAGCTGTTCCGAAAGATAGTATAGAGGTATTTTACGAGGCTGTGGTCGAGATTGCGCCCGATTATTTTGCCACGTTGAAGAAGCTCGGCACCAATTACAGTAACCAGATACACTTTACCACGCGTTTTGCTGCCAATACAGGGGCAGTACAGATAAAAGAACAGGCTATAGGAATATGGGAGAAACAGGATCGCTTGTGGTCGCGCTACACCTTTCGCCCAATCCCATCAAATCGTTTCTGGCAGGATCAGTTGTGCAAGGACGCACTGAATATTACGGAAATGTTAATTGCCAGGCCCTTTCGTGATTACAACCGCGCACTGGATATCATCAATAAGGGATTGGATTATGCTTCGGGCGAGGATGTGATTTCACGAGCCAAAGTCTATGCTGCCTATTGTACGTTTTGGCAGGGCAAATCAGAAGATTTTGAACAGGGTGTCGCACTGGCAAAAGAGGCTTTGAACTATGAATTTTTGTCGGATAATAACCGCGCGCGTGCCTATCATGTTATTGGCCTGTGTTATGCGTATATCTATCAGGACTCAGAGGACAGGGCGCATCTCGATGAGGCGATAAAAGCGCTCAATGAAGCCGTGAATATCGATGGGAATATGGGCGAAGCCAAACAATTACTCAAAGCATTGCGACTACAGAGAGGGAGGATAGCGTCTTAAGGTATGAAAAAAATTGTTTGTAAATTTGGTGGTTCATCGGTTGCCGATGCCGCACAGGTCGGGAAGGTAGTGTCTATTGTACGGAGCGATGAACGCCGCTGTTTTGTCGTGCCTTCGGCGCCGGGTAAGCGGTCTGACGATGATACAAAAATTACTGATTTGCTCTATTTGTGTCACGAACTCGCGCGGCAAAATATCGATTTCTCGGAGCCTTTTAACAAAATTAGTACGCGATTTCTGGATCTCTCAAAGGCTCTTAATGTGTCAATTGATATGGAGAGATTGTTAGCTGAGGTCGAGGGAAAAATTGCGGGCGGTGCGGGGCGAGATTACGTGGCGTCGCGGGGCGAGTATTTGTGCGGACGTATTCTATCCGATATTTTGGATGCAGCGTTTGTCGATCCCGCCGAGGCGATTCTCTTTCGGTCTGATGGGCGGCTCGACAGCGATTCATATCGGCGATTGCGGACGCATCTATCAGATGAACGACTCTATGTCATTCCGGGATTTTACGGTGCGGATGCAGAGGGTGAGATCGTGACATTTTCTCGCGGTGGTTCAGATATTACCGGCGCGATTGTCGCTCGCGCAGTTGAAGCAGAAGTGTACGAAAACTGGACGGATGTATCGGGATTGCTCATGGCCGATCCCCGCCTGGTGCCCGATCCATTGCCCGTAGAAGAAATTACGTATCGCGAGATGCGCGAGTTGGCCTATATGGGGGCCGATGTTTTACACGACGAGGCGATGTTTCCGGTGCGTACGGCCGAAATTCCCATTCACATACGCAATACCAATCGGCCAGAGGATGCGGGTACGCTGATTTTGCCGAGCCGAGAGCTTACAGAGCGCATGATCGCCGGGGTAGCGGGGCGTCCCAATTTTAGCATGTTGTTTATTGAAAAAGACCTGATGAATCAGACGACGGGGTTTGGACAACGGGTTCTGGAGGTGGTTGCTCGGCACGGGATCAGTTATGACCACACGCCGTCTGGCATCGATACAATGTCAGTGATCATACAGGATGAACAATTGGATGGCAAGGGCGAACTTCTCGTCGAAGACATTCAACGCATTATTGAGCCTGATCGCATCGAACTGATCCAGGGTCTTGCGCTGATTGCGACGGTTGGCGAGGGGATGTCGCACAGGGTTGGCATTGCTGCGCGTCTGTTTACTGCGCTGGCAGATGCAGGTGTGAATGTGCGAGTGATCGATCAGGGGGCTTCAGAGATCAATATTATTGTGGGGGTCGAAGAAGCCGATCTCGAGACAGCACTGGTCGCTATTTATCGCGCTTTTGTCAATTAGAGAGAAAGACAGGGGAGGGATTTATGAAAATTCTCGTGACGGGATCACACGGAAGGGTAGGGGGCAATCTGGTCAGACGTTTGCTCGCTAAAGGACACGACATACGCGGCTTTGTCTATCCCGGCGATGCCAGCCGCGCGGATAAATGGGAAGGCATTGATGAGGTCGAGGTCGTAGAAGGCGACTTGCGCGATTGCGATGCCGTATCTCGCGCGGTTGAGGGTGTGGATGCCGTATATCATCTGGCAGCGGCTTTTGCAAGCCCGCATAGCCATATCGAATATTTGCAGATCAATGGGCTGGGCACACTTCATTTGCTCGAAGCGGTGCGAGAGAAAGTCCCCAATTTGCAGCGTTTTGTCTATGCTTGTACAGAAGCGATATACTGGAAGGTTGAAGAGGCTGGGCGTTTGTTTGAGAAGCCAATTTCCGAAGATATGGTCAGTGCGACTAAAGCGATGCCGTATTTTTTGACCAAGTGGATCGGCGAAGAACTGGTGATGAATTACCATGTTCAATACGGCGTTCCGAGCGTTGTGTGTCGGTTTGCCACCATTTTTGAGCCGAGCGAATTTTTGACTGAAGACGGTGTCCCCAAATTTTGTCCCCTCAGACCTCTGCTCGAACGATTGCGACGTCAGAAAAACCCCACGGATGAACAGAGGGCGCAGCTCGCGTCTATGGAAAAAGCATGGGCAGATGGCGCGCGGGTTCTGGTTAGCAGGTGCCCCGATGGCAGGAGTTTTAAGCAGGAGTGGGCAGATGTGCGGGATATCGCCCTGGGCCTTTCTCTGAGTTTGGAGCGCGATGAAGCCGTGGGCGAGGCATTTACCCTTGGTGGAATGCTCATCGTGTGGGAAGACGATGTTCCAAAAGTTGCCGATTATCTCGGCGTAGGCTATACAGAAGCGACCATGCCTGCGCCGAATTTTTTTGAATTTGATCGGACAAAAACCCAAAATCTGCTCGGATATCACGCCGAGCACGACTTGTGGAGCACGCTGAATACGGCTCTGGCGATGCAAGAGGGCAAGGAGACAGATGTTGTTCCCACAGGTGTGCGATACGGATAAAATCCCGTGGAGACCTTATGGCTTTTTGGCACAGGTATATTCCGATTCTGGTATGCGCGGTATTGTTTTTTGGCGTGGGCGAGGCTCAATCTGTTGAAAATGTTACTGGCACAGTGACCGACGCAGCAAGTGGAGAAAAGTTGGAAGCGGTGCAGATCTATATTCCGGCGCTGAAACTGGGCGCAGTGTCGGATGAGCAAGGCCGCTTTACTATCGACAATGTGCCCGTTGGCACGTATGAACTGAAGGCCGATTTGATCGGCTATGCGGGTGCGACAGTAGTGAT
>JAPPIE010000418.1:25581-30995 GCA_028874765.1 Gemmatimonadota bacterium
GCACGTATGAACTGAAGGCCGATTTGATCGGCTATGCGGGTGCGACAGTAGTGATTGCTGTGATGGCTGGACAGACGACGTCGGTTGCTTTGCAGATGGCGTTGTCTGCGCTTTACCTCGATGAAGTGGTGGTGACGGGTACCGCTTTTAAGGAATCGCCCATCAATTTGCCCTATGCAGTCGCAGTGGTTGGACGAGAAAAGATGGCAGAACAGGGGTCTCCGCAGGCTGTTGATTTCTTCAAAAATCTGGGCGCGAGTCACGGCGTGATCGGCGAAGCGAATAGCTGGTACAACGACCAATCTGTTTCGGTTCCAGAGACCGTTGCCAATGTGAATCTTCGCGGACTGGGCGCTTCGAGGACTTTGGTACTGATCAATAGCCGCAGACAAGTGTACATCCCCGCGCGTTTATTTGGTGGTCGCTTTGTCGATGTGAATGCCATCCCATCAATTGCGATTGACCGGGTCGAAGTGCTCAAGGAAGGGGCCTCGGCCATCTATGGGTCGGATGCGGTAGCCGGCGTCGCCAATTTCTTGACGCGCACCGACTTTACGGGTTTTGAAATTTCGGCGGGGCACGACTATTTCGCCGGTGCGGGCGATACGAATTTCGGTGCAATATGGGGTGGGAAGCTCGGCAAAGCCCATGCGGTTATTTCTGCGGAATGGATGGGGCGACAGGAATTGAACGCACGCGAGCGGAGCTGGACATTGCGTGGGTTCCCATTTTGGGGATGGTCGGGTACTGGCAATCCCGGTGCATTTCTCAGGCCGTCGCTATCGGGCGAGGAGAACAAGGATGAATTTATTCAGGCACTCGTCAATGCGCCTCGCTTTATTGACCCCAATTGTGAGGCTCTCGGCGGCCATGCCGAAAGCTGGACGTGTCGCTTCCGATACCAGCCCTGGGATATTCTGATCGAGAAACAGCGCCATCTTCGAACTTTTGCCGAGATCAATGGACCTTTGGGCGATGACGCGAAGTATCATATAGAGGCCATGTGGGCCGACACCTATATGCCTCATTATACGACCACGCCTTCTTTTCCGCCGATCACGCTGTTCAACGGGAATCAACTCGTTGCGAGCAATCACCCGGGACGACAGGCGTATTGCCGTTCGCTGATAGGTTCTAAACTTCAAGAAAACTGTCTCGAAGGCGACTGGTACTTTTTCGGTCGGCTCGTTGGCAATGAGGGACCTGGACGCTCACTGAGCCGTCAATCGCAGACTGGACGCCTCTCGGGGTCTGTTACGCGCGATTTTCAGATTGCTGATCGCGATGCCCGGTTTGATTTTGGCATCAGTTATTCCCGTAGCAGTGGGAATATGAACCAGCCCGCGGAATACGCCTATCGCAAGTTTCTCGCTTTTCGCGGCTTTGGGGGACCAGATTGCGGCGTCGAGGTTATCGCAGATCCCACTGCTCCCGAGGGGATGCGCCTGGGGCCTCTCAATGGCAAAGTGGCAGGGCAGGGGGATTGCATGTACTACAACCCGTTCAGCAACGCGATTCAGTTTTCCACGCAAGCTCCTGACGGATTGGATCCCATTGCGTTTGTATTTGCGGACAAGCAAAACCCCGACTATGTCCCCGGTCTTGAGAATAGTGCGTCGTTGATCGATTGGATCAACGAGGAAGTCGATTTGGAAAACGACGCTGCGCTACTGGTCGCAGACGCGACACTGACGGGAACATGGACGGAAAATGTCTGGCTCAACGCGAGTTATGCCGCCGGGTATCAGTTCCGCCGCCTCGATGTGTCTGCACAGCCAAATGATCCGGGCAATCTGACTACCAATCCCTGTCTGGTTCCCGGCGATAGATCGTGTATTGACGCGGCTGGGCGTCAGATCGGTTTTGGCTCTGGTCTTTTTACGCTTACCAACGGACATTATCCCTACGAAGACAATCAGATCGTGCATCGGATTTTTGGCGAACTTCCCCTTAGTATGGGCGAGAATCTCGACGCGCAATTTGTTGCCAACTACGAGTTTCACAAGGAAGCAAGCAGTTTTAATCCCAAGGTGGCGGCAAGCTGGCGTTTCTCGGATTCTGATGCACACTCATTGGATTTGCGCGGATCGGTGCAGACGACTTTTCGCACGCCTTCGGTAGATGATTTGAACACAGATGTTCGCACAACGCTTGAATATCTCGATCCCGTAGGGGTTTACAAAGCGATAGACGCTTATGGGAGTACTGATCTCAAACCCGAAGAGGCGTTTACTTATAATGTAGGAGTTGTTCTGCTTGCAAATCCAGATATCGAAATGACCTTCGATTACTGGCGTTATGATTTCAAAAATGTGATCGCTACCCTGCCGCAAAACGATGTGGTGCGGCTCTACGGCGAAGGCTATAACGGCGACGAAAGAAAATTAAACGCGGTAAAGGATCGCATTTCATGCCCTGGCAATGTCACGGACGGTTCTTGTGTTCCTGGAGATATTGAGCGCGTGCGGATCGATTTGATCAATTGGCCCGGTGTCCAGACTTCGGGATTCGACTGGCATATAGGAACGCGTTTCAATGCCGGGACGGGTCAGCTTTCTGCCAGTCTGGATGGCACGTACACGCGCGATTATTACATGAAGGAACTTCGCATAGATGGCGTGGAATACCGCGCTGCGCTGGATGGCGCGGGATATTACAATAGAACGCATCCGCTGGCATCACCGATTCCGCAGTGGAAATGGCGAGGCTCCGCTGGCTACCACTGGGACAGCTACAGTCTCGTCAATTACGTCAATTACATATCCGCGTATGAGGATCGCGACGTATGGACGCTGGATGGTCCCATTGACTCATTTCTCACCTATGATGTCAATTTTGTGTGGCACCTACCCGGGCGCGGTATAAATATCACCTTCTCCGCGTTGAATCTGACCGGAAAAGTACCGCCTCTCGTCGATTTTGAATTGGGGTTCGATGGCCTGACGCACAATCCCAAAGGCCGACGGTTTAAGCTGGCCGCTACATATCAACTCGGACGTTGATGAAAGGAACGTTTTGCAAATACATGAAGGATTACATGATCGAGAGTATCGCAAGCTATTCGGTTTAGATATCTACCTGACGCCAGTGTTTGTGATTGCCGGTATTACCATTGTCGCATTTGTGACTGGCGCTCTTGTTTTTCAGGAAGCTGCGACTGAAGGGTTTAAAAATATCCGCGAGTGGCTCACTGAGAATCTCGATTGGTTTTTTATTCTTTCTGCTAATCTCGTTGTGCTCTTTTGTGTGTATGTGGCGCTATCGCCCCTTGGGAAGGTGCGCCTGGGCGGCGCAGATGCAAAACCCGAATACACCTATTTAACCTATCTTGCCATGCTTTTTGCGGCTGGCGTGGGTATAGGGTTGCTGTTTTTCGGGGTGGCGGAGCCGGTGTACTACTTTAAGGAGCCTCCTCTCGGCATTACTCCCAGGACAGAGGAGGCTGTATCCGTAGGGATAGCGGCGACGGTTTTTCATTGGGGGCTACACGGTTGGGCGATCTATGGCGTCGTTGGACTCGCTCTGGGTTATTTCGCGTACAACCGGGGGTTGCCTCTCACCATTCGCTCGGCGTTCTATCCCTTATTTGGCGACCACATCTGGGGCTGGCCCGGACATATTATTGATACTTTCGCCATATTCGCGGGATTGTTTGGGCTTGCGACCTCCCTCGGACTGGGGGTTCAGCAGGTTACTTCCGGATTAAACTATCTGTTTGATATTCCCGCGAACAATACCACTATGGTGGTGCTGATTGTTGCGATTACGTCCATCGCTCTGATATCGGTGCTGACGGGTATTAATGTCGGTATCAAGCGTTTGAGCCAATTCAATATCATTCTCGCGTTTTTGCTGCTGTTGACTGTTATATCGCTTGGACCAACGCTCTACATTTTTCGCAGTATCTTCGCTGGTCTCGGCAGTTATTTCGCGCATATTGTCCCGCTCAGCAATTGGATTGGGCGTGAGGATGTGACTTTCTTGCGAGACTGGACGGCTTTCTACTGGGCGTGGTGGTTTGCCTGGGCACCATTTGTAGGCACGTTTATCGCTCGCATTTCAAAAGGGCGCACAGTGCGCGAATTTATATTCTTTGTACTCCTGCTACCCTTGCTTTTGTGTCTGCTGTGGTTTGGCACTTTTGGTGGCGCGGCATTCCACCAGCACATCGTTGAGGGCTATACTGGTGTAACCGAGAATGTCGAGGCGTGGAAACTCGAAATCGCATTATTCAAAATGTTTGATAAGCTGCCGATGGCGACACTCCTCTCATCTGCGGCAATGCTTCTGACCGTTGTGTTTTTCGTTACTTCGTCGGACTCTGGATCGTTGATTCTCGACACCATTGCAGCTGGCGGAAACGTTGATGCGCCAGTCGCACAGCGCGTTTTCTGGTGTACTATTGAAGGTTTAGTCGCAATAGCACTCCTGCTCGGCGGGGGGCTGAGTGCGTTGCAGGCGGCCTCGCTTGCAACCGGTTTTCCGTTCGCTATTGTGCTATTGGGAATGGCAGTCTGTGTGTGGATGGGGCTTCGCAGCGAAGTGCGGGAATGAGAGTATTAAGCAGTTCAACATCGGCTCAAACACTTTGCCTTTTCGCGTAACATCAGTCAGGTAGTATCCATATATAATTTTCTGATCATATACGGTCAAAAAATCTAAGATGCCGATTGGATTTTTGTAGGGTATAAAAAATATATCTTCATTAAAAATAATATTTTATGAATAAAATTATTTATAGAAGTCCATATTGGTATAATTACTGCACATTAATGCAAGCTATCCATCAACACAATCGTGTCTTAAGGGCTAATTGCTCTCTGCCCTGATTGTAAAGAATGTCCTGGACATTTTGCAATCGTTTCCGTCACAACTTGGGTTAGGCAAGAATTTGACATTGAGAGAATTCCAACATATTTTTTATGAATGTAGCCGTTATATCTCAGCGTCTAATCTGGTAATTTCAAAAAGTCTCTAACCCAAAAAATATTCGAAATATTACGGTACGGTTGAAATCACAAAAGGGGGAGGACCAATGGCGTTCTTTAGCAGGTTTATTCCGATTCTGGTATGTGTGGGATTGCTTTCTGGTGTGGTCCAGGCGCAATCTGTTGGCACGATCACCGGCACAGTGACCGATGCCGCAAGTGGCGAGAAATTGGAAGCGGTGCAGGTTCATATTCCGACCTTGAAACTGGGTGTAGTATCGGATGAACAAGGCCGATTTACTATTCAAAATGTGCCAGTTGGCGCGCATGAACTGAGAGCCGACCTGATCGGCTATGCGAGTGCGACAGTAGCGATTACGGTGACGGCAGGAGAAACCGTGACGGTTGCTTTGCAGATGAATCCCTCCGCACTTTATCTGGATGAAGTGGTGGTGACGGGTACGGCATTTAAGGAGGCGCCCATCA
>JAPPIE010000290.1 GCA_028874765.1 Gemmatimonadota bacterium
CGCTTCATAAATCCATAGAGAAAGGCAAAAATCGTACACCACAATCCCACGATAAAAAGCCCACTGGTAATCGCCATCAAAATCAAATCATAGCGCGTAAGTTCTGGCATCTTTCCTCCTTAAAAATAGGGTACGCTTGCTTGCTATTATAGTTCAATTACCTTATGTTCCCAATATCATCAGGAACAAACACTTGTCTATAATAGTCAAAAATAAAACTGATCAAAGGATAGTATCATGCGCCAATACTTGTGGATCGCAATATTTTTAATCGGATGCGGCAGCACCACTGCGCCGACGCCTACCGAACCTGAACTCACCGCCCAGCACGCGCGTCTGGAACCCGTACAATTTCAAACGCCAGACGGCTTTCTGTTATTTGGCACACTCTTTTCTTCGCCCAACCACCCCGCCCCTCGCCCTGCGGTCATCCTGCTCCATCCATTTAACCAAGACCACTTTCAGTGGGCGGACTTTGTTCCCGAACTCGTTGCCGAGCGAGGCTATGTGGCACTCGCCTTTGACCTGCGCGGGCATGGCAGCAGCATCTTTCGCAATGGGCAACCGTACACAATCCAGAACTTTTCCTTTGACGACTTCAACCAGATGCAGCTCGACGTCGTCGCTGCAATTGCATTTCTCAAAACCCGCGCAGAAGCCGACCCCAATCGCATCGGCGTCATCGGTACAGACATCGGCGCCAATATCGCCTTTGTGAGCGCGGGTCTGTTCCCCGATATAAAAGCAACCGTATCCGTTTCGCCCGAATTTCGCGTAAACCAGGCTCAGGAATTCCTCATTGGCACCAATATTCCCGATTTTGCACCGCGCAACATTCTCTATCTCGCAGCTTTTGGCGATGGATATGCCTACACCTCATCCCAAAACATGTCTGAATTGACCCGGGGAGTTACTGCCGTAATCGGCTATCAGGGAACGGGACATGGACTCGATTTGCTCGCCCAGGGCAACGCCTGGACAACCGTCCTGGACTGGCTCGACCAAAACCTAT
Organism: Gemmatimonadota bacterium; assembly: GCA_028874765.1. Lineage (GTDB taxonomy): Bacteria > Latescibacterota > UBA2968 > UBA2968 > UBA2968 > VXRD01. The sequence continues at coordinate 1,013 of JAPPIE010000290.1, forward strand.
AAAGCGGTTTATGAAAGCGCGTCATCTCTTCACACGGGAGGCAACCATGCGATTTTCAAGATGGATATCTATCTTACTGATGGGCACAGCATTGTGTGCCTTAGACCTGTCAGATATTTACGCACAACGCGGTGGTGGTGGTCGCGGTGGCGGCGGACGCGGCGGTGGCGGCGGTGGTGGCGGAGATTTGCGTCCTCAGCAACGTGGACAATTCAACGATTTCCCCTGGGATGCCCAAAAACTCCTCGATGCCAACGCGCAAATTCTCAGCCAAATGCCGGCACCCATACAGATGTACATACTCGATCAGGCAAAAAAATGGGACGATCTGTTTCCCGTTCGCCACCAGCAACTCGAACTCTTTTTTCGCAAAATCCCCAACACCGATCGCCAGGAATTTAACGCTGTATTCGGCAATATTTTGCGCGAATTTCAGGCACTTCAGGGCGGCGGACAGGGACGCCGGGGGCAAGGGGCACGCGGCGGCAGAGGTGGACGTGGTGGTGGACGCAGAGGTCCCAGTCTAAATATCACCGACTTTACACCTGCTCAATACGCCATGCTCGAGCGTTCATTCCAATCCTTTGTCCTATCAGACCAGGGCTTGCCCAAAGGCGTGGTCATCGTTGCGATCACCGGATCGGACCAGGGAACGAATATCCCCGCCTATCTGACGTACAGAGGGGCATTATTTAACAATATTGACTACGGCAAAAATCCGCGCGAATGGATGACCACGGTTCAAACGGCTTCACCCAATGCAATCAAAGGCAAAAATCTCAAAGTCCCCTCGCTATTTGAACACCACAACAAAGCCATTGAGGACAAAACCCATACGCGCACACTGGCTTTCTATCAATCCGGAGAAAAAGAAATCCCCCCCATAGTTAGCAAAACCAAGGACTATGGTGTCAGATACAGCCCTTATGCTGTCAACGCCCCCAGCCTCGAAAAAATCGCAGGCACCATAGAAGAACAACTCGGCACAGCTATAAAACAGGGCAAATCGCAGCGATATATCGACCGCATGGTCAAACCCAAGCTGACTCCGGAAGCACTCAAACTAAAAAAAATCATCAAAGATGAGGCGTTTGGTCGGCTGGTATCCAGCGTACTGATGGACAGCGAAGAAAGCCGCAAACTCGGCAGCGCATTCATCACCGAGGTCGCGCAAAAAGCCATGGATGCCGCACTTCCCGATATTATCTTTATCGAAATGAAAGCTGGCGATGTCTCTACTCAGACAATCTCACAATTTCACGACACAATGAGCGCTATGGCGCGCTATGGCAGCAACGTGACATTCGCGCTATTCGATCAATCTGCCAGCCAGGCACTCATTGTCAGTCCCAAAATCATTGGTGGTCAATCCTTCGACGGACAAAGTCTCGAAAACATATCCGCCACCCTGATCAAAGCGGGCGGTCTCATAGTCGATGGCGCAGCGGGAACACCCGTTGCAGAGGTGAGGATGCGTTGAAAGTATAAGCGATAGTCAAATCGTAAGGGCGGACCCGTGCGTTCGCCCTATTTTTTTATAATCGATGTGGCACTCGCCTTTCTTTACACCGCCACTGCCTGCCTGCGTCTTACCGACTCGACCTCCACAAAACACAGACGCAGTGCATCAGCAGCACTCTCTCCAGAAATTGCTCTGGCGACCTCGCCGCTTTCCACAGCATCTACCGCGGCTTGAATCTCGTTGGTAAATGCAACCACGGGATCGGCATCGCCCAAATCCGGTTCTCGCACCTCACCGTCATCCGTCAGCAAGGTCACGGGCATCGTCACAACCGGCTTGCCGCCCAGAGTCGAAAACTCGAAAAGCACCGTAGCGCGATCCATATAAACCTCAAACCCGTGCGTAAACGCCCTGCCCTGCTGAGAAATCGCACCTGAAGCGCACGTCACGCACAAATCGGGCTGGCTATCGTATTGATAACTCGTCGAAATATATTCCACATACCGGTCTTGCACCAGCCTGCCCGAAGACACCACCCGATCTGGCCGACCGAGCAGCACCAGGATATAATGCGTATCGTGAATATGCAAATCGACGCCCGGTCCTCCGCTCTTTTCCATATTGGCAAAAGCCGACGTCCAATTCGGCTGCGAAATAACGCGCTTAAAATGCGCGCCGAGCACATTGCCGTACTCTCTGCCATCGACCACCTGCTTGAGATAGGCAAACTCGGGAAAAAAGGGCAAAACCTGTGCCACCATCATCAACCTTCCCGTCTGCTCGGAAACCCGCACCATGCGGTCGGCGTCCTCAAGACTCAGCGCAATAGGCTTTTCGACCAGCACATGCTTGCCCGCGCGCATCGCAGCGATCGCGACCTCGCAGTGTTGCGACGTCGGCAAACAAATATCGACCAGATCAATTGAAGCATCTGATAGCAAATCATCAATCTTCTCATACGTCCGAATCCCCGAAAGATCTTCCATACCCCCCGGCTCTCCAAAATTGCCTCCCAAACCCCGCCAATCTCCCGCCCGCTTTTTGGGACTACGCGTACATATCGCTGCTACTTTGCCCCCGCGCACATTCTGAATCCCCCGGTAATGCGTCATACCCATAAATCCCAACCCAATAATACCTATCGAAACCATAATAAACCCCCAATAAGTAAATGTCAGTGTTTAGTAATATCTA
>JAPPIE010000430.1 GCA_028874765.1 Gemmatimonadota bacterium
ATCCCTTGTCGTCTTTGAGGTAGGCGCGGGTTTTTTCAAAGTCGATTTCTCTTTCGAGGACTTCATCGCGCTCGACGCCGTCGCTGGCGTCTTCTTTCAGGACGGTGAATCCTTCGTCGTGCAGGAATTTTCGGATATTGGCGATGCGCACATCCGGCGATGCGCCGTGATCTGAGAGCACGCCGACATAGGTGGTGTCATCGGCGGCATCCCACATGCGTTTCAGGATTTTGTCGCCAACGATGTAGGCTTTGCGGAAGAGGTGCATGACGTCGTCGGCTTTGTCGGGGTCGTAAGCCGGGCAAACCGGATCGACACCGTCGAGGTGGATGTGGTTGATGTAGTCGTAGAGATGCCAGTGACAGATGAAGAAATTGGCATCTTTTTCGTGGAGCATATAATTGGCGACGTCGGCAAACCAGAGGCCCTGATATTCGCATTCTTCAAGGGCGGTGTCATAGTCGGTCATGCCAGACGTGTAGGGGGTCATTGAGGCGTGTTCTTGATAGGGGCCAAATCGCTGGATGAGTTCGTCGGCGAGGTCATCCGGATATGTGAAGCCATCGCCATAAGTGATCTGAGAGCGGTAGAGCTTGAGATGGGAGCCATCGGGTTCGAGTTCGAGGAGTTTGAAGCGCACAGAGGCGCGTTGTTCGCGGCTTTCGATGCAGAAGGGTTCGATGGCCCAGTTGCTCCACGATCCCGTGCTGGCTTCGGCGATGTGGTCGCTGCCATTTTGGGAGCGGCAGACGCGCAGGGTGTCGTATCCGCTGTTGGCGCTGGCGAAGACGAGCAGGTAAAAGCGGTTGATGTCGCCGCCGAGACGCGCGTGGATTGCAATGGTGGAAGCGAGGGGAGTAGCAGTGCTTTGAGGGAGATTGGTCCAGCCATCCGCGGGCGATAGTGCTGGGATGGGTTCTATGCTTCGCTGTCTTCTGCGAACGGCCGTGCCGTCGTGGTCCATTTGTACGATTTCTTCGACGTGTTCGGCGGTGGTATAAGCCTGTGCTGCGGCGATTTCATAGTCGGTGCTGGCGTGTCCGGGGTGACCAAATCCGTCGATTACATACCCTTTTTCCACGCCTGAGGGATGCGCTGCCGGATAGTGCAGGGCAACGCCTTTGAGTCCTTCGCGTTCGAGGGCGTTCCACAGACGCTGGGCATTGTTGGCGCGGCCGTGAAACGAGTTGATGCGTTCGCCGGGAGCGACTTCGACGCGCCAGCGCGTGACGCTGTGCGTGCCGGTGTGCGCGCCAGTGGAGAGGGTTGCCCAATTGGTGGGTGTCCAGACCGGGAAGGAAGGGAAGGTTTCGTTGACTGCGCCCTCGTCGAGCAGACGTTTAAAAGTTGGGATAACGCCTTCGTCGGCAAAGTATTTCATCATGGGAGTAATGAATCCGTCCATGCCGTAGGCGATGATTTTTTTTGACATAGTTGTTCCTTTTGGGATGGGGTTAGATCGGACGACGGGTCAGGCTGAAGGTTTGGGCGGTTGGTCCCCCGTCGGGTTGGGTGGCTAAAAAGAGCGCGAGTGGGACGACGTCTTCGGGTGCTTTGACGACTTCGCTGGGCGCAAAGGGCGGTGGACCGCCCACTCTCATGCGATCTCCGGTAAGATGTGTGGCTACCGGGCCGGGGATGAGTTCGTTGACTGTGATGTTGTTTTCCCAGACTTCTTCGGCCAGGCATCGGGTGAACATCCACATGCCGGCTTTGCCGACGTTATACGCAGAATTGCCCGCTCTGGGGCGATGGCCCATGCCCGATCCCACGTTGATAACTCTGCCACCGCCGGAGTCAATCATGAGGGGTAGCAGGGCGTGCGAGACGAGGTAGGCGCTGATGCAGTTTACGGCGATGGTTTCGATCCAGGGATCGGGATTGCTGTCGAGGATACTGTTGCGCTCTATGCCGCCGCCCGCGTTGTTGACGAGGATGTCCAGGCGGTCAAATTCTCCGCGGACTTTTTCTGATAGGGCATCTACGCTCTGGCGGTTGGTGACATCGGTGGGTACGGACAGGACATTGCGACCGAGGGCGCGGATTTCTTCGGCAACGGCATCGAGTTGTTCGGCCGTGCGTGCGGCGAGTATGAGGTCGGCTCCTTCTTTGGCAAAGGCGATGGCTATGGCGCGACCAATACCCCGCCCACTGCCGGTGACGAGTGCGATTTTTCCGGTGAGTTTTGACATGTGGTCTCCTTGAGGAATTATTTTACCAATCCACGACCGATCCGTCATCTGGGTGAAGGGATCTTTGATTGGTCCAGTCGTGGCCTATTTTGTCTTCCATTTTGTCGTCGTCCAGTTCAATGCCAAGGCCGGGACCTTTGGGCAATTCGACGTAGCCGTCTTTGAATTGGAACGGTTCTTTGAGATAGTCTTCGCCAAACATGGTGTGTTCTTGCGCGAGGAAGTTGGGGATGCTGGCGTCGAGCTGGATGCAAGCGGCTAATGAAATAGGACCGAGCGGACAGTGAGGGGCAACGGCTGCGTAATAGGATTCGGCCATGCCCGCGATCAGGCGGGTTTCGAAGATGCCGCCAGCGTGTGACAGGTCGGGTTGGATGATGGAACAGGCGCGTTTTTCGAGGAGGTCGCGGAAGCCCCATTTGGTGAAGATGCGTTCGCCTGTTGCGATGGGCAAGTGGGTTTTGCGCGCGAGTTCTGCCATGCCTTCTATGTCTTGACACTGGATGGGTTCTTCGACAAACATCGGCTGATAGGGTTCGAGGGCTTTGATGAGTATGGCGGCGGTTTGCGGTGATATGGCGCCGTGAAAGTCGATGGCGATGTCAAAGTCCGGCCCACCCGCTTCGCGCATGGCGGCAAATGTTTCGACGGCGCGATCGATAAAGGCCGGAGTTTCGACGATGCGCGCTGGGCGAATTTTGGCTGGACCGGTCTTTATGGCGATAAATCCCTGTTCTTTGCGTTCTTTTACTGCGGCAGCAGCCTGTTCGGGTGTGCCGCCTCCTCCCGTACCTTTGTACATTTTGATGCGGTCGCGCAGGGGTCCGCCGAGCATTTCATAGACGGGCATGTTTGCGGCTTTTCCGGCGAGGTCCCAAAGTGCTTGTTCAACACCGGATAGGGCGCTGGTGAGAATGGGTCCGCCGCGATAGAATGCATGGCGATACATGGCCTGCCAGTGATGCACCACGCGACGGGGGTCTTTGCCGATGAGATAGGGTTCGAGTTCTGCTACGGCTTGAGCGCATGTACGGGCGCGTCCTTCCAGGATAGGTTCGCCAAGGCCAATGAGGCCCTCGTCTGTGTGCATTTTGAGAAATAGCCAGCGCGGTTTGACGAGGAAGGTTTCGAGTTTGGTGATTTTCATGGGAGCTCCTTTAGGGTGAGTTAGGTCTCCCCTCCCCGTCTCGGGGAGGGGCCGGGGGAGGGGTCAATCACACAAATATGCGATGAGGGTTTCTTGGTCGCGGTATTCCGGGATGATGATATCTGCACCGACTTCGATGAGGCGGTTTCGCTTCCAGGTATTGATGCCTTCGCGTTTGACTTCGTCTGATGCGACGCCGATAGCGGTGCCGCCCACGTCTTTTACGTTTTCGATTTCGACATATCCATCGCCAAAACCGAGGAGTTCAGGGCCGTCTATGGCGTGGGTTTTGAGCATGTTTTGTATGACCATGGCTTTGGAAAAG
>JAPPIE010000176.1 GCA_028874765.1 Gemmatimonadota bacterium
CGGCGTCGTTTTCTTTTCGCGTTTCGTCGAGCAAATAGGTTTGCCGAATGATTTGCTTGAGTTTATCGATTTCGATCAAGAACGCGATTTGTTGTTGTAATCGGTCGGTCATGCTTCACCAATAATTTTCATTATTCCAGTTAGTTTTTCACCGGGTTGGAGGCGTATCAGGCCCGCGTCGATGTCTTGGTTTTCCAGGTTGAAGGCGTTGGTGACGCAGGTGTAGGGTTCAAAGCAGATAATGGGACGGGTGTCGGGGGCGTAGAGGACGAGTTCGCGGAATGCGTCATTGGCTTCCATTGCGATGGTTACGCCTTCAGTTGGGTCGGTGTATTCACATCGGCTCCATCCGTCGGTCAGAGATACGCCGGACCAGACGTTGTCGTAATACCGGTCTTTTAAGGGGGTGTTTTTGCGTACGTCAAATACGGTGCCGTCAACGGGTAGTATTTCTCCTGTGGGTATCGGGTCGTCGCGCAAGGGCCAGTAGGTCGATGCGGGCATGTGTACGGTGCATAAATCCCGGTTGCCGTTTTCAGTGAGGGGTAGGGGGAAATAGGGATGGATGCCCAGGCCAGCGGGCATGTCGCTGTCGCCTACGTTGGTGCTTTCAAATTCGAGGTGTAGTATTCCGTCTTTCAGTCGATATGTTACCCGCGCTTCAAAGGGGAAGGGATAGTGTGCGCCGATTTCGGGGAAGTCCGTTGATGTGAAGACGCTTGTTATCCAGGCGCTTTCTGAGGTGCCGGATTCGACTACGCGCCAGGGGCGTTCGTAGACGTAGCCGTGAGAGGCGTGTTCGCCCGGGGCAGGGGTTTGGAGCTGGTATTCTGCGCCGTCAAATGTGAATTTGCCGCTGTCTATGCGGTTGGGCCAGGGATATAATATGGGCGTGCCGTATCCGCTGGCGCGGCCTTGCAGGGTGTCGGGATCGGGTGGGGCGTAAATGAGTTCCAGCAGGTCATCGCCTTTTGGGATTTTGTACGAGATGCAATTGTTGCCCACCGAGGGCAAAATACTGGCTTCACAATTGGCTTCAATATCCCGCAATACGTAGAGCGCGTGTCCGTGGAAGTTTTCTTGTTGTACGCTGTATTGTGCCATTGTTCTCTCCCTTACTCCGGCAAGGGCCAGGCTTCGCCGGCCATGAATCCACCATCTACGTAGATGGATTGTCCGGTGACGTAGTCCGATGCGGGCGCGGCGAGGAATACGGCTGTGCCGACGAGGTCTTCGGGTGTTGCCAATCGCTTTATGGGCAGACGGGATTCGCCCCATTCGCGCATTGTATCATTTTCCCAGAGTCGCTCGGTCAATGGCGTGACCACAAAGCCCGGGCATATTGTGTTTACCTGGATGTTGTGTTTGCCCAGTTCTAATGCCTGAGCTTTGGCGAGTTGCCCAACGGCACCTTTGGTGGCGGTATAGACCGAAATTTGCGATAAGGACCAGTCCGTTGTCAATGAGCCGATGTGGATGATTTTGCCCTGTTTGCGCGAGATCATGTGTTTGACTGCGGTCTGTGTTAAGAAGTAGAGGCCCTTCAAGTTGACGGCCATGATTTCGTCGTAGTGTTCTTCTGTTACGTCTTCAAATGGCTCGCGTATGTTCATGCCCGCGTTGTTGACGAGGATATCGATTTGTCCATAGGTTTCAAGGGCTGTATCGACGCCTCCGCGCACGGAATCCAGGTCTTTCATGTCCATTTCATAAGCGATGGCGTCGCCTCCCGCTTTTCGAATTGCGGCTACGACTTCGTCAAGTTGAGACCGCGTGCGTGCAGCACATACAATTTTCGCGCCCTGTGTAGCCAATCCTTCTGCAATACCACGTCCAATACCACGCCCCGCTCCAGTTACTATGGCGACGCGACCTTCCAGTGAAAACAATGACATTAATGCCTCCTGGGAATACAAATTAAAATACCGTATATGAGCCTGTAACAGATACCATATCTTCAGGCGTTCCGCAAGCAATTAAATCGCTATCATTTTTTTTCAAACTGCCGCCGCAGTATTTCCCACAAGGGGTTCGGTCCTCTCGGTTTGAGAGGTTCGGGATCTTTGCCCTGTTCAACAGCTTGCCAGTAACGCCATCCCATTTTTTGACCTGGCGGAATTTCGTAATCGAGTCCGGTCCATGTGCCACTGCCGCGAAATGCATAAAAAGCCCAGTGCCAATTGCGCTGGTTATAGATTTCGATGAGGTCGGCCATATATGCTGCTGCGCCTTCAAGGCGACGGTCGTACCAGAATTCCGAGGCGATGATTCGATGTGCGGGTATGTTGTATTGTTCGGAGAATTTTTGAACTGCGTGCATTTGCTGCGCAAGGCGATCAATGGTCCAGGTTTCCGTTGGTCCGTTCCACGATTTGGGCACGCGGTCCGGATAGGCGTACCTGCCTTGATTGACGCGATAGGTTACCATTTGCCAGGGACCGGGGTTGTGGAAGGCGTACAAGACCTTGTCATCGTCAACGGGGCGATTGTATTCGAATGCCCTGGGAGATGCATAGAACCAGCCGTCGAGGATGATGGGGGTGTCTGGATCTACAGAGCGGATTGCTTTGACCATTTCCCGGTTGAATTGGTTGAGGTCGGCTGGCGTGTTCTGGATGCGTTTGAACCACTGGGCGAAGTTTTCGTCTGGCGCGTCAAAGCCGAATGCCTTGTCCGGGTGTGGTTCGTTGAGGGGATTGTAGGCTACGATGGCGGGGTGTGTTTTCAGGCGTGCGGCGAGTTGGCGCCAGAATTCAAAGGCTTGTAGGTGATATTTTTTGTCTTTCCAGAGCCGTGCATCGTCCCGGTCATTGTTCAGTTGTTTCCAGCGTGCGCCGGGTAAGCTGACCATTGTAAGGACGACTTTGATGCCGTTGCGTTCGGCTTCGTCGAGTGCTTCGATCAATAGGGATAGATCGGTTTCGTTGATTGCTTCGAAGTTGTCCGCATTGCCTATCAGGAAGTCCCTGCCTTCGGCGGGCCATGCATCGGGTAAGATGCGCACATAGTCCAATCCCAATTCTCTTGCCGCAACGTACCATTCGGGACGGTGTTGGGCATTTTGTTGATTGGCGCCTTTGCGTTGTGTATTCCAAAAGGCGATTTTGGAGGGGTCGGCTATGGCACTGCTCGTAGAGAGGAATGCGACGGATAGCAATATGCGAGATATCATTTTTTATTCCTTCAGCGCATCTTTCAAGAATCGTCCGGTGTGCGAGGCTGTGACAGATACCACATCTTCTGGCGTTCCGCAAGCGATTAAATCGCCGCCGTCTTCTCCGCCTTCTGGCCCCAGGTCGATGACCCAGTCGGCGGTTTTGATTACGTCCAGGTTGTGCTCGATTACGATTGCGGTGTTGCCCGCGTTGACGAGTCGGTTGAGTACGTCGAGCAGTTTCTGGATGTCGGCGAAGTGCAGTCCCGTTGTCGGTTCGTCGAGGATATATACGGTTTTTCCGGTGCTTGGCCGCGCCAGTTCGCGCGCCAATTTTACGCGCTGGGCTTCGCCGCCTGAGAGTGTGGTCGATGCCTGTCCCATTTTGATATAGCCCAGGCCCACGTCAAATAGGGTTTGGAGAGAACGCTGGATGCCGGGTATGTGGGTAAAATGCGATAGGGCTTCGGCTACTGTCATTTTTAGCACATCGGCAATTG
>JAPPIE010000280.1 GCA_028874765.1 Gemmatimonadota bacterium
TGAAGGCGTTGCGTCCCCAGTATTTGTGGGGTGTTGTGTTTGTGTCAAAGGCGACGAATTCGGGGATGACGAGGGCGAATATTTCTTCGGGATGAAGCGACCAGGATGAGGCAAATGCATATCCGTCTTCTTGTGCGGTAGCAGCGCGTTTTGACGATGTTGTTGTGTTCCAGTATTGGGGGATGACGCCTTCTGCGCCTATGGCGAGGCCCAGGCAGATCGCGCCTGCCGATAGGAGGGTTTGATAGAGGGCGATTTTTGTTCCATTGCGGGACAATCCTCGTATGAGTTTGTAGAGGAAGAGCAGGCCCAGTGTCCAGAGGGCGAAGTAGGCCATCTGGAGGTGCGGGCTGTAGATGGCGATGCCGACGGTGCCGCCGAGGATGAGAAAATAGATGATGCGCCGCGTGTCCATGCCGCGGTTGAGTGCCCAGTACATGAGGGGGAAGAGGCCGATGACGGTCATTTTTGCATAGTGTCCGGCCTGCGAGAAGGTGAGGAATGCAGGGGCAGAGGCGTAGGCCGCACCCGCGATGAGGGCGGCGAGGGGATGGAGGCCAAAGCTGCGTGTGCAGAGGTACATGAAGTAGCCGGCTGTGAACATGGCGAAGATGTAACGCCAGCCAAAATAGCGGTGTTCGCTGGTGAAGAGGTCGATGACGATGAGGGGATAGTACTGCGGACGCAGTGCGGCTGATTCCGGGGTGCCGCCCATAAATCGGCTCCAGTTTTTTGGCGGCAGTTTTTTCAGGGCTTCTGCAAAGGGTTCGTTGCCTCTGTGAAATTCTGCGCCGGTGTCGCTGCCGTAGATCACGTCGCCCGTGATGAGGATGTGATAGAAATAGCCGGTTGTGAGCAGGGCAAAAAAGACAATGGGTACCCATGGGCGGGATAGGAAATGGGTGAGGTCAAACGCCGATTTGGTCCGGGTGGATGAAGGACGGCTATGCCTGCGTCGTTTGCTCATTGTTGGGGTCCTTTTTGTCCAGATGATAGATGGCTTGCCGCGCAGCGTAGATGGCGATGAGGATCAGGCAGATTACGACGAGGATGAGTGCGAGGGTCATGGTTGGGCTGAGGATGTTTGTGCGCAGGACATTGACCCACCACATGTCGATGAGGTCGTAGTTTTTTAGAGATGCAGAGACGAAGCGCTCTGTGCCAGAGGAGATGGTGTAGTTGAGCGATTGCCCGGTTGTGAGGCGGCAGATTGCCGAGGTGAGCTGGTAGTAGCCGCCGAGGATTGGGGATAGGTTGGGTGAGAAGATGAGGTCGCCCATCTGGTGAGGTGCGAAGATTGTTGCGCCCATTTTTTTATCCTGTACAAGGTGCGTAAAGAGATAGGGGTTCATCAGTACAGCGGGGAGTTGTACAAAGAAGCCGAGGACGGTGAGGCGGCGCGTCCACTTGATGTCGGCGAGTGCGCCGAGCGGGAAGATACAAAAGGGGAGGATGGGAAGCAAATAACGCGGTCCCCACGAGGATCCGGCATGCCAGTCGATCATGGGTAAGAGAAGGACAAATAGTGTTAAGGTGAAGCCGAGAAAAAGGCGCGCTTCATCTGGGTGCGATGATTTGAATTTGTGATAGGCGATGGGGAGGAGGCATATCAAGGGAAAAAAGAAGATGAGGCCGCGTCCGGTGCTGAAGAGCAGGCCGTAAAAGGCGGTGAAGATCTGCGTGGGTATAAAGGCGAGATAACCGCCTTTTTGGGCGAGTATGTCCAGGTGGTATCCGGTGAGTAAGATGTTGCCATAACGCAGGTGGTTGTGATAGGCGATTATGAGACAGGCTGCGACGATGGGCGATAAGAAGATGGCGAGCCGCCGCGATGTGGCATATCGGTTGCGGCGCAGGTAGAGCAGGGGGATTGGCAGGAGGATGAGGGTGTAGAATTTGGTGAGGATGGCAATGGCAAAGCCAATTCCCGCAAGGATGGGTGAGGGAGAGCGTTTGATGAGACTGTGCGTTGCGATGAGCAGGCCGAGTCCCACGAGCGGTTCTGGATATCCGTATCCGGAGTATGGAAAGACCATTGTGCCCAGTGCAAAGGCGCCTGTGAGCCACTTTGTGGTGGATGGTGGGTAATTGAATGATTGAATGATAAAATAAAAGAAGAGGACCCACAGGGCGGATATGACCACGTTGGTCATCGATGTGGTGAACATGGTGAGGTAGTCGGCGGGGATATTGGGAAAGATGCCGGTGAGCAGGAGGCCAATGGCGTAGAAGGGTATTTCTGCAAGGGGCATGCCGGGACCGTATTTGGAATACTGGCGTCCAGACGACGTGACCGCATTGAGGTGTTTTTGCATTTCGGGCAGGGTGAAACTTTCATCGGAGATGACGAGGTCGCCGTCGCGCATTAGGCTTTGTGCGGTGAGGTAATTCCAAAAGCCATCGCCTCCGTAATGCCCGCCCGCTGTGAGGGCGTAGATGCAGAGGAGGAAGATGAAGAGGTGTGTTGTGGTTCGTTTAGTCATTGGCGACTTTCAAATAGACTTCTTCTTGCGCTTGTGCTGTGCGGTCCCAGGTGAATTGTGCAGCCCATTTGCGGCCCGCTGCTCCCAGGCGTTTGCGCAGGATAGGATCGCTGAGCAGGCGGTTCATGGCACTGGCGAGTGCCTGGGGATCTTCCGATGGGACGAGGAGGCCGGTTTCATCGGCGCGGATGGCATCTGTTAAGCCGGGGATGTCGGTGCCTATGACGGCTTTGGCTGCGGCTGCGGCTTCAATGGCGACAATGCCCCAGCCTTCGTAGCGCGAGGGGGTGCAGACGAAGAGGGCATGGCCCATGAGGCTATTTTTTTGTTCGGGTGTGACAGCGCCGGTAAATTCGACGCGGTTTGCGATGTTGAGTCGATTGGCGATAGATCGTATTTCGCGCTTGCTTTGCGGGGTTCCGCGACCCGAGAGGATGAGGCGGATGTCGGGTGCGTTGAGTTTGGCAAAGGCGGATAGGAGGATGTCGATGCCTTTGTTGTGGATGTCCATGCGCCCAAAATAGAGGATGTAGTCCTGTTCTACCCAGGGGGCGTCGAAACAGATTTGATCGATGCCGTTATAGACGAGGTAAAATTGCGCGTGGGGTGCGCGTTTTTCAAGCTGGCGCGTGACGGTGGGCGAGACGGTCTGGATGTGGGAATGAAGGCGCAGGGCGCGCTGTTCGGCTTTGCGGGCAATGTGGCCGAGCAGGGGGTATTTTGCGATGGCGTGGTCGCCCATGAAATGGGAAAATTCGAGGAGACTGTTGCGCCTTTTTTGCGCGGAGACGAAGAGGGGGGCAAAGGCCGAGAATTGATGGACCCACAGGTCGGTGTTTGTGCGGGCGATTTCGCGGGAGGCATAGTGGGCAAAGCTCATTCGGCTCAGGAGGTACGAGCGGTCCGATCCCACGCGGCGGATGTGTACGCCTTCTATGGTTTCTTCTCTGGGTGCGTTGGGATACGCCCCTGATAGAATGGTGATCTGGTGTTTGTGCGATAGACGACGGACGATTTCCCATGTGCGCAGGGCACCACCCCCACCACACCAGGGGTTGTCGATGTCGTCGTATAAGGTGTGTAAGATGTTCATTTGAGTTACGGGTCGAAAGCGTGTGCGTTCACAGGCTTCCTTTGGTTGAGGGTATGCCGCTGATCCTATTGTCGAGGG
>JAPPIE010000088.1:0-2219 GCA_028874765.1 Gemmatimonadota bacterium
CAGGTGCTTCACGGGATGCGTACGGATGATCCTTCGTATGTCGTGGCATTGGACGCTAAGAATGGGAAGGAGGTCTGGCGCGAGGAGCGCCCGACAGATGCTATTCGGGAGTCTCCCGATTCGTACACGACGCCCACGCTGTTGAAGCGCGATGGCACGACGCAGATTGTTATTACGGGTGGGGATTGTGTGACGGGTCACGATCCGGATACGGGGCGCGAGGTCTGGCGGGCAAATGGATTGAATCCCGGTCGGAGGGGCAATTATCGGATTGTGGCGTCTCCTGTGGTGGTCGGCGATATGATTTATGCGCCGACCCGGCAACGGCCCTTGCTGGCACTGGCTGCTGGTGGTACGGGCGATGTTTCCGACAATGTGGTGTGGAAGTGGGAGGGGGCTGCTGCGCCGGATGTGCCTACGCCGACGAGTGATGGGAAGTATTTTTATATGGTTGATGATCGCGGGCGGGCAATGTGTCTGGACGCGAAGACCGGGGCTGTGGTGTGGGGTCCTGAGCGGACGGCACAGGGGATTGTGAGCGCGTCCCCCCATCTGGCGGATGGGAAATTGTTTTTGCTGAATGAAGATGCCGTGACGACTGTTCTGGCCGCTGGTCCAAAGTTTGAGGTTTTGGGTACGAATGAACTGGATGGTACGTACACGCTGTCGTCACCCGTGTCCTCCGGATCACAGCTTTTTATTCGGACGGCGACGCATTTGTATTGTATTGGGTATAGTGGGGAGTAAACGGAGTCAGTTCAAAAGAGAACGCCCCAGCATCGTTGTGCCGGGGCGTTTTTCGCGTCAGGTATGTCCAATGTCCAATTATTCACAAATTGAATTGGAAAACTTCATGACCGCCGCGCTCGTGGAAGGTAGAAAAGCGCTTCCCGAGTGTTTGCCCAATCCACCGGTTGGATGTGTGCTTGTGCGAGAAGGCAAAATTATCGCCCGGGGATATACCAATCCGCCGGGACAATTTCACGCAGAGGCGATGGCGCTCGCACAAGTGGCGGGTTCACTGGAGGATGTTACGGCATTTGTCACTCTGGAGCCGTGTTCTTTTCACGGGCGCACGCCTTCGTGTGCGCAGACACTTGTTCAGAGAAAAGTCCGGGATGTTTTTGTCGCACTCATCGATCCGCACCCCAAAAATCGCGGGCGCGGTATTCAAATTCTCAAAGATGCGGATATTTCCGTGCAGGTCGGTCTGTTAGAGGAAGAGGCAGAGAAAGACCTGGGTTTTTATTTGTGTAAAAATACCACTTGAAATCATAGCGATCAGCGGGTGACCACAGGGGATGCAGGACAACCACAGGGGGTTGTCCCTACAACAAACCACAACATCATTGTAGGGGACGGCCCCTGTGCCGTCCCATTATTCCCAAAGGAGACACTATGAACAACTGGATGGATATTTATGAAAAACGAAGCTACGGCAGTATGCCCTATCGCTTGCTCAGGCCCATTGACATCGCAGACCATCCCGATAAAGCGTATCCCCTTATCTTTAGCTTGCACGGTGCAGGGGGCAAAGGCACAGATAATATCAAAAACCTGCGCCACTGGAACGAATTACCATTGGCAGATGAAACACATCGCCGCAAATATCCCTGTTTTGTCCTTGCACCTCAAACGCCCCTGCGCTGGTTGATGCCCAATTCCATGCCCGAGGTCACACAGGAATATATCGACTCGCTCTCGGGTATCTGGCAAATGCGTGTCAAGCGATTGCTGGATCGAGGTGATGATCTCTCAGTCGGCGACCTGGGCAGAGCCTTTGATCTGCTGGACGCGATATGCGATGAGTTTCCAATTGATCAGGACCGCATCTATGTGCTGGGGCATTCAATGGGTGGATTTGGTACATGGAACGCCGTTTGCGCACAACCCAACCGTTTCGCCGCTGCGATTCCCTCTGCTGGCGGATGCGAGCCGTGGAATGACATCAGCCGCATTGTAGAAATTCCCATCTGGACATTTCACGGCGATGCCGATGCAGTCGTACCCGTTGATTTAACCCGGGACGCTTTTCGGCAGTTAGACGCGCTGAATGCCAATGCCAAATATACGGAATTAAAAGACGTGGGACACAATGCCAGTGCCTATGGATTCGCGTACACAGGCGATGATCCACAACGCGGATTTATCACGCACTTTGCCGGCGACAAGTGCGACAAAACCGAAAATGTATGGGACTGGCTATTTGCACAAAAGCG
>JAPPIE010000088.1:2319-3641 GCA_028874765.1 Gemmatimonadota bacterium
GAATAATAGCGTCTTTGGTGATGACGACAATGCCGTCGCGGATGGCGTAGGCGTCGTGTTCTGCTTCGCGGATGTTTTTTGCGTTTTGGATGGTGACGTTTTCCCCAATGCGCGCGTTTTTGTCGATGATTGCGTTGTCAATTACGCATCCCGAACCGATGCCGATGTTTGGGATGCCTTTTTGTTTGTTGCGTTTTCTGTCTTCGGGGGTTTCGTAAAAGTCAGCGCCCATCATGACGGTGTTGGTGAGTTTGACGCGGGGACCAACGATGCTGCGTATGCCGATGACGGCGTGTTCAATTTCTGCGTCCTGGATGTCGGAGCCGTCGCCGATTTTGCATTGTTTGAGGTGGCATCCATCCAATTTGGCCGCGGCGAGGTAGCGCGGGTGGGTGTAGATGGGGGCGCCGGGTTGATAAAAGGTGAAGGGGGGTGCTGGGGTTGTGAGTGCGAGGTTGGCTTCGTAGAAGGCGCGGATGGTGCCGATGTCTTCCCAGTATCCTTCGAATCGGTGGGCATAGACGTTGTGGGTGTGAATGGCGGCAGGGATGATGTGTTTGCCAAAGTCGTCGCCGGTGTTTTCTGCGAGGAGCGTTCTCAGTTTGTCTTTTTCAAAGACGTAGATGCCCATTGAGGCCATGTACGCTTCGTCGGGGTTATTGCCGGGTGCGGGGTCGAGTTTGAGGTCGTCCAGTTCGGCGTCGGTTTGCGGTTTTTCTACGAAGTCGATGATGCGCCCGGTGTCATCGACTTTGAGGATGCCGAGGTCGGGCGCAATTTCTCGCGTGACGGGTTTGACGGCGATGGTGAGGTCTGCGCCTTTGTCGCGGTGTTCCGCGACAAAGGCCCGGTAGTTCATGCGGTAGAGGTGGTCGCCGGAGAGGATGAGGTATTGGTCCATCTGGTAGGAGATGAAGTGGTGGAGGTGCTGGCGAACCGCGTCGGCTGTGCCCTGATACCAGTCGAGGCGGTCTTCGGTTTGTTCGGCGGCGAGAATTTCGACAAAGCCGTTTGAAAAGGCGTCGAAGCGATAGGTTTGGGCGATGTGGCGGTTGAGAGAGGCGGAGTTGAATTGGGTGAGTGCGTAGATGCGTGTGAGTCCCGAGTGCAGGCAGTTGCTGATGGGTATGTCGATGAGGCGATATTTGCCGCCGATAGGGACTGCGGGTTTGGAGCGGTATTTGGTCAGGGGATAGAGACGCGATCCCGCTCCACCGCCTAAGATGATGCCGATAACGGATTCCACGCAAAACCTCCTTGTTTTATGGGAGAGAACGATATAACATGATAAATATAGGTGTGCAGGTCAAATGTGTCGATAG
>JAPPIE010000224.1 GCA_028874765.1 Gemmatimonadota bacterium
ACAAGTGCGCGTCGCCGTGTAGCATTGTGATATTTTTTCCGTTTGCGACACGCGCCAGGAATATATCGGGATATCCCTGAATCACGCGTTCCATTATCTCGATGTGCGCGAGGTCGAGGTCGTCGCCCAGTTCTTTTGCCAGTGGCTTCAGGGCTTCTTCAAAGCTGGCGCAGCTATCGCGCACGTCTTGCTCAGCTATTGCCTGAGCCATTCTAAGTGGACCACCGGCCTGCATCATGAACGGCCACTCGTCCAGGCGTGGATCATTCCACCATCGGATGTGATATTTGAGCAGTTCTTCAATTACGGTTTTGTGAAGTTGTTCGGTGGCCTCCTTTGGCCCGTCTTTATGTGTCACCGATAGGTCTGGCATGAGATAGTGGCAATTTTTCTCATTGTGATCGAATCCACAGTCAAAAACAGGACAGACAGACGCATCCGGCGTTTTTGGCGCGAGTTCATTGTAAAATGTCCATTCGACGACTCCGCCCCCGAACCATCCCTTTCGATAGACCTTTAACATAATCGCATTTGGAATATCACCCCTGTAGTCGTCGCTGAATGTCAGCGAGAGCCTGTCCCATTCCGCGCACGACGATCCGAATGAGTCCGTTTTTTCGATGGATGTGACCGAACCCGATTTCAGGAATCCGTTGCGGCTAAATCGATCCGTTAGCGGCTCAGGCGTCAGTTGCTCGACATCGGTGATGGGTTCCGACAATTTCATTAGCTCTTTTCCGAAAAAAGAAATACAGATTGTTTTGTCTTTAACCAAAGATCATGCTATAATGCGTTCCATGCGAACCTGCAGGATTTGGAAATCAAGTGCTGCATGCCATCCTTTAGGGAGTACATCGCCAGCGAAACGAACAAGGGTATGATCTATATCTTTTTCAATGGCGATATTCGCAATTACTTGACGGCTCGGGTGATGGGCGACAAATTGCACTTTGGTGGGCCAATCGTGCTCGTCCGTGTCTGTGACTTCAAATAATAACCATTCGTTTGGATATTTGTCGAAGTACGGCGCAATCAGTTGGTCTAAATCGAGAATCATAATGATGCCTCCTTGAAGGCTGCGACAAAATCGTTGTTATTGAAAATAAAGCCAGAGTTTCGCGTGGCGTCAAGGATGAAAAAGGAGAAAGTTATGTCTGGTATAGATGTGGGTCAAATTGGATGGAAGGCTGAGAGTAAGACGGGTGTTGTGGCGGCGGGCGGTGCAGGTGCTGTGGCAGCGGGGGTGGAGATTCTGGATAGGGGGGGCAATGCGGCCGATGCAGCCGCTGCGACTATTTTTGCGCTGAATGTCACGGATCACGGCGCGTGTTCAATTGGTGGGGAGGTTCCGCTTCTTATTTTCGATGCTGAGACTTCGGAGGTGAAGGCTTTGAGCGGACAGGGACGGGCGCCGCGGTCTCAGGAGGCGATTGATTGGTATATGGAGAATGGTATTCCGGGGGATGGCGATATGAAGATGGCGCCCGTGCCTTCGGTTGTGGATTTGTGTATTACGACGCTCAGGCGATACGGTACGATGTCGTTTGAAGAGATTATCGCTCCTGTGCTTGCTCTGCTGGATGCGGGGGAGGATGACTGGCATCCCAATCTTGCGAGGACGTTGCGAAAACTAATTGAGGAGGAGCATCTTGCGTCGGGGAGCCGGGAGGAGAAGTTGCAAGCTGCCTCGGATCGCTTTTACGGGCGGAATAAATACCGCAATGATATTGCCGAGGAGCTTGAGGCTTTTTATATCGCAAAGGGGGGCTTTTTGCGTCGGGAAGATCTGGCGACGCATATTACGACGATTGAAGATCCGGTTACGGTTTCTTATCGGGGGTACACGGTTTGCAAGTGCGGGCCGTGGACGCAGGGTCCGTATTTGTGTCAGGCACTGCGCTTGCTGGAGAAGTTCGATGTTAAAGCGATGGGCCATCTTTCGGCGGATTATGTTCATGTGGTTACGGAGGCGATTAAGCTGGCGATGGCGGATCGCGATGCGTATTATGCCGATCCCGATTTTTCGGGTGTGCCTCTGGGGGGATTGCTTTCCGATGCGTACACGGATTTGCGGGTGCCGCTTATCGATATGCAAGCGGCTTCTATAGAGGCGCGTCCGGGTGATCCGTATCTGATGCAGCCGGTTAAAGAAGGCGGTGTGTTCCGGCCCGGCATTGGGGGGACGACGACTTGTGTGGTGGCGGATCGCTGGGGCAATGTGGTCGCGGCGACGCCGAGTGCCAATGTTCACCGGCCTACGATTGATGGGGGGAGTACGGGGGTTACTTATGGGAATCGCCTGCGGAGTCTGAATACGACGGCGGGTCATCCGAATTGTATCCAGCCGGGGAAGCGCCCGCGCATTACGTTGACGCCTACGCTGGTTCTGAAAGATGGGCGACCGATTCTGGGTATTAGCGTTGCGGGTGGCGATTTGCAGGATCAGACGACGTTGAATTTGTTGCTGGATTTTGTGGAGTTTGGGATTATGCCGGAGGAGGCTGTTACTGCGCCCCGTTTTGCGACGGCGCATCACCACGATTCTTTTGATCCCAATCCCGTCCGCGAGCAGACGTTTAAACAGGCGGGGTCGTTGACGCTCAATGATGCCATAGATCAGGGTGTGCAGGACGATCTCGCCAGTCGGGGGCATCAGGTTGAGGCGAAAGCATCTAATATTGCGACGCCTGTTATGGTTTATGTGGATCGGGAAGAGGGCAGGTATTACGCGGCGGGTGATCCCGGGGCGGGGCGCCACGCGGCGGGGTTGGAAGATGGGTGATTGCATAGAGTAGCGGTAAACTCAAATTTGAGAGTATATGAGTAAGCGCACTGGGAAATCGGCGCGAACGCCGCAGCATATCACCGCGCTGATATGCTTTTTTTTGTCGGGGTTTGCCGGGCTGGTTTACGAAGTTGCTTGGATACGGCAGGCCGCGCTTTTGTTTGGGTCAACGACTTTTGCGGTGAGCGCGGTTTTGGCGGTTTTTTTTCTGGGTTTGGCCATTGGTGCATATCTTTTTGGGCGCATTGGTCAACGGACTTCCCGGCCGCTTGTTCTTTTTGGATATGTCGAAATTGGTCTGGGTCTTCTGGCTCTGATCAGTCCCTATGTTTTTGATTTTGCAGATTTTCTCTATGGCATCGCGTATAGACTGTTGAGCGATGCTCCCTTCCTGCGGTTCACTACCCGTCTTCTTCTCGTTGCGCTCGTCGTTCTGCCGCCCACTGTTCTGATGGGCGGTACCCTTCCTCTTTTTTGTCGTCAGTATTCGCGCGATAGCGGTAGAATTGCTCGCGCTGTTGGTCTTCTCTACGGTGTCAATACGCTTGGGGCTGCATTGGGTTGTGCGGCTGCGGGTTTTGTTTTTTTGCCGGATCTGGGGCTGCGCGGTGCGATCTATATTGGTGTGGTATGCAATATTCTGAGTGGTGTTGTTGTTCGCGCACTGTCTATTGCCCGGGAGGATGTGTTTCCCGATTCGGTGAAGTCTCGCAGTGTGAGTGGCGGGCTCCCGCGGAGTAGAATTGTATTTGTTCTGTTTTTTGCAATTGGATTTGTGGCTCTGGGCGCCGAGGTGCTGTGGGTGCGGTATCTGGGGCTTTTGATCAATAATACGGTTTATA
>JAPPIE010000129.1 GCA_028874765.1 Gemmatimonadota bacterium
CAATACCAGAACAGGTGAGATTTCCTTTGTCGCGCTCGGGATGCATTTTATATTGACGGCAAAACCAGCGAATAGACGAATAGACGAATAGACGAACCCCGCTCCACCACCCAAAGTTGTTACAATCCCCGTCGTAGATTCGTAGATTCGCGCTTTTCTACAGGAGACCACAATGAAAATCACAGATATCAAAATGACAGTTGTAAAACAACGCCTGGAAAAACCCTTCTGGAACTCGATTGTCACCACGCGTTCCAAGTCCCGCGCCAGATTGGAGATCTATACAAATGAGGGCCTCACAGGCATGACCATGTGTTCGGGATCTGTGCGGACAAAGTTGAACACCTTAAAAGAAAAATTGATCGGCGAAGACCCCATGCGGATCGCGTATTTGTGGGAAAAACTATTCATGGGCGGCACGCGCAAACCCATAGCCAAAGGCGAATACATCAACGCAATCAGCGCAGCAGACAACGCCCTCTGGGACTTAAAGGGCAAAGCACTCAATCAGCCCGTATGGAAATTACTCGGCGGCGTCCAAAGCAAACTGTGGGCCTATGCCGCGGGTGGATATTACGAAGAAGGCAAAGGAATACCAGAACTCTGCGAAGAAATGACAACATATCTAATCCAGGGATTTCAAGCGGTAAAAATGAAAGTGGGATGGCCGGGCGTCACATTGAAAGAAGACGCAGAACGGGTGCGCGCCGTACGCAAAGCCATAGGTGACGACATCGCCCTGATGATCGACGCGAACAATGCCTGGGACGCGCATACCGCAATTCGATTCGGACGCCTGATCGAACCCTACGACCCCTACTGGTATGAAGAACCCGTGCGCCCGGACGATCTCGAAGGCTCGGCACTCGTCGCCGGGGCACTGGACTATCCAGTCGCCAGTGGAGAAAACGAAGCCACGCGCTGGGGATTTCGCGACCTGATCGAACGCGGCGGTGTACGCATCGTCCAGGCCGATCCAAACAACTGCGGCGGAATCAGCGAATGGATGAAAATTGCGGCCATGGCCAGCGCCCATCACCTGCAAATGGCCCCGCATGGGCAAGGAGCCCTGGGTTGCGTCTTAGTCGCCGCAGTAGATAATGGACTGGTAGTGGAAAATTACCTGCGAAACTTCAGCACAGATATGGTAGGCGATTTAGAATTTAAAGACGGACACGTCATTATGGACGACACACCCGGCCTGGGCATTGAATGGAACGAAGACCTGATCGAAAGATATGGCGAAAAGTATTAAAGGATGTTTCAACCTGCAATCACCTCTCGCAGGTGGGCAACCGCCAGCCGGATCACCTCCGTATCGTCGCACGCATTCAAATCCTTGCCTTCAAAAACCACCGAAACCGTGCCGTTGAAGTCCACATCCTTCAGAATCTGAATAATTCGCGGATAATCCAGCCACGCCTCCTCCCCCGTATCGATCTTGTAAAATTTGGCCCGAACATGGGCCGTATATGGCGCTGTCTGCTCCATAAACGCATAGATATCCACCTCTGGATCCGGCACCCCCTGATTCCGCGCAGGCGATCCAACCCACTGTCCGGTATCCATAATAAGCGTAAAATTGTCCCGATCTGTCTGTTCCAGAATCCGCAACACATCTTCCCCCGTAGAAGGATGGTTCTGTAGCCCTACGGCAATCCCCTTCTCTGCGGCATAATCGGCCGCATCCTGAAAACACCGGATTTCCCGCCTCTGTGCTTCGGCACCTTTCAGCGGAGGCCCGCAAAACAACCGGATCATAGGCGCACCTATAAACGCCGCCGTATCCACATCTGCTCTGACCTGGATCAGTTTCTCAGCCAGATCCTCATCGGACCCCACAAAATGCCCACCCGAAGCCAGGTACCCGATTGACAGCCCGTATTGGAGACACCGCATCTTCACCTCGAGCAAGTACGCCGGTTGCTTCGACCGAAATCCACGCCCGCTGTGGAAATCGATCACGTCCAGCTTCAATTGGTACGCCAGTTGGATATAGCTCTCCACACTCTCCAGGCGTGGAGGATCATCCTTCCCGAACATTGAAGCGTAAACACCTACTTTCATAGCAAACCTCTCAATTCAGACGTGATCGGATCCGCGCCGAAACAATTGCAGGAGCACGTCATTCGGCCCGTTGAAAAAGCTCAACCGGATGTCGGCTCCTTCGGCGTCGAAAGGCTCCACGGCAATGTCCACGCCCTTGTCCTCGAGTTTCCGGGCGCTGTCGTCAACACTGTCAACCTTAAAGGATATGTGGTGAAAGCCCACTTCTGCTTCCATGGTCTTTTGGGGCATCAACTCTAGAATGATATCTCCGGCCTGCAAAAAGACGAAATCCTCGTCATCCTCGTTGTGAAAGCGCTCAATTTCTACCAGGCCCAGAGTCCGGGTATAAAATCGCACGGCACCTTCGATATCGTCGCTGACCAGGGCAATTTTGTGGATATTGTCGATCATGTCCTTCTCCTGTCGTTAGAATCGCAAAACCCTCAATCTTATTTTCGCCACGCGTGCTGCTTCAAACACTCCACACCCGCTCGAACAGATTCATCCAATTCCCGCCCAACAGCCTGGTGATATCCTCGGCACTGTACCCGCGATTGACGAGTGCCTCAGCCAGATTGGGAAACTCCGCTGGACTGTCAATCCCCTTCGGTTGAAAACTCAGTTCGGTGTATGGCACCGAGCCATCGGCAAAAGTCGAGGGAAACTTCGTACCCTGCTGCGAACCGATATAATGCCAGAACTCGAGCGGCTGATCGTGTGTGGAATCCGTCCCAATAGCCACGTGATCAATACCGACCCGCTCCACCATATCGTCGATAGCATCGACAAAATCCTCGACAGTCGAATCGAATCCTTTAGGAAGAAAATGGGCATAAGACGTGGCACCCACAACGCCCCCCTTTTCGGCGAGAAGCTTGAGCGCATCTTCCTCCTTATTGCGCGGATGATTGCAAAAACTGCGCGCATTGGCATGGGTAATGGCGACCGGCTGCTCGGACATCTCGATGGCGTCCATCGTCGTTTTCGGACCGACATGCGATAGGTCAATAACAATACCGAGCCGATTCATCTCGCGCACCGCATCCACGCCAAAATTGCTCAGGCCACCATCGGTTCGCTCCCAGCAGCCACTACCCAGCAAATTGGTCTCGTGATAGGTCAGTTGAATCACCCGCACACCCAGAGCGAGAAACAGCCCCAGGCGATCCAGCTCGTTTTCTATGGGCGAAGCATTCTGAAAACTGAGAATAATCCCGGTCTTCCCCTGCTCTTTGGCGGCATAAATATCGGCCGTCTCTTTCACCTGCAAAATATCATCGCGCTCGCGAAAGCGCCGCATCCACGCCGACAGGTGCGCCATCGTCTGCACAAAATTTTCCCACGTAGCCACCGTGGCATTGATCGCGGTAATATTGCCTGCTCGCAAACGCCTGAACACCGCGTCGCTCTCCCAGTTGCTAATACTCAGGCCATCTATCACAATCGCCTCGTCGTAGATCTTCCTCGCATCCGTACTCATCGGCCTGTTCCCCTATCAATAATCCGACACCGCCCCATCCCGGAGCCTCGCATTCGGCCACTCGAATGG
>JAPPIE010000308.1 GCA_028874765.1 Gemmatimonadota bacterium
TCAATGCGGTAGAGATAGACCCGTTCGTCGTGAGTCTGAGCGCGGTGCATGGCGCATTCGACCCGTTTGCAGTAAAAGGGAATATTGAGGCTGTGACGGGTTGCGTTTGCGATTTTCATGACGGATTTTCTCCGGGTTTTGGAATGAATTGTCCATCGCTCAATCCCTACCGACGGCGCAGAGGTTCTGCGGTGGGTGCTTCCACTTTGGGTATCCAAGCGGCATGAGCAGCTATGATATCTCTGTACTGCGCATCTTCCGCGAGATTTGTCCATTCGAGACTGTCATTTTCGTGATCGTAGAGTTCTTCTGTGCCATCTGAATAGCGAATATATCGCCATCGTTCAGAGCGCACACTGTGATTGCCTCGAATATGCGTCGTCAGCGCGGGTCGGTCCCATTCGCGGTCAGGCTGCGCCATCAGGGGTTTTAAGCTCACGCCATCCAGACCATCTCTTTGGGGCAAACCGCAGACGTCAATAAATGTTGGATACAGATCGACCAGACTCACCGTGCGGTCACATCGTCCAGGTGCCATACCCGGTGCTGAAATCATGAGCGGTACGCGCGTTGCCTCTTCCCAAAGGGCAAATTTGCGCCAATGGAGTTTTTCCCCCAGATGCCAGCCGTGATCTCCCCACAGCACAATCATCGTGTTGTCGGCATAAGAACTACTGTCGAGCGCATCCAATAACTCCCCAATCATATCATCGGCGAATCGAATACAGGCGAGATACCCCGCGACAGCCCTCCGCCAATTGTCCGTCTCAGTCACATTTTTGTGATCATCCCGCCGCGCGACAAATGATCGCCCGATAGGAGGCACATCGTCGAGATCGTTTTCGTCTATATTGGGCAATGTGATCTCGTCTGGGGGATACAAATCAAAATACTTTCGGGGCACGTACCACGGCAAGTGCGGGCGATAGAGACCACAGGCCAAAAAGAAGGGTTTGTCGTGCTTCTTATTCAGCACCTCCTTGCCCCACTGCACCACTTTCCAATCGTCCATCTCCTCCACCGGCACATCTATTGGTCCCCAATCGAACCGGCTTTGTGAAACCATTCAGCGGTGGATTGGGAGGAAGAGGGTCCTGCCCCTGAGGAACATAGTCGTGATAAGATACCACATCGGCAGGTCTCCCTTGCCGCGTGATTTTGCCTCTACCCGCAACATAATATCCATTGCCCATAAAATGCTGCATCAGAGTCACGGCATCTGGATCCTGTTGCCGAAACGAATGGGCATTTTCATACACCCCCGTTGTTGTGGGCAATTTACCCGTCACCAGGCTTCCACGCGAGGGATTGCACGCAGGCGCGTTGCAATACGCACGGGTAAATAAGGTACTACGACTCGCCAGACGATCTAAATTGGGCGTTACAGAATCCGGGTGCCCTCCCAAACAGCCAATCCAATCATTGAGATCATCCACTGCGATAAAGAGCACATTGGATTTTTGTTGTGCGAAAAGCGATGAGGGAAAAGCACTTGTGGCGAGTACAGCAGTACTCGTGAAGGTAGTACATAAAAAATCGCGGCGCGTTTGCATGAGCTACTCCTATTGAACTGCTAAGCAGTTATACACCCTTCAACGGCACGCCTTCAATCGTGATGCGGTGCATGAGGCGTCGCTGTCCCTGATAATCATTGAGGGCACAATGCCAGGTGGCGCGGTTATCCCAGATAGCGAGGGCATTTTTTTCCCAGCGAATGCGGCATGTAAAATCCGGTTGGGAAGCGTGTCGGTACAAATACTGAAGCAGAGGTTGAGATTCCTCTTTTGTCCACCCCTCAATTTGAACGGTGAATGTGGAATTTACGTAAAGTGCTTTGCGACCTGAGATGGGATGCTCTATGATTATAGGATGAATAGCGTCTTGCGTGGCGAGTTCGGGATTGCCAATGCGACCGCTTTGATCGGGCTTTCTGCCGTTCATTACGCCAAAAACATGTCGGCTGGAGTGCAGGGCATTTAAGCTTTCAAGCGTCTTCCGCATCCCCGGCGAAAGGGTTTCGTACGCTCTGTACATACTGGAAAACATCGTATCGCCACCAAACTCGGGAACCTCCCGTGCGTAGAGAATTGAGCCGAGGGCGGGAATGGTATCATAAGAATGATCGGTATGCCAGTTGCGACCAATATTAGTTTCCTGATCGGGTTCTTTTCTCACCTCGGCAATAATGGGATTTTCCGCTACGCCCGTAAAAAATCGGTTGACATTGATATCTCCCCAGCGTCGGGCAAATGCGATGTGTTGCTCCTGCGTGAGGGACTGATTGCGAAAGAGAATCACGCTATAATCCGCAAAGGCCCGATGAATTTCAGCGAATTGTTCATCGTCGAGATCCGACGCAATGTCAACGCCTTCAATTTCAGCGCCGAGTGCTCCAGATAGTGGTTTTACACTGATGGTACGATATGGTGTATCCATGATTTATATCCTTTCACCACCGAAGTTTTCCCGTGAACACAACGCCTCTCTCACCCTTGACAATACGCCCAATTGGATACGCCTGGCATCCCGCACTTTGCAGATGAGCCTTAATCCTCGCCACAGAATTTTGGGCGCATACAAGCGTCATCCCCACACCCATATTAAAAGTCCGCAGCATATCGTCTTCTGGAACCAGGCCCTCTGCGCGAATCGTTTTGAAGATGGGAAGGACCTGGAGTAACGAAAGGTCAATCACAGCCTGACAGGTCTCGGGAAGAATGCGGGATAAATTGTCCTGGATACCGCCACCTGTAATATGTGCCAGACCCTTCAAACTCTCGTCCTTAAACAAACCCTTCAGAGGCTGATAATAACACTGGTGTGGGCGCAAAATCATATCGAGAAAAGACACCCCTTGAATATCCCGATCTATCAACTCTGGCTTATTCTCCAACAATGCCCTGACAAGCGTATAGCCATTGGTATGAAGCCCATTGGATGCAAGCGCGAGAACCGCATCCCCCTCCTCGATCTCAGAGCCATCAATAATATTGTCCTTATCGACAACCCCAATAGCCGAAGCACTCAAAATATACACCCCATCTTCGACAACCCCCGGCTGAACAGATGTTTCTCCACCTGTCAATGTACATCCCTGTGCCTCACAAGCATCGGCAATCCCACCAACGAGTGCTTTGACTACAGGGGGATCGAGTTTGCCGCAGACAATACAATCTTGCACATAAAAAGGATCAGCACCCATAACAATAATATCGTTGATCAAATGATTGACCAGATCATAAGCAATAGACGTGACGCTTCCGTGTTCAAACGCCAACTTTTGCTTTGAACCAGGCTCCTCGGTTTTTAGCACGAGAATGGGGTGATCATACCCCTCAAAACGGCCATCAACCAGACTGCCAAAAGCCCCCAATTTATTGAGCACTCTCGAATCCCCGCGCCCGATATTTGAAGCCATATCTCTTTTAACAGCATCTGTTTCATCGATATTGACGCCACTCTTCGAATAAGACAAAGACTCATCGTTTTGCACTACAGCCCTCCCATTTGTTCAAACTCAATCTGCTGGCGAAGCCAACTTGCCCAACACTGCACGGCGAACCAGATCCAAC
>JAPPIE010000227.1 GCA_028874765.1 Gemmatimonadota bacterium
GATGCAGAAAGATTATTCTGAAGTCAAAGGTCAACTGCGAAGTCAAGAGTGGTTCAACAACCCGCACAACATGGGCATGACAGCCGTTTATGTCGAACGCTACATGAACTATGGCTGGACGCGCGAAGAACTCCAATCGGGCAAACCCGTTATCGGCATCGCGCAAACGGGTGGCGACCTCACCCCCTGCAATCGCATTCACGTCGAACTGGTCGATCGCGTCAAAGCAGGTATCCGCGACAACGGCGGCATACCCTTTGAATTTCCCGTACACCCCATTGCCGAACAGGGCAAACGGCCCACGGCTGCCCTCGACCGCAACCTCGCCTACCTCGGGCTGGTCGAAATCCTGCACGGCTATCCCATAGACGGCGTCGTCCTCACCACCGGATGCGACAAAACCACACCCGCCTGCATCATGGCCGCCTGTACCCTGAACCTGCCCGCCATCGTACTCTCTGGCGGCCCCATGCTCGATGGACACTGGCGCGGACGTCTGGCCGGATCGGGTACAGTTGTCTGGGAAGCTCGCGAACGCTACGCGGCTGGTGAAATCGACTACGATGGCTTCATGGATATCGTCACATCATCCTCGCCCAGTGTGGGCCACTGCAACACAATGGGAACCGCCCTATCCATGAACGCATTGGCCGAAGCACTTGGATTATCGCTTACCGGATGTGCGGCCATCCCCGCACCCTATCGCGCCCGCAAGCAAATGGCCTATCGCACGGGTCTGCGCATCGTCGATATGGTCAAAGAAGATCTCACCCCCGACAAGGTCCTCACGCCAGACGCCTTTCAAAACGCCATTGTCGTCAACTCTGCGCTCGGCGGTTCGACCAATGCGCCAGTCCACATCACTGCCATAGCGCGGCACATCGGGCTGGAACTGCCAGCAAAAGACTGGCAAACCCATGGTCACCACATTCCCCTGCTCGTCAACTGTCAGCCCGCAGGTGAATACCTCGGCGAAGCATTTTATCGCGCCGGCGGCGTACCCGCCGTCATGGCCGAACTCGTCAAAGCCGGCAAACTCCACCTCCACTGCCAGACCGTCACAGGCAAAACCATAGGCGAAAATCTCAAAGGCATCGCCATTGAAGACGAGCGCGTCATCAAACCTTATGATCAACCCTTAAAAGAAAGCGCTGGATTCATCGTACTCAGCGGCAACCTCTTTGAAGCGGGCTTGCTCAAAACCTCTGTGATCGGCGACGACTTTCAAAAAAAATATCTCCAGCGCGAAGGCGATGAAAACGCCTGGGAAGGCACGGCTGTGGTATTCGACGGCCCCGAAGATTATCACCACCGCATCAACGACCCCGATTTGCCCATCGACGAAAATGCCCTGCTCTTCGTGCGCTATTGCGGACCCGTGGGCTATCCCGGCTCAGCCGAAGTCGTCAACATGCTCCCACCCGACCGCCTCGTGCAGGCTGGCATTTCCGAACTGCCCTGCATCGGAGATGGGCGTCAAAGCGGCACTTCTGCCAGTCCATCCATACTCAACGCCTCACCCGAAGCCACAGTGGGCGGTGGGCTCGCCTTTCTCAAAACGGGCGACCGCGTGCGCATCGACCTCAACACATGCACGGCCAATGTCCTCATCAGCGATCGGGAACTCGCCCAGCGCAGAAAAGACTGGAAACAACCCGATCTGGTCCACCAGACGCCATGGCAGGAAATCTATCGCCAAAATGTGGGACAACTCGCCGATGGCGCATGTATGGAACTGGCAGTCAAATACCAGAATGTGCGCGACAATACTCCGCGTCATTCGCATTAAATCTTTACCTCGTGATCTTTCCAACACCCGAAGAATACACCGTCCTCTTTCTATCGCTTAAAGTGGGTCTGCTCTGCGTGGTAATCAGCCTGCCCTTTGCCGTATTGTTGGGCTGGGTGCTGGCGCGCAAAAACTTTCGCGGCAAGCTCGTCCTTGACGGTTTGTGTCACTTGCCACTTGTATTGCCACCTGTGGTTGTCGGGTATCTACTCCTCCTCCTGTTGGGTCGCCGGGGTTTTCTGGGTCAAATTTTGAGCGACTGGTTTGGATTGCAAATCGCATTTACCTGGCGAGGTGCTGTATTAGCCGCTGCTGTAGTGGGTTTTCCACTCATGTTAAGAGCCGTTCGCCTCGCCATCGAAAGTGTTGACCCCCGCCTCGAGCGCGCTGCCCGCACCCTGGGTGCCAATCCACTTCGCGCCTTTTTTTCCATAACGCTACGCCTGGCCACCCCGGGCGTACTCGTCGGCTCTCTCCTCGCATTTGCGCGCAGCCTGGGCGAATTTGGCGCCACCATCACCTTTGTCTCCAATATCGCTGGCGAAACCCGCACACTCCCACTCGCCATTTTCACGTACATCAACCAGCCCGACGGTGAAGCTGCTGCCGCACGCCTCGTCTTACTCTCCATCATCCTATCTCTGGGCGCGCTCATCGCCAGTGAGGGCATCGCCCGCAAAATGAAAAATTAAAACATCATGCTCACCCTTTGTGTACACAGGCAACTCGCCGAATTTACCCTCGAAATCGATGTGACATGTGCCTATCCCGTCACCGCGATATTTGGACCTTCGGGCTGCGGCAAAACCACCCTCTTGAATCTCATAAGCGGTCTGATGCGACCAGATAGCGGCCAAATCAGCATTGATGACACCATTTTATTCGACGCTGAAAAAGGCATTGACCTGCCTCCGGAAAAGCGACGCATCGGCCATGTATTTCAAGACGATTTGCTTTTTCCACACCTGAACGTGCGCCAAAATCTCCTGTACGGGTACCAATTTCTCGCGCCATCAAAACGCAAATTTCATCCCAATGCCATTATCGACCTGCTCGAATTAAACACCCTGCTCGACCGCCTCCCAAATCTCCTCTCAGGTGGTGAACGCCAGCGCGTCGCCCTGGGCCGAGCCATCCTGACTTCTCCCAGACTGCTCATCATGGATGAACCCTTGACCGCGCTCGATCAAGAGCTCAAAGACCGCATCATGCCCTATCTGCGCCACATTCGCACGGATCTGGGCATCCCCATGCTCTACGTCAGCCACGCAATTGGTGAAATTCTGCAACTCACCGGACAAGTCATCGTACTCAACCGCGGACAAGTACTCGCGCATGGAGACTTCTTTTCTATCGCTCACCAGCCCAAAATTCTACCCCTGCTCGAAGCGCATGGTTTTGAAAATGTCCTGCCCGTTGAAGTCATCTCATCCAATCGCGTACAATACAACAATCAAATCCTCCATATCCCTCCCTGTGACCGCAGACCGGGCACGCATATCTTCATAGGCATCCGGGCAAACGACATTATTTTGTCCCGGCAGCGACCTGAGGGTTTAAGCATTCGCAACGCCCTCTCCGGACGGATTCTCGACATCGTTGAAACGCATGGGCGACGCCTCGTGTATATAGACGTGGGCAAACGCCTCGCCGCTGAAGTTACGCCCGAAGCGATAGAGGAATTGGCCTTAAAAATCGGCGAACCCGTAATTTGCCTGATAAAAACACACGCCATTCGCATAGGTCCAGATATCTCTTGAGACCTTCGCCACCTCCATTTT
>JAPPIE010000180.1 GCA_028874765.1 Gemmatimonadota bacterium
GATTTTTCGCCCGAGTCCGGGCGTTTGCGGTACGTACATGTAGCCGTCTCGTACTTCGGTCGTTTCTTCGATCAAGCCGGCAAAGGCCGACGCGAGGGATCTGTCTGCGCCCGTGGGTGGCCAGGCCGAGACTTCCCACCAGTCGTCGTTTCGAATTGCGGCTACGACATGGGGATTTCCCCCGTGGCAGTTTAGACCAAACATTTCCGCGAGGTTGGCCAATTTCATCTGTCCCGTGATGCCCAGTCCTGTTTGGCGCACGATGTCTATGGCGCCGATTGACAGGTACGGTGCGGCGAGATAGGGGTTGCCCTGGATGGATTCCAATGCCATTACTGGAAGGTCGATTGCGTCTGAGAGTCGCTTCAGGCCGTTGATGTCGAATTCCTGCAGGGGTTCTTCGATCCAGAGATAATTCAGTTTTTCGAGTCCGCGTCCGACTACGATTGCATCTTCGACGGCGTATTGTTGTACCGGGTCGTGCATGAGTACCATGTCGTCGCCGACGAGGTCCCGGATGTCTTTGGCGAGCGCGAGGTTGGTTTCCACGCCGAGCATGGAGTGGTCTTTGAAGCCTTTGTAGCCCTCGTCAACAGCCCGTTGGGCGGATTTTAGCGTGTCTTCATAGGGTATGCCGGTTTCGGTGAGGTACGCGGGAACGCGATTGCGAAATCCGCCGAGCAATTTGTGGACGGGTAATTGTGCGTGAAGACCCGCGAGGTCCCAGAGAAGGGCGTCGATGAGGGCGAGCGGGGCGGTGGATGCCATGTGGAAATACCGCCGCGCCATCCACATTTTGTGCCACATATACTCCCGGTCCAGCGCGTCAGTGCCTGCGATTTCCGGTTCCCATTGGACTTTGAATGTGCGCGCTGCCCATTCGAGGTCTTCCTGTGCCCAGCCCATAGAAAAAATACCGCAGGTTTGTAGGTTTGCATCTGTGCGGATGCGAAGCAGGGTGAGGTAAGCCGGTCTTTTTGCTATCTGTATTCCCTCGCCTTGAAAGAGCCGATGACCAAATCGCACTTTGTGCGCGCCGGGATATTCCCGCATGGTGCGCAATGGTCGCCATTCCGGAGTTACGGGTTCGCTTTTGAGTATCAGAAAGTCGATTGCTTCAATTTTCATGGCGTTATCCTCCTATTTCCCTACTGAGCCGAAATATACGGCAAAATGTTCGACGCCGTCGAGTTTGAGTGCCCGATTCAATTCGTCGTCGTTGAATGCCGCACTGGTGCATGCGCGGCAGTTTACGACCATGGTGCCCAGGTACAGGTTCTGCCCTACATGACCGGCGTCAAGATGGATGTAGCGATACCCCCGGTCGCCGTAGCGCCAGGTCATTCGGGTGGCTACTGTTGTCCATAAGAATGTGGCGGCACTTGTCTGGATCAGTTCGGGCTGCAAGGTGGTGTTGGCAATTTTGTCGCCAATTTCTTCTGATTGGTCGATTATCCCCAGCTTGTGTCCCATGGCCAGATACCGGTATAACCCGCGGTCCAGGCTTTCTA
Source organism: Gemmatimonadota bacterium (assembly GCA_028874765.1). Classification (GTDB taxonomy): domain Bacteria; phylum Latescibacterota; class UBA2968; order UBA2968; family UBA2968; genus VXRD01. Next base: position 1,512 of record JAPPIE010000180.1, read on the forward strand.
CGTTATTCACTACGATATAGGTTTCAAATGCGTGACGCGCACCCGCCGATGGTACGGTGCGAAATGTTTCGCCTTGATCAAATTCTTTTACGCCCTGCGTTGCCCAGAGTAAGTAGGTCAGGGTATCCAGTGTGATGGGTTCGTCGAAGAATACGCGTTCGCTCTTGCGCTCGTCTATGGCTCGGCGCAGGTCGATTTGCGTTGTTTCGATCTGCGCGGGTTCGGGTAGATCTATTGTTTCGCCCTGGTAATGCAATTCGGGCATGGGTGGTGGTTCTCTGCGCGCTTGCCCGGTTGGGCCCAAATTTTTGAACTGCGTGCGCCGCATGAATTCCGGTCCCGCTTGTGGACGGCGTTTGCGTTTTGCCATTTAATTTTCCTCTCCGATTTGTGCGCCTATGGCTTTTAAGGCTTCTATGCCCAGGCGGTCTTCGAGTTGTTTTAAATACAGACTGCGCGGAACTACTTTTTGTCCGTGCGATTCCCAGTATCCATCCTCGCGCGCGTGCCGACCGTCTCGTTTTTCGCCGATGCAGCCGATGGCGTAATTTTGCGATGTTGGGGGTTTTTGTAAGATAAAGCTCTCTGCCTCGCAATTCCACAATACTTTTTGCGCGCCCGCCCAACCGTGGCCGGTGCCCGAACTTTGCCGGTCCTGTACGTTGATGGCGTTGCCGTTTACGATTACGTTGTCAAATAGGGTGCAGACAGACCAGCGGTGATGGGGTCCGGTGTCGGAGTGCGCGATGTCTGCTACGCAATCCACGAATGCATTTGGTCCCGGTACGCGTGCGTGTAGTACATAATCGTGACGACCGCGGCGGGTATAACACCGTTGTACGAGGGATAATTGTCCGTGGATGGGGAAGGAGTAGCGCCGCGATCCGGTGATTTTTGATACGGGGTCGAGACACTGGCTATCCTGCACGGTCATCCATTTTGCCTGGTTGCCAATGGTTATACACGCATATCCAAAGTGAACCGAGGTGATATCGCGCGCCCAGGCATTTTGTACATAGGAGAATACGACGAAGTTCCAGGCGTGGTCTTCGTCGATGTATTCGTTTTCTCGTCGATGATCTTTTTCGCCGCTGTCAAATTCCGATACGCCGCGCAAGTTTTCGACGCCGACCTGTTCAATGCGCCCGGGGTCTTTGTATTTGTAAATCGATCCGCCGCCGTATTCGCGTTCTATCGCGTTGCCCATTGGCGCGTCGATTGTTATCTGGTTGCCTTTTATGGCGGTTATGGTGCGGTCAAAGTGGAAGTCGTAAGAGCCGGGTTTCCATTGCCGAACGTCGGGGTGTCTCATTTCGATGCGGTCCATACCTATGGTCGCGATCCACTTTGCGGTGCTGGGGCGATGTACGATGATGTTATCGCCGACTGCAAAACCCGAAGCATCTTCTATAGAAAATATTTTTGCGCCTACGGGGACATAATTATCTACAATTGCCTGTCGCGTGTTTTCTATTTCTCGCGGTCTGCGTCCCCGGCCTTTAAATTCGATTAATGTGCGCTGTCCTTTCCCTGTTGCGATCAATACTGTGCCGTTTTCATCTGCGCCTTCACCGCGGAGCACGATGCCGCTTGCCCGAATGTGCAGGGTTCCGCCTATCCGATATTTTCCGCGTTCGAGTAATAAGGTCCCGCGAAATCCATTGGCGTTGAGTGCGCGTGCGGATACGTCGTCAATCGCCGCTTGCAATCGCGCTGTGTCGTCTCCTTCGGCCTGTGGTCGGACGGTTAATACAACGGGTACATCTGGCAGTGCCACACCGCCACCCATGTACCCGCAGTGCGAGAAGTCCGGGATTATATTGCCCTTTTCATCCGGTACATAGACCAGTCTCCCGTCAGATCCCGGATATACCAGCTTGCTGTAGTTTCCTTCTGCCCACGCGGTTGTGGTGCAGATCAGAATTATCCCTATTATACCGATAAAACTCAGTAGATCAATCATGAGATCTCCTTGATCAATACTGTGAATAAAAAAGAAGTGCCGTTCAAAGATCTCTCTCATTTGTAGGGACGGCACACTTG
>JAPPIE010000437.1 GCA_028874765.1 Gemmatimonadota bacterium
CGCCTTTGTGAAAATAATAGCGATAAATACCGACGAGCGACTCGCCCTGCGAGAGTGTGTGATGACCCCGGCGGCTTTCATCGCCATAAAAATACGAGTGTCCAAAAGGATTGGCTGTCATCAACCCGTAATTACGCACATGCCAGTGCGTGGGGTGCCGGAAGCTGTCGGGGTGATCCATGATGGCAACGCCTGTTATATTGCCATTTACTGGACCTGAGTAATGACACCACGGCGCGCGTTTTCCCCAGGTTTCGTCTTCATCAATGCCGCCAATGCCGTTCTCGATTTTACCGCCCAGGTCGCGCTTGACCTCCATTGTCTCTTCCACGCGAATAGACGCCAGGCCGCCTTCTTTTGTGTCGCCGAATAACACATCCATATTTCGGGCGGTGAGCGTGAGGTACAAATCCATGATTCGCACGGAAGATGGCGTGTTGTACACAACCCACTCTGCACGCTGATCCAAAATCTCGCGGTTTCTGCCCGGAGGCCCTGTCCAACCATCCATGCCGACCCAGTCGCTATTCGATACAATCCGCCCCAATACGGGGCCGCTTTCGAGCAATTCAAAGTCCCGATGCAAAATGCGCCCGTGCGATTCGCCTTCTGACCAGTTGTCCGCTCCGTTCACTTCTCCGTGTGCAATCCAGATTGAGCGATGGTGATGGTGATCCATTTCTCGTCCGTCTGCCGGCGTGGCCAACCGCCGCGTTACCGGGTCGCCATAAGGTCCGATGACGGGATACAAAAGTGGTCGTGCGAGTTCTGTGCCATGACAATAGGTCGTAAAATGCTGGCCGCCAATCGAGACAGATACTTCATTTTCATCTTGTGTGACTTCCACACCATGTCCGGAATCCGATGGTTCTTGTCCCAGTGTGAGTTCGTACTCGGCGGTTTTTCCCGCTTCGAGATGATCGACGATGAAATTGACCTGCAAACCGTTGCTCACGGACGTCACCTGACAGGGAACTTGGCTATTTCCCGTGCTCAAGGTCGCAGTTGTCGCGCTTTCTGTTTCGACCACCGTCGAAACCGGACAGTTGATCCGATTGTGAGGGCCTGCGTGAACGGTTAGTTTTACTGTTGCCATTTTATCCTCCGTAATAGTGATATAAGAACATATGTCGTGTATGAGGTTACGAAATCCATTGCCAAAGTCAAGCCTTTCGCACAAAGCCGTTGACATCCCCCATGGGGGCAATTATCATAAGGTCGAAAAATTGTCATTATTTATTTTATCTGGAGATTAATATGTCCATTCTCGTTACCGGAGGCTCTGGCTTTGTCGGTTCCTGGGTCGCCAAACTCCTCGCCGAAGAGGGCGAAGACGTCATCGCTTTTGATATGTTTGAACGGCGCGACTATTTTTTATCCCATGTGTCGGATCGCATCACGTTTGTTGAAGGCAATATTCTGGGCTTCGCTCATATCAATGAAATTGTGCGCAATAATCCCGATCTTACGGGTATTGTTCACACGGCCGCGCTTTTGGGGGGAGATGTGCGCGACAATCCCCATTTTGCGACACAGGTCAATGTGGGAGGAACACACAATATCCTTGAAGTTGCGCGACAGGTTGGCGGTCTGAAGGTGGTCTATGTATCCAGTGGCGCGGTTTATGGCAAGCAAGACGGACCACTGACTGAAGATACCCCCATGATTCCCAGCGATCCCTATGGCGCGACCAAGGCGATGTCGGAACATCTCTGCCACCAGTATTATGCGACTTATGGCGTCGATGTTCTGTGTGCCCGTCTCTTTTTTTTATATGGTCCTCCCAATGCTCCTGGCCCGGATGCGGGCTTTAATACGCGCATTTTTGCCGGGCTGAGTGGGCAGGATGTAAGCCTGCCCAAAGGCCGCGAGCAAAAGGCCGATTGGACTTATATCGAAGATGCCGCGCGGGGTGTTTTGCTCATGCTCAGAGCGACAGATGTCGCCAGTCGATCTTTTAATATTGCGACGGGCACTTACAATCCCATTGACGAAATTATCGAAGTCGTGCGGCGGCATTCGCCGGGCAATCCCCGGTATGAAGTGGGCCCGGGCGTCAACCTCGAACGCGGCGCGCCACTCGATATTACCCTTGCCAGAGAACAACTCGGTTACGAACCCAAATACGATCTCGAATCCGGCGTGCGGACTTACCGTGCCTGGTTTGATCAACGGGGTGTGTAAATAACAGGAGAAGACAATGTCAAACAAAACGCTTCGTTACTTAGACGATGGCAGTATTGAACTGTTTGAAAGGGCAGTATCCGATCCCGGAGAGAACGAAGTTCAAATTGAAGGTGGCGCGTGTGGGATATGTTCGTGGGATGTGGTTACGGCCAAACTCGGCAACCAGATGCACCCGATGGCACCTCCGGGGCACGAAGGCGTTGGTTATATCGCCAAAATCGGTGCTGGTGTCACGGATTTCAAGGAGGGCGATCGGGTTGCCGGTGGCGGTTTTGCCAATGTCCGCAACTTATCCGCGCAGCGCGTTTTCAAAATCCCGGAATCCGATTTGCCGGACGAATACTGGATTGTCGAACCCGTGTCCTGTGCCGTTACGGGTATTGACCATTGCCAGATTCAGCCGGGGAATCGCATTGCGTTAGTCGGCTGTGGGTTTATGGGCTTGTTGATCCTGCAAGGGCTTCTGCGCTATCCGCTCGACGAGTTGATCGTTCTGGATATTGTGCAAAGACGTCTGGATCTCGCGCAACAACTCGGCGTTGGGGAGGTGTATAACACGGCTGAGGTTGATCTACAAGAACTATCGCGCGAACTCAAGAGCAGAGAGATTGACGTGGTTGTCGATACCTCTGGTAGCCAGGCCGGGTTGGATCTATCTACAGATATTGTGAAACGCGGCGGGCGCATCAATCTCTTTGGCTGGCTCAAAGGTCAGACGGCCTCTTTTGACCCCACAAAGTGGCATTTGGGGGGATTTACCGTTGTCAATTCCGCACCGGCTTCAAAATTGCGAGATACTTTTGGACCTGCGATTCGCCTCATTCACAAAGGTATTATTGATCTCAAACCGCTGGTGACACATACGGCAGCGCTCGAAGATTATCCAGATTTGATGGCGCAAATTTTGGCGGGCGATGAGAGCTATATCAAAGGGGTTGTGACGCTGAAATGACGAATAGACGAATAGACAAACCCCGCCCCACCACCCAAAGTCGGTGCGAACTCCATTCGTAGATTCGTAGATTCGCTGCTTGGGATGAGATTATGAATACATCAGGTGAAACGCTGTACAATGGGATTGTGTTGCCAGAGGTCTGGCCTCCTCGCGATATGGGCGAGTTCTGGATATCTGGGGGCCGGTGGTCCCGGTTGTACAAAGGGTCGGGATTTGTCCGGGTGATGATCAGGTGGGTTTTGTCCAGTAGGCTTCGAGTTTGTCCTGGGGATCAAAGCCGAGTATTGTGCGTGCGCGTGTGTTTGGGAAGCGATTGTGCGGCAGGTCTGTGGTGATGAAGAAGACTTCAAATCGCGATGGGAGCGTTTGAAGATCGACTTCTATGGCGCACTTAACGGCTTGTGCGG
>JAPPIE010000451.1 GCA_028874765.1 Gemmatimonadota bacterium
TGGGGCTTTCGCATACGTTGATCAATGATGAGCGCTGTGGTATTTTTGCCGCGGATGCCTGGGCGCGCGTGACTGGGCGTCCCGGTATATGCGATGGGACGCTGGGTCCCGGGGCGACGAATCTGGTTACGGGATTGGTGGAGTCTCTCAATGCGGGTGTTCCGCTTATTGTTGTTGTGGGTAATAGCAATCGCGAGCATTCGTGGAAGAATATGACGCAGGAGGCGCGTCAGACGGAGATTTTGGCGCCAGCAGCTAAAGCCCTTATTCGGATTGAGAGCGGCAATCGCATTCCCGAGCTTGTGCGACGCGCGTACGCTGTTGCCACGTCGGGGAGACCGGGACCTGTTGTGCTGGATGTGCCCGAGGATGTTGCACATGGGGAGTATGACTATTCCAAATCGGATTTTTTTGTGGATCCAGAGACGCTGCGTATTCCCGCACAGCGTTCGCGCCCGGGGCGAGATGCGGTTGCGCGCGCGGCGGAGTTTTTGCGCGATGCCCGGCGTCCGATTATTCTCGCTGGCGGCGGTGTCCATCTTTCCGGGGCGTATTGTGAATTGCAGAGCTTTGCGGAGGCGTTTGGTATTCCAGTTGCGCAAACGCTGAGTGGCAAGGGCGCGATTCCCTGCGTCCATCCGCTCAGCGTGGGGTTGTTCGGGCGCTGGTCGCGGATTGCCAATGATTTGATTGCGTCTGCAGATTGTATTCTGTCTGTTGGTTGCAAGATGGGCGAGATAGCCACGAAACGCTATGATTTGATTCCGCGCGATGTGCCTTTTATTCATCTCGATATTGTGGCTGAGGAAATTGGGCGTACGACGCCTGCTACAGTTTCACTCTGGGGCGATGCGGCTGAGGGTTTGCGCGATCTTCAGGCGTGTTTGTCCTCTGACCGGGTGGCGATACAGGAGATGCGTGCGGGCTATTTGACCGAGGTCTCAGAGCGGATGGTTGCCTGGCGCGCCGAGGCAGAGCCGCGTTATGCGTCTGACGAGAGCCCCGTCAATATGGCGCGGGTGGTGCGCGAGTTGCAAAACGCGATGCCCGAAGACGGTATTCTGGTTGTGGATGGTGGTTTTGCCGCGCATTGGACGGGTTTGCTCTACGATTCAACCCGGTCTGGGCGCACGTATATTGCCAATCGCGGATTTGCTTCTATCGGTTACGGGCTGCCGGGTACGATGGGCGCGCAACTCGCAGCGGGGGATTCTCCCGTTGTTGGTCTAACGGGAGATGCGGGGTTTAATATGGTGCTGGGTGAATTAGAGACGGCCCGGCGTCTTGATCTGGGTTTTACGCTGGCGATTGTGAACAATGCGGCTTCGGGCTATGTCAAAGCGCTTCAGCACAATATGTATGCGGGGCGCTATCAGTCCAGCGATCTGAGCGAGACCGATTATGCGGAGACAGCCCGCGCGCTTGGCTGTCAGGGTATTCGCGTGGATGATCCCGGGGCGTTGCAAGGTGCTTTTTCCGAGGGCATTGCCAGTCGCGATATCCCTACGATTATCGATGTTATTGTTACGAGAGATCCATCAAAAATGTTGCCGGGCGTTGATAGCCGAACAGCGCCGGTTAAAAAGGGTGATAGGCCAGCATAGTGGAGATTATTTTATGGCTCTTACACAAGAGAAACAACTCGAGATGCTGCGGATTATGCAGACGATCCGGCGCTTTGAAGAGCGCGCGTCTGATGATTATCGCGCGGGTGATATTTACGGTGTGGTCCATTGCTATATCGGTGAGGAGGCTGTCGCTACAGGTGTCTGTGCCGCGCTCAATCCGGATGATCAGATTATCAGTACGCATCGGGGGCACGGGCATTGTATTGCCAAGGGCGCGGATTTGAAGCGTATGATGGCTGAGCTTTATGGGCGGGAGACGGGGTATTGCAAGGGTAAAGGGGGGTCGATGCATATTGCCGATTTTAGTATTGGGATGCTGGGTGCAAATGGCATTGTCGCAGGTGGCATACCGATTGTTACGGGTGCTGGTCTGGCCGCACAGCTCGAGGGCAAGGGTCGCGTTGCGGTCTCGTTTTTTGGCGATGGGGCGTCAAATGCAGGTCCGTTTCACGAGTCGATCAATATTGCTGCGGCGTGGAAGCTGCCCATGATCTATGTTTGCGAGAATAATCTCTATGCGGCGAGCACGCCGGCGGCGAGTACGCTGGCGCATAGAGATGTTGCCGCGCGTGCCGCGGGGTACGATATCCCGGGTGTGGTTGTGGATGGGAATGATGTGATGGCGGTTTATGGTGCGACGCAGGAGGCTGTTGCGCGCGCGCGCAAGGGCGAGGGTCCTTCGCTGATTGAGTGTAAGACTTATCGCTGGCGAGGGCATACGGAGAGGGTTGGTGGGGCTGATCCAAGGCCGCAGCGCGAGATCCGCGCATGGCAGGAGAGAGATCCGATTGAGCGGTTTGTCGCGGGTCTGATGGATCAGGGCTGTCTTACCCAGGAGGCGTGGCAAGAGATGGATGAAGAAATTCTCGCGGAGATTGAAGAGTCGGTGCAATTTTCCAAAGAGAGTCCATTTCCAGATTTAGAAGCTGCAGTCGAAGATGTTTTTGCCGAGTGAGTCGAGGATAATACGATGAGAAGAATCTCTTATGCACAGGCCGGGATGGAAGCCCTTGTTGAGGAAATGAGGCGCGATCCTACGACGTTTCATCTTTCAACCGATGCGCCGGATGCGCTCGTCGAAGAGTTTGGGTCTGAGCGCGTGCGCGCTACGCCCATTGCCGAGGGCGCGCTTACCGGTATCGCTGTCGGCGCTGCCGGGTCTGGCTTCCGTCCGATTATTAACTGGAGTATGGTTACGTTTTCTTTTGTGGCGATGGACCAGATTGTGAATCAGGCAGCCAAGATTCACTATATGTTCGGAGGGCAGGTGAAATTTCCGATTACTTTCCGCACGTCGGTCGGTGGCGGCAGGCGGGTTGCGGCGCAGCACTCGCAGAGTCCGTATTCGATGTTTATGAATCTGGCTGGGTTGAAGATGATATTGCCTTCGACGCCTTATGATATGAAGGGGCTTCTCAAGACTGTTATTCGGGATGATAATCCCGTCATTTCTTTTGAGTCCAATCGCCTCATGGGTGTTGCAGGTGAAGTTCCCGAAGAGCCATATACCGTGCCTTTGGGCCAGGCGGATATCAAGCGCGAGGGTACAGATGTGACCATTGTCGCGCTGGCATGGCTGGTACACGAAGCGCTGGCGGCTGCGGAGGTGCTGGATAAGGAGGGGGTTTCCGTTGAGGTGCTGGATCCGCGTACGCTGGTTCCGCTCGATTGCGATGCGATTCGCGCGTCTGTGCAAAAGACCGGGCGGCTGGTTATTGCCGATGAGGCGGGTCCCACGGCGGGCGCTTCAGCCGAGATTGCCGCTGTGGCGACCGAAGATGCAGAGACGTTTGCAAAGATGAAAGCGCCCGTCAAACGCGTCTGCGCCCTCCATGTGCCCATTCCGTACACGCCCCAGTTGGAAGATCACGTTTTTCCTGATCGGGATAATATTATTGCAGGTGTTAG
>JAPPIE010000105.1 GCA_028874765.1 Gemmatimonadota bacterium
CTACTCCCTGAACAAATGATCTTCAATGGGCAATGCCATGGCAATCCCATTGGTCGCAGAAATAAGCCCCGCCTCCATAATTTCCTGTGCATTGCGCGACAAATCCGCACAAGTTACAAAACCGGGCGATGCGCCAGATTGAATACAATGAATAAAATGTTCGGAGGCATTATTTTCCCCTTCGGGCAATGCATCTGGCGCAATTATTTTGCCATCTTTACTACCGCGCGTGTACAAAACAACATCACTTCCCGCAATAATCGTTCCCTCCGTCCCGTGTAACATCAAATCGTGCGGCGGCTTATTCGGCACGGCTTCTGTCCATGTCATCTCCAGTCGGCACATCGCATTTGGATAACGCAAAATCATCATTCCATTGTCATCCACAGGCAAATGCGTTTTCAACAGCCGCCCCGCCATTCCCACCACGCGATTTGGCCGTCCCAAAAACAACACGCACAAACTCGCACCATATCCCCCGTAATCGTTAAAAGCACCTGCGCCATTGAGATGACTATCAAATAGAAAATCGCAAAAATGTTCGGAACACCCCAACTCATCCGGTCCGCAATGCCCACCGCGCCACAGCAGTTGCCACACCTGCCCGATCGCGCCTTCTTGCACCAGGCGATAAGCCGTGCGGATGCCGCAATTCCACGCTGTCGGCCAGTTTACCATCAACACCGTCCCCGCCTTTCGCGCAGCTGTCAACATGCGGTCTGCTTGCTCTAAGGTCGCCGCCATTGGTTTTTCAACCATCACATGAATCCCGCGCGGCGCACACAATTCCACCACATCGGCGTGATGTGCTGTCGGAGTAAATACAAATACCGCATCCGGATCCTCATTGTCCAGCAACGCTTCAAAATCATCATATACCAGTTCACAACCCGTTGCCTCGACGAATTGTTCTCTCAGCTCTGCATTGCCATCTGCACCAGCCACCAGCACGGCATTATCCAGTGCTTTGAGCGCCCGCAAATTTGACCACACATGATCGTGCGCCAGCCCCAACGCGGCCACTTTTACTCTTTCGGCCATAAATACCTCCTCAAATATCTGAATGGGATATACAAGATGAAACAAATATGGTTTCAATGATACAGCGGAGAATAACATGAGTAAAGGAGAAAAAGGCGATGAAAAAAATAAAAAACCCGGATGAACTTTTGAAAAAGTTTTTCCGGGCTTTTTTTCTTCGATAGCGCAGCGAGTTCTCACTTCTCCTCTCCCACGTCTTTAATCACCAGATCACCGTCTGCAACATCCACCTCAATCTGCGCGCCGTCCGAGATATCACCGCTGATCAATGCACGCCCAATGCGCGTCTCCAACTCGTGCTGTAAGAACCGTTTGAGAGGGCGCGCGCCAAACACGGGATCAAAACCTTTTCGGGCGATAAATCCCTTCGCGTCCTCTGTAAGGGTAAGGCCAATCTGTCTGTCGGACAACCGGTTGTGCAAATCCACAATAAGCAGATCTACGATCCTGGTAATTTCCGACAACAACAACGGCTTAAACAGCACCACATCATCTATGCGGTTGAGAAATTCGGGCCTGAACTGCTGTCTCAATTCCGTCATCACCGCATCGCGAGCAGAGTCGCGGATTTCACCATCGTCGGTTACGCCCTCGAGCAAATACGGCGAACCGATATTTGATGTCATAATTACCACCGTATTTTTAAAATCCACGACATGCCCCTGTGCATCTGTCAAGCGACCATCGTCGAGCAACTGAAGTAAAATATTGAAAACATCGCTGTGCGCCTTTTCAATCTCGTCGAACAAAATAACCGAATACGGTTTGCGACGCACCGCTTCCGTCAACTGCCCGCCTTCGTCGTAACCGATGTAGCCCGGAGGAGCGCCGATCAAACGCGATACTGCGTGCTTTTCCATGTACTCGCTCATATCGATGCGAATCATACTATCTTCGCTATCAAAAAGTGCTTCTGATAGCGTGCGTGCGAGTTCGGTCTTGCCAACGCCGGATGGGCCTAAAAAAATGAACGAGCCAATGGGACGACGCGGATCCTTAATCCCCGCCCGCGCCCGAATTACTGCATCGGCCACCAGAGAAACCGCCTCATTTTGCCCGACGACGCGCTCGTGCAAAATATCGTCCAACCGCAGCAACTTCTCGCGCTCCCCCTCTACCAATCGCGTCACCGGAATACCCGTCCACCGCGATGCTATCTCGGCGATTTCCTCCTCAGTCACTTCCTCGCGCAACAACCGATTATCCATCGTTTGAGAACCTTCGGCGGCTTTGAGTTGCCGTTCCAAATCGGGTAATGTGCCGTGTTTCAACTCTGCGGCGCGGTTGAGATCGTACTGCCGCTCTGCCTCTTCGATCTCACGCCTTGTCTGCTCAATCTCCTCTCGCAAAGTTCGCACCCCATCCAGTTCCTGCTTTTCATTCTCCCACTGTACGCGCATCGCATCAGCCTGATCCCTCAAATCCGCCAACTCTTTCTGAAGTGTCTGCAACCGCTCCCGACTCGACTCGTCTTTCTCCTTCTTCAACGCGGCTTCCTCAATCTCGAACTGCATCACGCGACGGGTCACAGCATCCAGTTCTGAAGGCATAGAGTCGATCTCTGTCCGCACCATTGCACACGCTTCATCTACCAGATCAATCGCCTTATCGGGTAAAAATCGATCTGAAATATAGCGATCTGACAACACCACGGCATTGACCAGTGCATTATCCTGAATCCCCACCCCGTGGTGAATCTCAAATCGCTCGCGCAAACCCCGCAGAATCGAAATAGAGTCCTCAACAGATGGCGCATCGACCATCACGGGTTGGAAGCGGCGCTCCAGAGCAGCATCTTTTTCGAGATACTGGCGGTGTTCGTCGAGTGTTGTCGCACCAATACAGTGCAATTCGCCTCGCGCCAGCATTGGCTTGAGCATATTGCCCGCGTCTGTAGATCCCTCCGTCTTGCCCGCGCCCACAATCGTATGAACCTCGTCAATAAATAACAAAATATGGCCGTCGCTCTGTTTAATTTCATTCAAAACAGCCTTCAAACGCTCTTCAAACTCCCCCCGATATTTTGCGCCGGCCATCAACGCGCCCATATCCAGTGAAAAAATCGACCGGTCTTTGAGCCATTCGGGCACATCGCCCCGCACAATTCTCTGCGCCAGTCCTTCGATAATCGCGGTCTTGCCCACACCGGGTTCACCAATTAGTACCGGGTTATTCTTGGTCTTGCGCGACAAAATGCGAATCACCCGGCGGATTTCTTCATCGCGCCCAATCACGGGATCTAATTTGCCTGCACGCGCCTCGGCAACCAGGTCGATACCGTATTTTTCAAGTGCCTCATACGCCACCTCCGGGTTGGCACTCGTCACCCGTTGATTGCCGCGAATCTGCGTTAAAACAGATAGAATATTATCCCGCGTAATATTAAACTGTTTCAAAATGCGCCCCGCTGGCGTTTCATCTCCCTCGCCGATCAGTGCCAATAACAAATGCTCCACTGAGACATACTCATCCTTCAGCCTTTCAGCTTCGC
>JAPPIE010000250.1 GCA_028874765.1 Gemmatimonadota bacterium
TCGAGTTTTCCACACATGCCGATGAAGACCGGTTTTTCAACAGGCGTACGGGATATGTGATTCAAAATGGCGTACCCGTGATCAGGGGCACATTGGGAGGTGGTTCACAAGATGGCACGAGCGTGACTCAGGTAACGGCGTCCGATGTGGATTTCAGCAAAGAGGGCGATATTTTGACGGTGAATCTGACACAGGGCGGCTCGTCTTATGTCCTGCAGTACAGGCAAGCCCCGCTGAATCCCCAGCAGTTGGAAGGCTTTGGGGTTGACTCGATTGTTGTCAGGCCCGTTCCGGCAGATTTGTTCTGAGAAAATAGAATTGTATAAAATTGTATAGTGTTGTATAAAATTGTATAATTGCATTGCACCATTAGGCATTGTGATATATTTTATATTAAATATTCACAATGCCATTCCCTTTGGGGAATTTTCAAGGAGGGTTGCTATGATATTGCGCGTTGCACTCGCTGTTTTGTGCTGCGGTGCGCTGCTTGCGGTAGCTCCGGCAAATGCCGATTTACAACTGCCCTACAAGGCAGAGGGGCTGAGTAAGGAGCAGGCTGCAGCGTATCTTCTGGAGCGTTTTGCCTTTGGTGCGCGTCCAGGTGAAGTGGAAAAAGTGGCAAAGATGGGTCCAGAGAAGTGGCTGGCTCAGCAGTTGAAGGGCAATTTGCCAGATGCTGAGTTGGACAAACGTCTGGAAGCGTTTCCCGCCCTGAAAATGACCCAGGAAGAGATGTCTGAAGTTTATGTGAATAATGGGCGGATTCGCAGAATGGTGGCGAGAGCGGGGTTGATCGATCCCGCGAAGACGCCTCGCAAAGAGATGAATGAAAAGATAAATGCGTATCGCAAAGAGCACGGGTTGCGTCCCTATGGCATGCTGTCCAATCAGGAACTGAAGGGGCAGAAGCTGATGCGGGCGGTGTATAGCGAGAATCAGCTCACTGAGGTGATGACGGATTTCTGGTTCAATCATTTCAATGTGACCACGCGCGATGGTGGGGCGCGCAGTCGCACGCTTTCTTATGAGCGCGATGCGATTCGCCCCAATGTGCTGGGCAAGTTCCGCGTGATTTTGGGCGCGACGGCGAAGCATCCTGCGATGTTGTATTATCTGGATAATGCACAGTCGCGTATGGCGCCGCCAGAGCAGCGGGAACAGGCAAAGCCCGAGCCTGTGAAGGAGATGGCATCGGGTGAGATGGGTATGGATGGTGGGATGGATGGCGATATGGGTGGTGAGATGGCAAAAGCTCCTGAGAAAGCCCCCGCAAAGGCGCAGACGCCTCCACAACAACGCAGGCGCAAGTACGGTTTGAATGAGAATTACGCCCGCGAATTGATGGAGTTGCATACCCTCGGTGTGGATGGTGGATACACGCAGCAAGATGTTACCGAGGTCGCGCGTGTGTTGACCGGGTGGGCTGCGGCACCTTATGGAAGGGGACGCGAAAATATCAAAAAACAAATGGCCAATGGGAATAACAATAACATTCTTCAGGGCGAATTTGTGTTCCGCAAATCGTGGCACGACGACAAGGCCAAGGTGGTGTTGGGTGAGAAGTTCCCGGCAGGGGGTGGCATAGAAGAGGGCGAGCGCGTTCTGGATATGCTGACCAGTCATCCTTCAACCGCGCGTTTTATTTCTACGAAACTGGCGCGTCGGTTTGTCAACGATGCACCGTCAGATGATGTGATTGATGCGATGGCGGAGACCTTTACCAAAACCGATGGGGATATCGCTGCTGTGATGGCTACGCTGGCGCAATCCCGCGTGTTTTGGGCAGAGGCGAAGAAGCGCAGCAAAATGAAGTCGCCGTTAGAAGTGGTGGTGAGTTCTCTTCGCGCGCTGGAAGCCGATGTGAAGAATCCGCAGCCGATAATGCGCTGGTTTGACCGCATGGGCGAGCCGCTGTATGGTTATTTGCCGCCTACGGGTTTTCCGGATTATGCCGAGTCGTGGGCAAATTCGGGTACGCTGATTGCGCGAATGAATTTCGGTATCCATCTGGCTACGGACAGAATTAGAGGGATTGAATTGAAGCAATTGCCCAAGGAGAGCGCTGGTCTGACAACGGAAGAGGCATTGGCGATGTATAGCAAGTTGCTGTTGCCGGCGCAGGATACCAGTGCTATTGCGTCAGAGGTTAAACAGACGATTCCCGCTGATGCCGAACGCAAAGAGGTTCAGGTGATCAGTATGTTGCTGGGGTCGCCGGAATTTCAATACCGATAAATCGGAAAGGAGATAGCGTTATGGAATGGACTCGAAGAGCATTTATGAAGGGCAGTGGTTTGGCATTGTTTTCTGCCTCGTTTGGGGGGACGCCGCTGTTCTTGAGTCGCGCGGCTGATGCTGCGAATAATCCGCTGGCACATAGCCGTCGCAAAGTGCTGGTGACGATTTTCCAGCGCGGGGCTATGGATGGTTTGATGGCGGTGACGCCATTTAACGATGCCGCCCTTGCCGAGGCACGCCCCAATTTGTTTATGCATCTGACCGATCCGAAAAACGAACTGACGGATCTGGATGGTCGCTTTGCATTGCATCCCTCTTTTGCGGATCTGGCACCGCTGTACAAGGATGGCCGTCTGGCTATTGTACACGGCGTAGGTTCGCCGAATAAGACGCGTTCGCACTTTGACGCCCAGGATTATATGGAGAATGGGACGCCTGGTGTGAAGGGTACGCGGACGGGTTGGCTCAATCGGGCTGTGGGTTTGCTCGGTCACGAGGGTACGCCCTTCCGGTCTGTGGCATTGACGAGAGCCTTGCCGCGTGCATTTTACGGGAAGGAGCCTTCGATAGCAGTGGATGATCTGCGTTCCTTTGGCATTCAGATGCCGAATGATCCGCAGGGGGCCGAACAGGTGGAGGAAGGGTTTGAGGCGATGTATGCGCGGAGTGCCAAACGCCTGGTTCAGAGGGTGAGCCGGGAGAGTTTTGATGCGATTGAGTTGTTGGAAAAGATCGGTGTGAGGGATTACAAGCCCGCCGAAGGCGTGGAATATCCCAATACGGCATTGGGTCGCAGGATGCAACAGATCGCGTTGCTGATCAAGTCGGATGTGGGTCTTGAGGTTGCCTTTACCGAGACTGGCGGTTGGGATACGCATGTGCAACAGGGCACAACGACGGGTTCTTTCCAGCGCAGAGCAGATGAGATGTCTAAGTCTATCGCGGCATTCTGGGCGGATCTGGGTACGTATCAGGACGATGTTGTGCTGATGACGATGACGGAATTTGGTCGCACGGTGCATCAGAACGGTTCTCTGGGAACGGATCACGGTCGCGGATCGTGTCTGTTTGTGCTGGGGAATAACGTGGCT
Organism: Gemmatimonadota bacterium; assembly: GCA_028874765.1. Lineage (GTDB taxonomy): Bacteria > Latescibacterota > UBA2968 > UBA2968 > UBA2968 > VXRD01. Next base: position 3,333 of record JAPPIE010000250.1, read on the forward strand.
GGTGGAAAGATCCACGGGAATGTGCCAGAGAAGCTGGTGAAAGATGCGCTCGAAGATCGGCGCGATTTGCCCGTGACGACGGATTTCCGTTCTGTGTTTGCCGATGTGGCTGGTAAGCATCTGAATATCGATCCCTCCCACGATATTGCGATGTTCCCGGGTTGGGACGGTGAGCGGTTTAAGGTGATGACGTAA
>JAPPIE010000050.1 GCA_028874765.1 Gemmatimonadota bacterium
TGGTGCGGTCGTCCCGATGGTTTGAGTAGCGCTGTTGCGGGTATGGGGGTGGAGCGGGAGGAGATTGTGCTGGCATGGCAGCTTAAGTCCCGTACTGCTTCAGGTGCAGAGCAGGAGCTTGAAGATGCGTTGTGTGAGCTGAATACAGACTATATAGATGTTGTGACTTTTTACTATGTGGAGAGCGAGGGCGAATGGTGCGATATCGCGTCTGAAGGGGGCGCTTATGAAGCTATGGCTCGCGCCCAAGAGCAAGGTAAGTTGCGCTTTCTGGGTCTTACCAGCCACCAGCGCAATATGGCGGCGCGCATTGCTACGGGTGAACTCAGAGCGCCTGAACAGGTTGAGTCCCGTCCTCTGGATATGCTTATGCTCCGGTACAATGCCGCCCACCGGGGGGCGGAGGAGGATGTGTTCCCTTTGACCGATCCGATCAGTATTCCGGTGGTTGTTTATACCTGCCTGCGCTGGGGTGCTTTGATGAAGCCCACTCCTGACGATCCACCCGATTTTATACCGCCACCCGCAAGAGAGTGGTACCGCTTTGCACTGGCCTATCCCTCTGTTGCCATTGCGATTGCAGCGCCCAACGACCGGGCGGAGCTTGAGCACGATTTTTCACTGTTGGATGATTGGCGGGCACCTGCGCCAGAAGAGAATGAGATGCTTATGGCACACGGAGACCGCGTCTATCAACACGCTGGTCGTTTTCCTTGAGTTTCTATGTTCTACAATTTTCTGACAGTTGCGATTCGCAACGCGATGCGTCACAAGTTCTATGCGATTATTAGCCTGAGTAGTCTGGCTATTGGATTGACGTGTGCTGTGCTCATTATGCTTTCTATACGCTACGAGATGAGCTACGATGCCTTTCGACCCCACGCTGACCGGGTTTATCGAATTATGAAGAGGGATATAGATGCGCGGGGGCAAGTCGAATGGCGCGGCGCTCTTTCTTCAGAGATTGCCGTGCATTTGCGCGATGAATATCCCGAGGTCGAGGCGGTTGTTCAGTTCCGCCGCATTACGTCCTGGTTTCGCGCGGAGGACCGATTGTTTCAACAGCGCCTTTGTCCGGTTGATGGCGATGTTGTGGATTTTTTTGGTCTGGATATTATTCGAGGGGATACTACTGCGCTCAAACGCCGAGATGCGTCCATTGTTTTAACGCAGGGCGTTGCCGATAAGCTCTATGGTCATAAAGACCCCATTGGTCGCACCGTTGAGGTGCAGCGCGAGACATTTCAGCAGGTATTTACGGTTGTTGCCGTGATGAAAGATCGCCCCACCAATACGCGGTTGGAGTTTGATAGTGTGACTTTTTTTGCGTCTGATAATTGGGCGATACACGCTGCGCCGATTTACGTGCGTTTGCGTCCCGATGCAGATGTTGAGGCTCTTGAGCATGCGCTTGCCGTGCATTTTCCCTCTGAATCGGAGGCGACTTATCATCTCCAGGCTCTGCCGCGCATCCATCTGTATTCCAGGATTGATCTGGCGGGTTTTACGGGTGATGGAGGGATGCCGTATCGGGATGTCCGCGATCTCTATCCTCTGTCTGTTCTGGGCGTGGGTATTTTGCTCATCGCCTGTATCAATTTTATGAATCTGGCTACTGCGCGTTCAGCTATTCGCGCCCGCGAAATTGGCCTGCGCAAGGTTGTGGGGGCGCGCCGGCAGCATATTATGGGGCAATTTTTGTGCGAGTCTGTGTTGTTTACTGGGGTTGCGTTGCCCATATCTTTTGGATTGACGGTGTTGCTTTTGCCGCAATTTTCAGGTCTGATGGGTCAACCGCTTGTCTTTAATATTTCTGATCATGTTTTGTGGATTGGGGGCATTGCGCTGGTTACTGCTCTGGTTTCGGGGAGTTATCCCGCTTTTTATCTTTCGGCGCAGCAGCCCATCGATGCGCTGAAGGGGCTACGCAACAGGTTTCCGAGCGATCTCTGGCTACGGAAAGGTCTCGTGGTGGTGCAATTTGCCATGTCTGCTATTCTCATTGCATGTACGCTCGTGGTCTATCAGCAGATGGATCTGGTGCAGAGTAAATATTTGGGATTTGATCGCGATGAGATTGTCGTGGTGAAAATTTTTGGTCCGGATGCGGAACAAGTTCGCTTAAATGGTCAGTATAGTGCGGTCAAACAGCGTTTTCTTCAGCATCCCAATATTATTGTAGCGGGTACGAGTCTGGATTTGCCCGGACACAGTTGGCCGAGCAGGCGTTTTGCGTCGGATATTGAAATGCCTGACCGCGAAGTTGAAGTGCGCGTTTTTCGGGCGAATGAGGATTTTCTCGCCTGTTACAATATTCCTATGCTCGCGGGTCGGAATTTTTCGCAGTCTTATGCGGAGCAGACGACAGAGAACGCGGGCGCGATGCAGGTGGTGATAAATGAGACTGCTGCAAAGCGATTCGGTTGGTCGGATCCTTTGGGACATACGCTTATGATTGGGGAGAAATCCGCTCAGGTTATTGGCGTGATGGGAGATTTTCACGTGCGTTCTCTCAGAGAGCCTCTGGGGCCTGTGGTTTTGTCTGCGGCGGGTGCGGATTTGAAATACTTGCATCTCAAGATTAAACCCGATCATATTCGGGAGACGATGGCTTTTGTTGAAGAGACCTGGTCGCATTTTATTCCGACGCGGCCTTTTGAATTCTTTTTTATCGATGATTATATTGATTCTAAATACCGACGAGAACAACGCCAGGGGCATATTTTTACGCGGTCTGCAATTGTCGCCATTGTGCTGGCCTGTTTGGGTCTGGCGGGTCTGGCGGCTTTTGCCGCTGAACAGCGTGCCCGAGAAATTGGTATTCGCAAGGTGCTGGGTGCTTCGGCATCCCATCTTGTGGTTTTGATTAGCCGGGATTTTGCCAGGCTCGCTGTGTTCGCGAGCACGATTGCGTGTCCGGTTGGATATTTTTTGATGCGAGACTGGTTGCAGAATTTTGCCTATCAGATTGATCTCGCGGTTTGGCCGTTTCTTTTCAGTATAGCGATTCTGCTTTTTATAGCTGTTTTTACAGCAGGATGCCTCGCATGGAAAACAGCGCGTGCCAATCCAGTTGATATATTGCGCTGTGAATAAACAAAAAGGTTGAAATTAGTATGCGCCAATGATAACTTGCGATAGGTTCAGATGTAGTGATTGGTTTGCGGTCTGGGTTGGAGTATGGTATTAAATTAGATAACGGGGGTCCTATGATTGAATTGATCATCATTGTAATGGTTGTTGTAGGCACATCGGCGATGTGTTCACTGTTTGAGGCAATTTTATACTCTGTACCTATTAGTCATATCGAATCTCTGGCGCAGGAAGGACGCGCATCGGGCAGGATCTTGCAGCGATTGCGCAAAGAGGTTGATCGACCTATTGCAGCGATTCTTTCTCTCAATACGATTGCCAATACAGCCGGTGCTGCAGTAGCAGGTGCTGTAGCACTAAAAGTATTTGGTCCATCGAATGTCGTCTATTTTTCGGCTGTATTTACGCTGCTGATTTTAATGTTTTCCGAAGT
>JAPPIE010000047.1 GCA_028874765.1 Gemmatimonadota bacterium
TCGCAACACAAGTGCGACAGAAGATCTGATTTATTACGTCATTGCCGACAATCCCGTAAGTGACCCGGTCTATTATCCCGACTCAGATAAATGGGCGATCCGCCCACCGGGCAAATTGGGCCGCCTGACCGAGACGGAATATTACGATGGGGAAGAATAGAGGAAAGGAGCAATATGGACAGACCAAATTTTATGTTGATAACAGCAGATGACATGAACTGGGATGCTGTGGGGGCGTTTGGTTGCCCAACAGCGGGGACGACACCCAATATTGATCGATTGGCCGCGGGGGGATTGCGGTTTAACCACGGCCATGTGACAATAGCAGTATGCCAACCGAGCCGCTCGGCATTGATGACCGGGCGCTATCCGCATCTCAGCGGCGGCGAGGGATTTTACCATTTGCGACACGAAGGCGTCCCCATACTACCCGATATCTTGCGCGGTGAAGGCTATGATGTGGGCATTTTGGGCAAAGTGACACACTCGACGCCTTATGCGGCATTTCAATGGGACATGGCGCATGATCAGATCGATTTGGGGCAGGGACGAAATCCCGATGCGTATTATCAGCACACAAAAAACTTTGTTCAATCTGCCGTAGATGGCGACCGCCCATTTTTTCTCATGGCAAATTCCCACGATCCGCACCGTCCGTTTTACGGCAACGACAAACCCGAATGGTACAGCGAACTCGATCCGCCTGCGGTACCGCCCTCGCGCACTTATGACCCAGAAGAAGTGGTCATTCCCGAGTTCTTGCCCGACATACCGGATGTGCGTCTGGAAATAGCCGAGTATTACAACTCTGTTCGCCGCTGTGATGATACTGTGGGCCGATTACTCGATGTGTTAGACGAAGCGGGCGTGACAGAGAACACACTGATAATGTTCTTATCCGATAATGGCATGGCATTCCCCTTTGCGAAAACAAATTGTTACTTGAACAGCACGCGCACACCCTTTTTGGCGCGATGGCCCGCGGTCATTCAAGCCGGGCGCGTGGATACCGAGCATTTTATTTCTGGAGTAGATTATTTGCCCACAGTACTGGATGCGATTGGGGTAGATATTCCGGACGGCGTCAATGGCAAATCGCGTTTGCCCGTATTGCGGGGTGAAAAACAGGATGGATGCGAACAAGTGTTCACGCAATTTCACCAGACTTCGGGGCGACGCAATTACCCGATGCGATGCGTGCAAAATACGCGGTTCGGCTATATCTTCAACCCCTGGTCTGATGGCGAACGAGAATTTCGAAATGAATCCCAGAGCGGTCGGTCCTGGCAGGCGATGAAAGAAGCAGAAGCCAACGACCCGGAATTGGCTGCGCGAACCCATTTGTTCAGCTATCGCGTACTCGAAGAATTTTACGATTTTGAGAACGATCCCAATGCGCTGAACAACCTGATTGATGATCCCAACTACGCCGATGAAATTCAGGACCTGAGAAACGCGCTCGAAGAATGGATGGTGGAAACAAACGACCCGGCGCTCGACGCATTTCGCGGTCGCTCATCGCGGCAGGCACTCGACGATCTGATGGATCACCTCGCGGATACAATTGGAAAACGTCCCAGTGAGTAGATAGATCTGTGCATCTCAGCCTCGAGTTCAGAGGCTACGCTGATGTGTTTTGTCGTGTTACATGGCGGACTTCACAGAGAGGAATATTAGTCATGCAAAATGATAAACTCGCGGAAACTGTTGCGGAGCAGGATTGGAAATACGGCGACATGCTCCGGGATCTGGGCACTTATTTTTTGCGGAATCCGAAACGGTTCAAATTTGCGTTAAATCGCATGTCCCACAGACTTGATCTTCGTGAACTTGAGCAGTTACAGAAATTGAGTCAAGACCGAACAATCGAAAATTCGGGGACATTTGAAGATCGGTTTGAGGAAATCTGCTGGGCAAAAGATCCCGCAGAAAAACGTGAACTGGTGCGGCGGATGCTCCGGCACATGTAGGTTTTATTACAAGGAGATAAAATGGCACATTTGCCCAATATCCTGATCATCCTGGGCGACGATCACGGTTACGGCGATATCTCAGCGCATCGAGGACCACATATTCAAACGCCGAATATCGATCGCATTGCTGAAAACGGTATTCGCTTGACGCAGTTCTACGCAAATTCATCCGTATGTTCCCCCAGTCGCGCGGCATTGATGACGGGGCGGTATCCAGATCGGGTCGGCGTGCCTGGCGTGATTCGCACTTACCCCGAGAGTAATTGGGGCTATTTCAGTCGCGATGCCATAACACTGCCGTCAATGCTGAAACAAAAAGACTATCACACATCCATTATTGGGAAATGGCACCTGGGCCTCGAACCAGAAAACCACCCGTGTAAGCGCGGATTTGATCATTTCCACGGTTTTCTGGGCGACATGATGGACGATTACTACACGCATTTGCGGCACGACCAGAATTACATGCGGAAAGATCTCGAGGTAATTGATCCGCGAGGACACGCGACGGATTTGTTTACAGAATGGGCGATAGACGTGATTCGCGGACACGCGCATTCGTCACAACCGTTCTTCCTGTATCTGGCATATAATGCGCCGCACACGCCCATTCAACCGCCAGAAGAATGGATTGAACGGGTGCGCCAGCGCGAGCCTGATGCCTCGCCCGAACGGGTGAAATACATCGCACTGGTCGAACACATGGATGCGGGCATTGGTCGGGTCCTGGACACGCTTGAGCAAACTGGACAACTCTCCAATACACTTGTGGTTTACACGTCAGACAATGGCGGCCAGCTAAATGTGGGCGCGACCAACGGTGATTTAAAAGGCGGAAAGGGACAGATGTATGAAGGCGGCATTCGGGTACCCACCTGTGCGATGTGGCCAGATGGAATTGAGAAAGGCCAGGTGTGTGATAACGTTGCGATGCTGATGGACCTGTTCCCCACAGCCTGCGAAATAGCAGGTGTATCGGTCAACCATGAAATCGAAGGACTGTCTATTTTGCCAACGCTGAGAGGAGGAAACCAGAATTTCTCTGATCGCGCGATGTACTGGATTCGAAAAGATGGGGGTCCCTCATTCCTTGGACTAAACCAGCACGCTGTTCGGCGCGGCAACATCAAATTGTTGCACAACAGTCCTTTTGAGCCACTGGAACTTTATGATCTGGGCAATGATCCTCAAGAAACATCTGATCAGGCAAAAACAGGCGTATTTCGGGAGATGGGTGAATTGTTACAAACGGAAATGCAGCAAAATGGCAGTATCCCCTGGCAAGCATAGAAGGAGATCCAAATGGCAATAAAAATGGTATTGCAGCGGGCGTTGGAAGATGAATACATGCAACAGATCCGCGACCTGGGTGTGGAAACAGTCGTGGTGAAGTCCGAAGAAGACATCTTGTCGGAAATTGGTGATGCAGATGCCTATTTCGGCGGCATGACACCGCAGATTTTGAAAGCAGCGAAAAAACTGCGGTGGGTACAGGCGACGAGTGCCGGGCTGGATGGCTATTACTTTCCAGAACTGCGAAAAAGCG
>JAPPIE010000222.1 GCA_028874765.1 Gemmatimonadota bacterium
TGACGCAAAATTGTTGGCTCTGCCAATAGGTTTCTACTGCTTATTTACATCAATGATATACTATAGAGCGTCATAATGCAAGTCCTTTTATAAACCCTTGTTTTTTCGCTTAAATTGCGGATATTTGTAAATACGGTGTGTACGGGCACGGGGTGCTGGCTGATCGGTTATCACCGATACTAAACAGGGGGAAGACGCTTGCATTTTCCTGACGGCCAATGCATATAATTACTCGGAAGAGACTCCAGGAATTTTGGCAGGATCATCCTGAATCAGAGAACCCTCTCAGGGCCTGGTTCAGCATCATGAGATTAAAGCACTATTCTAATCCACATGAAATACGCCGGGATTTTCCTTCTGTCAGTTTCCTTGGGCAATGGCGTACAATTTTCAATATTGGCGGCAACAAATATCGACTCATTGTGGATATGCGCTATGATTTGGGAAGAGTCTATATTCGCCATGTCCTCACACACGCAGAATACACTCGTCGCACGCGAGAAGGCACTTTGTAAAAGGATTATCTGATGGCTGACATACTCGATTTCACCAAACCTCATGTATTGAGAAACGAAAAAGAATACGATTGTGCTGTCGCGGAAATTGATACGCTTCTCGACACAGATCCGCAGCCCGGATCAGAAGCGTATGAGCGACTGGAGTTTTTGTCTGTACTGGTGCAGGCTTATGAAGACACGCATTTGCCAGCCTATGAGCAATCGACCCCTCAGGAAGTGGTTGATTTTATGCTGGAACAGAAGGGACTTTGCCGGGACGATCTGGCAAAGTGGCTGGGCAGTAGCAGTCAGACAGCGGAATTTTTTGAAGGAACCCGGTCACTCTCTATCAAACAAATTGGCGCATTGCGAGCGCATCTGGGCATTCCAGCGGATTTGCTGATAGAGGTATAGAATACTCTGACAGGAAGTTTGCTATAATGAAATTTAAAGCTGTAATTTTCGACTTGTTTGGAACGCTGGTTGATAATTTTAGCAAAAAGGAACATGACAAAGTACATGCATTGATGGCCGAAACGTTGTCGGCACCGTATGAAGCGTTTAGACACGCGTTCGGCTCTTCTTTTTCTGACCTATGTATTGGGAAATTCAGGTCAATAGAAGAAATTATCGCTGTATGTTGCGCTCAAATTGGTCTATCTCCCAGTGACTGCAAAATCAACACAGCCGCGCAATATCGATACGACTTCACAATGAGGACACTCAAACCAAAAGATGAAGTCCTGCTTGCGCTTCAAAATCTAAAAAATGATGGTTATAAAATTGGACTGATAACAAACTGTGGTCCAGATGTCCCTCTACTCTGGTACACTACCCCTTTATCAGAGCATATCGATTTACCGCTCTTTTCTTGTACAGAAAAAATACAAAAGCCCGCTATTGAAATCTATAAACGGGCACATGAACAGTTGGGACTTCCGTCAAATGTCTGTGTTTATGTGGGCGATGGTAGCAGCCAGGAAATGACCGGTGCTAAAGAAATAGGTTTCTTACCCGTGCTAAAGCAAGTCGATTTAGAAGATGTATATGATGACGCAAGACCAGACATAATTGGGTGGCGTGGATTATCAATTACTGAAATTGAGGAACTGCCTGAATTACTCTCGCGCATCAATCCTATCCACTGTTCTTAGATCTAACTTTACAGATTCAGCAAATCCCATCTTCTTTCCAGTGAGCGAAAAGATGACCGTTTCATGACACACAACAACAACACGCTGAAAGGTCCGGTATCGTTCCAATACGCGACCAACACGATCACGCACACTGGACATCGGCTCCCAATCTCTCGTCTCTCCTATAGGCCACTCACCTCCCAACGCACGCATTTCTGCCTCTGTTTCTCCGACAAGCTCCATCGAATCGCGCCATCCGCAAATCCATTCGTGCAGATCAAACTCGACTCGAAGTGGAAGATCGAGTATTCGGCTGAGTATAGCAGCCGATTGGAGTGCCCGTGACATTGGGGACGAGATAATGAGCTGAGGATCTTCCGTTGACAGGGATTTTGAAGCATTCTCAACCTGACCGATCCCCTTTTCAGTCAACGGAATGATATGCGCTGACCAACCTCTTTCTGCGCCTTTGAGATTTCCACCAGCAGCTAAATCCAGCCTGGATTCTCCATGTCGAATAAGATAGAAAGTAGTCATTCCTCAATCTCCATCAATATATTGAAATCGCCATCCTCGCTCTAAAAGCCCCGTATCCATCCCGTCTTTTGAACCGTTCATCAGCCTGTTAAACCGCTTATCATCTTTTTCTTCTCAGAACGCGATTCCTGCCTACCTTTTGATTGATCACAACAAAAAAATATTCACCGTCAAAAGGAGGATGTCATGTCAAAATGGAAATACGTCATATTGCAAATCAGTGCAATCTTCATCGCGCTTTTAACACCGATTCCCGCATCTGCACAGACAGATAATCCGCAGCCTTTCAAAGTACAAATAACGGGATCCGGGCATCCGATGATCTTGATTCCCGGTCTAAGCAGCTCTGGAGACGTTTGGCGCGAAACAGTCAGCCGATACCAGAACAGCTTTGAATGCCACGTCTTTACACTCGCGGGATTTGCCGGACAGCCACCCGTGCAAACAGACCATTACTTGCAAACAATGAGAGACGCCCTTATTGCATATATCCAGGAAAACGAACTTAAAAAACCAATCCTTGCAGGACACAGTTTGGGTGGTTTTCTATCATTGTGGGTTGCTGCGAGCATACCCGAAAGCGTGGGATCGCTTATTATAGTCGATGCAGTACCCTTTTTACCCGCACTACAAAATCCAGCGGCAACAGTTGAATTTATGCGTGTGCCCGCAGAACAAACACGCGCCTATATACTTTCCCAAACACCTGAACAAAGAGAAAAAGCAACACCATCTATGCTCAAAATGATGATCACAGACCCCGCAAAAGTAGATACGGCTGTCGTATGGAGTCTATCTTCGGACCCAAACACAGTTGCACAAGCAATGTACGAAATATTTTTAACCGACTTGCGAACCGAAATAAAAAAAATACAAACCCCTGTTCTGGTATTGGGAGCCTGGGTATCGGGTCAATCTCAGGGCGCAACGCGAGAAAGCTCACTATCCGCGTATCAAAAACAGTATGATCATGTTGAGAATTGCGAAATATGGATGACGGACACCGGCAAACACTTTATTATGTGGGACGACCCAGAGGGCTACTTTGCGACCATTGATGCGTTCCTCGCTCGCAAGACAAACACATCCCCTGTTCCCAGATGAGCCACAATATGTCTGAGATCAAAAACCACAACAAAGCGTATTGGACCTGTCAAATTTTGGGATGGGGAATATACGGCTTGCTCAACACAGTTTTCCTATCTGCTTTTCAGACCATTACCGCACAAAATTTGGGCATTACCGTCTTTGGATCTGTACAACTTTTATTGTGGACACACCTGCTCAGAACCATATTCAAAAAACGGCATTGGGTCACACTGCCTTTGTGGAAACTCTTTATCCGAGTATTGATAGCCGACCTTGTCATTGCGATTATCAGCCAGAGCATTCAGATCTTTGGTTATCTTTATATAGACGAGACGCTTACGATTGAACAATTCCGTTGGAAATTGTATGGCATCCAAATACTCAACACGAACTTTATCCTCTGGATATGGTCGCTGTTATATGTCGTATTCTCCATGTTTGACATAACCAAACGCGGAGAACGCGAAAAATGGGAATTGCAAACAGCGGTTCAAGAAGCCGAATTGATGGCCCTAAAAGCCCAGATAAATCCCCATTTTCTCTTTAACAGCCTCAACAATATCCGCGCTCTGGTCATTGAAAATCCTGCACGAGCACGCGACATGATCTCAAAACTGTCTGAGCTATTCCGATACGCGCTGCAGGTCAGCAGCACCAGAAGTGTGTCGTTAAAAGAGGAATTGGCAATTGTGAAAAACTATCTCCAACTCGAAGCCGTCCAGTTGGAAGACAGGTTGCGTTATCGGTTTGACATCGCGCCGGAAACACAACAAGTCGAAATTCCCCCGATGACCATACAAACCCTGGTCGAAAATGCTATTCGGCACGGCATTGCACAGCATCCCGATGGTGGCGAAATCTCAATTCGGACAACCCTTCAGCAAACTGTTATGGAGGTCTGCATTGTAAACACCGGCCAAATGAAAAACAACGCAACACATGACGGCATTGGCCTGCAAAACACCAGAGAACGTCTGCGCCTTTTATTTGGAGAAACCGCGCAATTAACGGTTGAAAATACGTCTCAAAATCAGGTCTGTGCAAAATTTCAAGTGCCGTTCACTGGACAACAAATATGAATGCATTGATTGTCGATGATTCCCGACTTGCCCGTCAGGAATTAAAACACTTACTCAAAGCTTTCGAGGCCATCACTGTCGCAGGTGAAGCCGCAAATGCAGATACTGCGCGGCAGCAACTCAAAAGACTATCTGTCGATGTGATCTTCCTCGACATTCAGATGCCCGGACAAGACGGTTTTGAATTGCTTGAAACCCTTGACCAGGTACCACAGGTGATCTTTACAACCGCCTACGACGAATATGCCATTCGGGCGTTTGAAGTAAACGCGCTCGACTACTTGCTAAAACCCATTCAGCCTGAACGCCTTGCGAGCGCAATTGAAAAATTACAAGCCCAAACGCTTTCTCCCGATGAAACTGTTGCACCGGCATTGACAGATTCGAGTCGCGTCTTTGTAAAAGACGGTGATCAGTGCTGGTTTATCAAACTCTCAGACATTCAATTGTTCGAAGTCTCTGGCAACTACACGCGGGTCTATTTTCAAAAATTCAAACCCCTTATTCCGCGCACCCTCAACCACCTTGAAGAGCGTTTGGACAAACGCATATTTTTCCGTGTCAATCGCCAACAAATTGTCAATTTGCAGTATATCGAAAAAATTGAGCCCTATTTTCAAGGCAGCCTGAAAGTATTTTTGAAAGGGGGCTATGAAATAGAAATTTCCCGACGTCAGGCACAAAAATTCCGAGAGCGCCTGAGTCTTTAATCTCTGCGATCCAGCCATTGTGAAATAATGGTTCTACAGCTAATACAGCAGGCACATTGAAATTAAAACAATGTGCCTGTTTTTATTATAAGTGTTCATTTTCGGACACTACTGTATCAAAATCGGACACTTATGGAACTGCGTCCATGGCGCAAATTTTCATAACTACTTGTAAAACATAGAGAAGATGCTTTTGGCACGGGAATTGCTTAGTATTTTGATACATTCACGCTTTCGCGTATCGCATTGTATCGGACATCGGTATTTTTTACGTCGAGGAATATCAGTCTGCATTGAAAACGACATCCGGAGGTCAACATGTTTCGCGGTTATCTCATAGCCACCATTCGCACCTTGCTTAAAAACAGGGGATTGACAGCGATTAATATCCTGGGTCTGGCAATTGGAATGGCATCTGTAATTTTGATCATCCTCTACATTCAGTACGAACTGAGCTATGACCGACACCATGCCCATGCGAACCGCATCTACGGCGTTTTTCGCGTCATGTCAATGGAAAATACCACATCGGTCAATCCGCGTGCATCTGGCGCATTGGCACCGGCATTAAAGCGCGATTTCCCCGAAGTACAGGAAGCCATCCGCGTACAACGGCTCGACGCTTGGGTGCAAACCCAAACCCGCTTTTTTCAGCAAGACATGTGTGTGGCAGACCCAGAGATTTTCAATGTGTTCACCATTCCATTTATAAGCGGCGATCCGAACACGGCATTGACGCAGTCGGGCTCAATGGTGCTAACAGAGTCAATGGCGCGCAAATTCTTTCAGAACCAGAATCCAATAGGAAAAGCCCTGCAAGTAGATCACCAGGAACTGAGCGGCACCTACTTTGTAACGGGTATTGTGCGCGACTTTCCACCCAATTCGACCTTTTATTTTGATTGCCTGACCGCCACGCCAAAGGGCGCAATGGCGGACATGTGGGCGATATGGCAGCCCACGGGTGTTTTTCGTCCCTTTTTCACATATATTCTATTGCCCGAAGGCTACGACCACCGCGCACTACAGCAAAAACTGCCCGATTTGATAACGCGATACATGGGTGATGAGGTGCGCCAAACGACCCGGTACATCTTGCAACCCCTCATCCGCAGGCACCTTTATAGCACTGCGGATTTGGGACTTACGACTGCCGAATATGGCGATATCAAGCAGGTATATGCTTTTGGGCTGGTGGCGGGCTTTATTCTTTTATTAGCCTGTGTCAATTTTATGAATCTCTCAACAGCGCGCTCATCCACCAGAGCACGCGAGGTGGGATTGCGAAAAGTAGTGGGCGCATCTCGCCAGCAATTGATCAAGCAATTTTTGAGCGAATCAGTACTGGTGGCACTGGCTGCAATGGTGGTGGCTGTCGCATTATTTGAACTGGTCCTGCCGTGGTTTAACAGCTTTATCCAGCGGGATCTGACATTGTACAGCACTGAAAATCTGTGGTGGCTGATCGGGTTGATCGGATTTGGACTGGGCGTAGGTGTACTCGCGGGAAGTTATCCCGCATTTGTACTCTCATCCTTCCTGCCCACGCAGGTGATGAAGGGGGATTGGATACCCGGATCGAAACACATTGGGCTGCGAAAAGCACTCGTGGTCTTCCAATTTGCAATTTCAATTGCTTTTATCACAGGCACTGTTGTCGTACAAGAGCAACTGGCGTATATCCGAAACAAAGACCTCGGATTCGACAAAGAACTCGTCGTCGGCATACCGCTTTTCATCTATTCTCGGCAACTACATCACGGGAATCGAGACGATCTGAGATGGCGTATTCCCACGGTAAAAGAGGTGTTCATGGAACACCCAAATATCTTAAAAGCCACAGCCACGCGTTTTCATCAAGGTGGATATCATACGACAGATACTTTTCGAGCTGAAGGCAGTGACGCAGATTGGCAGATGGGCCTGTTTGATATCGACCGCGATTTTCTGGACTTCTTCAACATCGAACTCGTGGCAGGCCGTCTGGCACCAGAACCACCAAGGCCGCCAGGCAAAATAATAACTCTTGAAGAGTGGCAAGAATACAACAAAAAACTGCAAGCATATCAGGAAAAAGGCCGGCCATTTATCTTAAATGAAACAGCCGTAAGGCATCTCGGATGGGATGATCCAATAGGCAAACGTTTTAAAAAAAAAAAAGAGCCAGAGGGATATGTGGTAGGCGTAATAAAAGATTTTCATGCTCAGACATTGCACAATGCCATTCGGCCCGTTGTATTCAGAGTTTTTACGGGAGGTGCCAAACATCTCTACCTCAAACTGGGCACACAGAACATACCGGAAACACTCGCTTTTATAGAAAAAACATGGCATGAGTTTTTACCTCAAATCCCCTTCACTTTCTGGTTTTTGAATGATGACCTGACACATGTGCGTTATGAAAATGAAATCCGCACGGGAAATGCACTAACGGTGTTTTCCGGACTGACAATCTTTGTGGCATGCCTGGGACTACTCGGCCTTATCTCGTTTCGCGCAGAACAAAAAACAAAAGAAATCGGGATACGGAAAGTTCTGGGCGCATCAATATTCAGTATTTTCAATTTATTAGCCAGAGAATTTGTCAAACTCGTAATCATCGCCTGTGTAATCGCCAGTCCAATAGCCTATCTGTTTGCAGGCAGATGGTTGCAGGACTTCGCCTATCGCATCGACCTTCACCTTATGTATTTCCTCATAGGCGGTGTTCTCGCGCTCTTACTTGCACTTGCAACCATGACCTATCAAGCCCTCAAAGCCGCCCGGACAAATCCAGTAGATGCTTTGCGGACGGAGTAAAAACAGAAGCTGTGGGGCAGCGTCTCATGCTTTTACATATTCACAATAGATAAGGGGGAAAACATGAAAGTGGGGTCAGTGATTTATACAGGTTTTATACTCCTGTTTTGCATATTTAGTGCTGGCTCATCCAGAGGAGAAGCCACAATAGACACACTGTTTCAAAATGCAATGGAACAAGTCGGACAGGTGAGTCATGAAGAAAGCATCAAGGCTATCGAGGAGATCATTTTCAAAGACAAAAAGTATGCACCTGCATACAACGAACTGGCCAAACTGCATCTGCTGGATTACAGCGTGAATGGCAGGCAACGTGCCGCGCAAATGATTCACAAAGCGATTATGATTGCCCCCGACAATACTGATTATCGGCTGACACGCGGAAAGATTTTGTGGCATCAAGGCTTTCGATCACGGGCATTGAACCAATTCAAAGACGTGATCGAAAAGCATCCGGAAAATACAGATGTCCTCAATGGTCTGGGTATGTTCTGGGTGTATGATTTCCTATCACAGAAAGATAGAATATCTATACATTATTCAAAAATCACAA
Source organism: Gemmatimonadota bacterium (assembly GCA_028874765.1). GTDB lineage: Bacteria > Latescibacterota > UBA2968 > UBA2968 > UBA2968 > VXRD01. The sequence continues at coordinate 8,401 of JAPPIE010000222.1, forward strand.
GATCGAGAAAAACCATAGATTTCAAGATTTTTGCTCAAGAAGCCAAACAAGAAGCAATTCAGGTCCTGCGAAAAAGCATCGAATTGGATGAGACCAACCCGCAACCCTATTATTTGCTGGGCATACTCTACTTTGAAGATAAATACTGGGATGCGTTTCATGCCCTGATGCAAGCCCTGCGCGCACAATATCCAGATGACAAAAACACACTCTTGTTCTGTGGGCTTGCCGCCTATCAGATTGGCGAATTCAATGACTCGCATGACTATTATCAGCGCGCTCTTGACTTGATGCGTATTGAAGAGCGCGAGTTACTGGACTCTATAGACCTGCTTGTGCCCGAAGAAGATCATGCACCCCGCGATACGACGCAGACGATAGATGCGCTCTTGGAACGCGAGATGTTTTGGAAGCGTCAGGACCCACTGTATTTATCTGATTTCAATGAAAGAAAGATGGCACACTTTGGTCGTATGGCGTATGCGAATTTGCGATTCAGGCGATTTTCAGATAATGTCGAAGGGTGGCAGACAGATATGGGGAAGACCTATATCAAATTTGGAAGATATAGACGACGAGTATCAAACTATAAAACGACCTGGGATTCTAAAGAGGTCTTGAATGCTGCAATGATGGAGTTCTGGTATTACGAAAACTTTCGGTTTGTATTTTGTGGTACTACGGATGATATCTGGCATTTTTGCGGCGGTACTGTGGTTGGACGTCCAAGTTGGGTTCCGGCAGTAGAAACCAGTGCCTTTGATATCGATTTCAACGCTCCTGTGCCACAAAGACGACCGTCTTCTTTAATCCCACGTACATTGGAAGAGGCCTCACATCACACCTTTCGGAAAACTGCCCAACGCTTTGTTGACCCGTATTTAGAACGAAAATACACCCTCCCCTATCAGATCGCCACCTTTGAAGAACAAAACAGGATGCGCGTCGAACTCAGCTATATGATTCCAAAAGACCGATTAACAGAAAATCCCGAGACTGGCAAGGTGCGTTTTTGGGATGGCGTCTTCTTCTTTGATCAGCAGTGGAATGATATGTATAACGACCGCAAATCCAAGACCCTCACTTTGCCACCACAGAAGCTGGCACAAAACGCCGCTGCACGACATCGCAACGATCACCTGTTGATCTCGCGCACGGTATCCCTACGCCAGGACAGCTATCATTTTTCGGTAGAATTGTTGGATCAAACATCTGGTCTCATTGGTGTGGCACGCGATGAAAAATCCTTTGTATATAACCAGGAGACTTTTCGTCTGAGTGATCTGCTCGTCGGCAACGATATTCAAGCGAAGGAAGCATTGCCAGAAAGCCGTGACGATCTGATCATCACCCCCAATCCAGTTCGCACATTTTCATCGTCTGAACCAGTCTTTATCTATCTGGAACTGTATGATCTCCAACGCGACGCTTTTGGCAGCACGCAGTATGAGATATCCTACACCATCGGCAAGCCAGAGATAGATACCCTGTCTCCTACCTTATTCGCTTCTCAAAGCCTGATTGCTACGATGGGCAAAACAGAGATTGATCTGCGCAGTGAACAAACAGCAAAAGCTCAAGGGTTGCAGACCGTGCAATCAGAAGATAGCAAGGTGAGTAGTAGCGCATTTGCCGATGGCAATATGCTGGGTGAGACAAAGGTTTATACGAGCGGTGGACAAGTCCATCACATCCCTGCTGAGGACTTGGAGATCGAGCGCTCAAAAGATGGGGATCTGACGCGAACTGTGACAGCCAATTACGAAGGCAATCGAGAAGATGACTTCACGTATTTGCAGATTGATGTGAACCAGATGCCCGAAGGGATCTATCAATTAACGGTATTGGCGAAGGACAAGCGGACGGATCAGACGGACAGGAAACACATTTATTTTCGCGTTATAGAATAAATATTGGATACCAATTCATGGTTAGCTATATTTTTTAAGAAGAATATACACATTGACTATCACACCCCAAAAAGAGGATACAAAATGGAACCTCTTATTATTCAAATTGGCCGCCAGCGTGATGGTTGCACCTACCAACTACACCCATCTTCTCGTGTCCAACTAAAAAAAACGTTCCCGGATACACGCCCTGTCCCAAGTGTTTTTATCGGTTACGATACGCAATCAGACTTCGAGGTATTGCACGGTCCCCTGTGGAAACAAGTCGCTACAATGCTAACGGGACTGTCATGGAAACGAATTGAAAACTTGGGTGGCATTAAAATTTACGATCCTGTACAAGAAACAGCAGTTGAACACTGACCGAAGTAGAATAAACCCCTTGCACACAATAAAGCGTTGTACTCATTGTGATAAATAATAGTTCTACAGATGATACAGCAGGCATATTGAAATCAAAACAATGTGCCTGTTTTTTATTTTAAGTGTTCATTTTCGGACACTACTGTATCAAAATCGGACACTTATTGAACTGCGTCCATGGCGCAAATTTTCATAACTACTTGTAAAACATAGAAAAGAGAGTTTTGGCACGGAAATTGCTTAGTATTTTGATACACTCACTTTACCTGTATGGTGCAAATCCTATCCCTGCACAGGAGAAACCAATGCTGTCTCTATTTATCAGCTATCTGAAAACAGCGATCCGCAACCTCGCCAGGCATCGCATCTACTCGGCCATCAACATCATCGGCCTCGCTATCGGCCTTGCCTTCTGCATTATCACCTACCTCTTTGTCCATCACGAATGGACATACGACGCCTTTCACGAAAACGCCGACCGCATCTATCGGGTTTATGTGCAAACGCCATCCGGAATTGGAGAAGACCCCCGAGCCACTGACGGCGCGGCACTGAGGGAGGCCTTCCCCGAGATGCAAACGGCTCGTTCAGGGGGGGGATTCGGAAAAATTGGCACAGACGACCGCGCTTTTCGAGCCTTTTGGAGTTATGTTGATCCCAACTTCCTCGAAATATTTTCATTTCCAGTCATTCGTGGCGAGGCCACTCTTCAAGACAAGTATTCGGCGCTTATAACAGAAAAAATTGCTCAAAAGTATTTCAAGGATGCCAATGCGATTGGCGAGGCACTTCCCATCCAGCATTTCAATCCCGTGCTGCGCAAAGACGAAATTAAAAATTACACCGTCACGGGCATTCTGAAAAACACACCCAAAAATTCTACGCTTCAATTTGACATACTATTGCCTTTTGAAGGAAGCGCGTACGCAGAGAGTAAATACGCCAGGGCGGACGCGTATATGCTGCTCCCGCCAAATGTAAATCCCAATAGCCTTGAACAACAATTTCCCAAATGGACCAAAATCTGGTGGGGCGAAAAGAGCGAAAACCAGCTCAAACTTCAGCCACTCGCGCAAATGCACTTCAATCCAATTGCCCAGACCTCGGATGCCAGCAATCCCATTTACACGTACATCTTATCGGGCATAGCCCTACTCGTGCTATTTATCGCCTGTGTCAACTTCACAACCCTGACACTCGGACGACAGGCAACGCGGGCGCGAGAAGTCGGCTTGCGAAAAGTCGTAGGCGCAAAACGCATGCAAATCGCAAACCAATTTATCGGCGAATCCCTCTTACTCATCTTCATAGCACTCATCGCCGGCATTGCCATCGCAGAACTCGCCCTGCCAACATTCAACACCCTATCTCACCAATCCCTATCTATGAGCGACGGCCTCAATCTCACAACACTCGCCTTTCTCATTCTGTTGATCAGCCTCGTCGGCATCACAGCAGGGGGTTATCCCGCCTTTGTGCTATCCCGATTGCAGCCAACCCAGATTATAACGAGCCGATTGAGAGTCAAAACGGGCAATCGTTTGGGTAGCGTACTGATCATCTTTCAGTTTGCCCTATCCATATTCTTCATCATCGCCACCTTAATGATGGGCAAACAACTCGCTTATTTGCGAACCAAACCCCTGGGATTCCAGGCCGAACACCTCGTCTCCATCTCGACCATGGAAATGGTCTTTAGAAGAGGAGAATACAGAACCCTGCCCACTGTTTTTCGGGACGCACTACAGTCCTATCCGGGGGTGATCAGCACAACCTGGTTTAATGGTGGCGATTTATACAGCAATATGTTCGCGCATCCGCGCCCTCCTAGTATTTTTGTGAGCTATGAAGACAGTCAAGAACAACCGGTTGAAATGATGTCTATTAACTACGACGTGTTCAAGACGCTCGATATAAAACTTCTTGCTGGTCGGGAATATTCTGAGGAATTTCCAACCGATCAAAGAAAATCGATTATCGTCAACGAAGCGTTGGTCAAAAAACTCGGTATAGAAGACCCGATTGGTAAAACGATCAGAGAGGTCCGAAAAATAAGACCCCGCACTATCTCACGCTCCAAAACCATCATCGGCGTCGTTGGCGACTTCCATTTTCGCTCTATGCATCACGAAATTGGGCCTGTTATTATGACCCTCTTTACAACTGACCATTCCAGCTTGCTGGTTCGCATCCATCCCGAAAATGTGCCCGGCACCATCGCATTCATGAAAGAAAAATGGGAAGAAATCGCACCCGCTCTGGAATTCAGATTTTCGTTTGTCGATGAAAACATAGACAGACAATACCACAAAGAAGAACGCTGGAATCTTATGATCCAATACGCCACTGGATTCGCCATCTTCATCGCTGCACTCGGCGCATTCGGACTGGCGGCACTCGCCACAGCGCGACGCACCAAAGAAATAGGCATTCGCAAAGTACTGGGCGCATCTCAGGCGCAAATTTTATCCCTACTCTCACGAGAATTTGTCCTCTACATCGCCCTATCGAGCCTCATCGCATTCCCCATCGCCTATTACGCGACCAATCAATGGTTACAAACCTTCGCCTACCGCACCGAATTGGGTATTAGTATATTCTTACTCGGCAGCGTCGCCCTATTCCTCGTCGTATTCACAACCGTCACCACCCAGACCCTCAAAGCCGCACGCGCAAACCCGGCGGACGCCTTGAGAGATGAGTAAAAATAAGAGTCACATTGACGCAAAACAAAGTTGAATATTGTTCAAAGTATGACTATTTTTCCCATTCAGCATTCACACCAAACTCTGGATAGAGGGTACAAACGTGTCAACACCCGAACGAGATGATTCACAAAAAAAGAAAGCCGTACCCAGCTTTGTAGGCAGAGGGTCTTCCTCGCCCGAACCGTCACCAGAAGCTACGAGCCAGGACGGCATGGACCGCAGAGTCGAAAAAAAAGTATGGACGCCAAAGCGCATCGCCAGCATAAGCGGGATCGCCGTATTTGTGTGTGCCGTGATCTACATGGCCGTCTTTGGCGACCACAGCGCCCGGCTCAATGTACAGGTTGATCGAATTACCATCTCAGAAGTCACGCGCGGTCCCTTTCAGGAATTTACCGTCCAGCGCGGCACCGTATTGCCAATTCAAACCTATTATATCGACGCACTGGAAGGCGGACAAATAGAGGAAATCTTCCTCGAAGAAGGAACAATGGTCGAAAAAGGCACACCCCTCTTGAAATTGTCAAATCCCACCCTGGAACAAAGCATTTTAACCCAGGAAGCCCGCTTATTCGAACAAATCAACAACATGGAAAACACGCGGTTGAACCTGGAATCTCGGGCCATTAGCAACCGCCAAGAACTGATGCGCGTTGAATTGAATTTGCGAGGGACAGAGCGCCTATACGAAAAGCAGAAAGTTTTGTTCGAACGCGGATTGACTTCCAAAGACCTGTTTGAAAATGCGCGAGATCGATATCAAAACGATCAAAAACGCAAGTCATTTGCACAGGAAACAGTACGCCAGGACTCGCTGTATCGCATCAACCAACTCGCTGCGCTGGACACGCGCGCCCAGAGTTTGCAACGGCAACTGGACCATGTGCGCCGCCCATTGGAAAACCTGACCGTGCGCGCGCCCATTTCCGGACAATTATCCCAATTAAATGCAGAAATCGGCCAGTTGATGAACAGGGGAAGGCGCATTGGTCAAGTCGATGTACTCGACGCCTATAAAATGCGGGTGGGCATCGATGAATTTTACATCACGAGAATCACAAAGGGACTCAAAGGCACCATTGAAATCGACGACGAAACTTATGAACTCACAATCCGTCGGGTCTTTCCCGAAGTCTTAGAAGGACAATTTGAAGTCGATATGGATTTTGTGGATGCGACACCGCAAAGCATTCGGCGCGGTCAAACAGAACAGATCCGATTGGAACTCGACGCACCCCAAGAAGCCCTCTTGCTCCCCCGCGGTGGATTTTATCAAACAACAGGCGGCAACTGGGTATTTGTCGTCGAAGGCGACGAAGCCATGCGCCGCGACGTACGCATAGGCCGCCAAAGCCCCGAATACTTCGAAGTCCTCGCCGGACTCACTCCCGGCGAGCGCGTGGTCACATCGTCTTATGACAATTACGAAGAAATTGATAAGCTGGTGTTAAAGCGATAAGCTAATCGCTCTCACGAAAGGAGCAGTAAAGTGATCAAAACCGTCAACCTCGAGAAAGTCTATACCACAGAAGAAGTGGAAACAACCGCCTTGAACAATGTCAACATAGATATTGAAGAAGGCGAATTTGTCGCCGTAATGGGACCATCGGGATGCGGCAAATCCACACTCTTGAACGTACTCGGCCTGCTGGACAACCCCAGCGGCGGAGAATACTTTCTGAACGAAGAAGAAGTCTCCAAACACACCGAGCGGCAAAGAGCCAACACCCGCAAGTCAAACATCGGCTTTGTGTTCCAAAGTTTCAATCTCATCGACGAACTGACCGTCGCCGAAAACGTGGAACTGCCCCTGTTATATCTCGGCTTACCAGCCAGCGAGCGCAAACAGCGCCTGGACGAATCCCTCGAATACATGGGCATCAAACACCGCGAAAAGCATTTCCCGCAGCAATTATCCGGCGGTCAGCAGCAGCGCGTAGCCGTGGCGAGAGCCGTCATAGCAAACCCCAACATCATCCTCGCAGACGAGCCAACGGGTAATCTCGACTCGTCAAACGGCAACGAAGTCATGGATCTGTTGACCGAACTGAACAAAAACGGCACCACAATCGTGATGGTGACCCACAACTCGCACGACGCGGGATACGCGCATCGCATCATCCACTTATTCGACGGCCATGTCGTGACAGAGAACATCAAAGGATAGCGGAAAACCGCATGCTCAAAAACTATCTCAAAATCGCCATTCGCAACATCGCCAGAAATAAGACATTCTCAGCAATCAACATCCTGGGACTCGCGATTGGGATGGCGTGCTGTGTGCTGATTTTTTCGATGATACATCAGCAATGGTCTTTTGATCGGTTTCACAAAAACAGAGATGTGATCTTTCGGGTATTAACGCGGGAAATCACCAGAGAAGGCGAAATCGCATTTATAGTATTACAGCCGAAGGATCTCGCAGGCGCATTGAAGGACGCGTTTCCAGAAATCGTTCACACAACGCGATTTGCCAATTCGCATGTAATTGTCGGGCGAGAGGACAAGCTGTTTCAAGAACGCATTTCACTAACAGATCCCGCGTATCTACAGATGTTCACCTATCCGCTATTAGCCGGAGATGCAAATACAGCACTTGACGATTTGCACAGCGTGGTCATCAGCGAGCGCGTGGCGAAAAAATACTTTGGTGAGACAGAAAATTACGCCCATGTGATCGGCCAATCACTGCGTATTAAAGGCACTCGAGATCCGCAAGATTTTGTGGTGACAGGCATTATGAAAGCCTTGCCGTTGACCTCGAGTATGCGTGGAAATGATATTCTAATACCCTTTGAGAATGCATATCGAGATGAGACATGGTATTTCAGGATGTCGCAGTCCTGGAGTGGGAATGTTGTATCGACCTATATTCAAATCCAGGACGCGAGTCAGGCGACAGCATTAAATGAAAAACTCGCTTCTTTTACCAGCGAACTTCTGGACAAGCAGCGAAGCAGAAGGATCAAGAGCGGACGTATTCAAGATCGCGCCGATGCGTTTCGATTGCAATTGCAAGCACTCGTAAAAATTCATTTTCAAAATGAAATGCGCGGAGGATACGCACAAAAGATCAGCCCGATGTTTGCCTATGTCTTATCAGCCATTGGTATGGCGGTGTTGCTGATCGCCTGTATCAATTTTACAACTCTGTCACTGGGACAATCGACGCAGCGGTCACTGGAAGTGGGCATGCGCAAGGTGTTAGGCGCACATCGCGGTAATTTGATGCGGCAGTTTTGGGGTGAAACGCTACTGATGAGCTTCCTCGCTCTGATTCTGGGATCGATACTTGCCAGGTTGTTCTTGCCAGTATTCAACGACATGAGTGCCGGGCAAGTGACAATCGCCCTCAGTTGGGAATTGATTGTCGCGCTCACAGGTGTACTCGTATTTGTCGGACTCGCCGCTGGCAGTTATCCAGCACTAATACTGTCAAAATTTCAACCCATATCTGTATTCAAGGGCAACACGCGGACAAAACGTCGCAAACCCTTCACAAGTGCCCTCGTGGTAGTGCAATATACCTTGTCGATCGTATTGATGATCGGCACGGGCATTATGGCGCAACAATTGGATTATTTGCAGTCGAAAAGTTTGGGATATACCAGCGAACAGGTGGTGGTCCTGGACAAAGCAACGCCGGAAACGCCCCAACGCTTGCGCGATGCCTTACGCGGTCATGATCGCATCGTAAATATTGCTGGCGGTGGCTATTCATTTGTAAATAGCCAAGAACAAAGAGGTCATAGATTGCCCAATGGCAAGTCGATCACGATCTGGACCATGTGGATTGATGAAGCCTATCTGGAAACACTGGGTATTGACCTGAAGATGGGGCGAAACTTTTCTCCAGAATTTCCGAGCGATCCTCAGCGGGCTGTAATTGTGAACGAGAAGCTGGTAGATATCTTTGGATGGGATAACCCCATTGGACAGCCAGTCCCCGTACTGAACAAAAAAGAGCCGCATCAAGTGATTGGGGTGGTGAAAAATTTTCATTTTCAATCACTTCACAACGAAATCAAGCCGATTGTATTCTATAACTCAATAGGCGACTCGCCAGGCGATCGTGGCCCGAGCGTAATTCTCGTGCGTATTCGTCCAGAAGACATAAACGGCAGTATTGAATTGCTGCGAGAAACCTGGAAAAAAATAGAACCCGCACGTCCATTTTCTTTCGCATTTCTGGACCAACAGGTCAACCAGCAATACCGCAGGGAACAGCACTGGCTCCAGATCGTCTGGTACGCATCGGGATTTGGCATCTTAATCGCATGTCTGGGTTTATTCGGCCTCGCATCCCTATCTGTTTCGCAGCGCACCAAAGAAATAGGCATCCGCAAAGTATTGGGCGCATCGGTAAGTGAAATCACCGCACTCCTATCCCGGGAATTTGTGCTCCTGCTCACCATCGCCAATCTCATCGCCTGGCCCATAGCCTACTGGGCAATGGGACAATGGCTCAACGGCTTTGCATATCGCATTGAACCCGGCATAAAAATATATCTTCTATGTAGCCTATTAGCCGTAGTCATCGCCCTGTGTACCATAAGCCTTCAAGCCATCCGCGCCGCGCGATCCAATCCCGTTGACGCCCTGCGGTATGAGTAGTCGGGACGGCACAGGGACCGTCCCCTACGATGATACTGTGGTTTGTAGGGGCGACCCCCTGTGGTCGCCCGCTGACCGTTGTCCCGGAGAATCACCATGCCCAAAATCTCGATCAAATTGCCGCCTTTAGACGCCGAAGACACCGTAGAAGTAACCGTAGTGGTAAACGGCAAAAGCAGAAAATACGATTACCGCATGGAACTATTCGCCTGGGAGGAACACGCCGAACCCCACGAACAGAGAGTCATGTGTTTGAAAAGGATTGTGGAAAACTACGACCAGGACTGGTCGCTCGTAGAAATTGGCGAACCATCCGAACACGAGGTATCTATCCTGTTCGAACGACGCGCATAAGGAGACAGACATGATCGAACTAAAAAACATCGAAAAATACTACGAAAACGGCATCGTAAAAACATTCGTACTCCGGCGCATTGACCTGCAAATCCGCGAAGGAGAATTTGTATCCATCATGGGACCCTCTGGTGCCGGCAAATCAACGCTCTTGCACATCCTGGGCATGCTGGACACCGCCTCGAATGGAGAGTATCATTTTTACAACCGCGCAGTTCACAAACTGGACGAACGCGCATTGACCGAGCTACACCGCGACCACATCGGATTTGTATTCCAAAGCTACCATCTAATCGATGAACTAACAGTCGGCGAAAACCTGGAAACCCCCCTCCTGTATCAAAAAGTAAAAGGCGCCGAACGCAAAGGCCGCATCGCCGAAATGCTCGACCGCTTCAACATCGTGGCAAAAAAGCGACTATTCCCCAACCAGTTATCCGGCGGACAACAGCAGTTGGTAGGCATAGCCCGGGCATTGATCACCCAACCAAAATTGATCCTGGCCGACGAACCAACCGGCAACCTGAACTCGGCAGAAGGCGAGCGGATCATGACCCTGTTCAAACACCTGAATGCCGAAGGCGTAACCATTGTCCAATGCACCCACTCCGAAAAAAACGCCGCTTACGGAGACCGCATCGTGCATCTATCGGACGGATGGTTGGACCGGGATGAGCAGTTGTAATCCCTCCAATTAAATTCATCACCCGAACATTTTTAGAGAAAGATGGTGCTAAAATGAAGGAACACGTCGATCCAACACTCGCGAACGAATTGGCCGAAGGCACGTCAGACAAAAAAATAGATGCCCTGTTCGCCTACATGGGAGCGAGGGGCCAGTCCCACTACGACGAAGTCGTAACGCAACTCGAACACGCGCTCCAGTGCGCCAATCTGGCTCAGCTCGCCAATGGAGACGCGATTCAGATAACTGCCGCACTATTGCACGATATCGGCCATTTTCTGATGGACGAACACGCAGAAAACGCAGATTTCCACACCCAGGACTTTCTCCACGAAGAAGTGGGCGCCGCGTACATAGCGCCCTTTTTTATCGAGGCGGTGACCGAACCGGTGAAACTTCACGTTCCGGCCAAGCGGTACATCTGCACCACGGATTCGACCTACTACAACACCCTTTCCGAAGCCTCTAAGCATAGTTTCCAACTGCAAGGAGGCCTCATGTCAGATCGGGAAAGGACCGGGTTCGAAAGCAATCCTTACTACCAGAATGCCGTGCATCTCAGGAAATGGGATGATCTGGCCAAGGTGAAGAACCTGAAAACCCCAGAGCTCGAAACGTACAGGGACGCAGTGGCGCATTGTCTGAAGTAACAGGAGAACCCCATGTTTAAGAATTATATCACAATCGCGATCCGCAATTTTTTGGGGCAAAAAACCCATTCCATCATCAATATCGCGGGTCTTTCCGTGGGCCTGACCTGTAGTTTTTTAATTTTTATGTGGATCGCCCACGAACTCAGCTACGATCAATTCCACGTGGAAGGCGACCGAATCTACCGCCTCATGCGGCATCATCACGGCATGAATAAGATCTCTACGCTGTCTTCTATCCCGCAGCCGAGTGCCAAATTGCTGGAAGAGCAATATCCCGAAGTGACCGAGACCGTGCTTGTGACTTGGACTCAGCCCATGCTTTTGACGCATGGAGAGCAGACTTTTCGGGACCGCGGATATCACGCTGGACCGGCCTTTTTTAAAATTTTCACCTTTCCCCTCATCCTGGGCGATCCCGAAACAGTACTTTCGGAACCGGATAATATCGCCATCTCTGAACGACTGGCCGAGAAGTATTTCGGAGAGAATTGGCGAAGTACCGCGATGGGGCAGATTTTTGTGGTGAATAACACGCACGCGCTGGTGCAATACGATAACAAAAGTTTTAAGGTGACCGGGGTTTTTGAAAACATGCCCGTAAATTCGACGCAGAGATATGACTGTATTTTGCCGATGGCATCTTATCTGGCTAATAAACGCGGTTTTTATCAGTGGACGGTAAATCACCTTCGGCTATACGTTCAGTTGCAAAAGGATGTCAATATCGATCAATTCAATGCCAAGATTAAAAATATTATTAAGGAGAATGATAACACGGTTACAAGCGATGCTTTTTTACAACCCTATCAGGATATGCATCTGTATTCCGACTACAGGAATGGCAAGCTGGTTGGTGGTCGGATTGACTATGTGCGGATGTTTATTATCGTGGCCGTGTTCATCATCCTGATCGCGAGTATCAACTTTATGAATCTATCGACTGCGCGTTCTACGCAACGCGCCCGGGAAATTGGGATTCGCAAGGCTGTTGGAGCGCATAAAACCATTCTGATTGGGCAGTTTATGGGAGAATCTCTCCTGATGACCATGTTCGCTGCAATTCTGGCGCTGGTCATGGTCATTTTGGTTTTGCCGGCGTTTAGCGATCTGGTTAATCAGACGCTCACTACTGATCTTTTCAGTATCGAGATTCTTCTCATCTTTTTTGGCATTGCGATTGTAACAGGGTTGCTCGCGGGAAGCTATCCCGCTTTTTATCTTTCCAATTTTAATCCCGTCATTGTTTTGCGCGGTACTTTTACACCGGGGTCGGGTTCGAGTCAGTTGCGCCGGGTGCTGGTGGTGTTCCAATTCGGTCTTTCTATTTTGCTCATTATCGGCACACTGACGGTTTATGAGCAGATTGCGTATATGCGAAATAAAGATCTGGGAATTGACCGCGATAATCTGGTGTATATGCGGTTGGAGGGGTCAGCTAAGCGGCAGTATGAGGCTTTCAGACGCGAACTTTTGCAACAGCCGGGCATTGTCGGCGTGACCAGTACCGCACATAACCCACTCAGGGTAACGAGTACCGGAACAAATGCCATGTGGGCGGGTAGAGATCCCAATTCAGAACATATTTTTCACAGGTTTCAGGCCAATTACGATGTGGTCAATACCCTGCAAATGGAGCTTGTTCACGGGCGCGAATTTTCCAGAGATTTTCCCGGCGATCTCAGAAGTTTTATCGTGAATGAAGAAATGGCCCGGGCTATGGGCATGGAAAACCCGGTTGGCACCCGTCTGCGATTTGGTCGCGAAGGTCCAATTATTGGTGTGGTTAAAAATTTTCATTTTCAATCATTGTACACCGCCATCGAACCGCTGATTATTCTTCTGAGTCCCACCCGGACGGAGTATTTGTTTGTTCGTATTGCCGCGGGACAAACGGCTGAGGCGATTGCAGGTATTGAGCGAGTATTTAAGAAATTCAATGCGGACAGTGCTTTTGAATTTTCTTTTCAGGACGAACAGTTTGAAAACATGTATCGCACCGAAAGCACAATGGGCACGCTGGCCACTTTTTTCGCCATTTTCGCCATTTTTATTTCTTGCCTGGGTCTGTTTGGTCTGGCGTCCTATACCGCCGAACAACGCACCAAGGAAATCGGCATTAGAAAAGTTCTCGGCGCGTCTATTCCCCATCTCGTCATTCTGCTTTCCAAAGAGTTCATCAGGCTGGTTGTCATCTCCTTTGCACTGGCCGCTCCGCTGGCCTATCACTTTATGACCGAGTGGTTAAATGATTTTGCGTACCACACATCTCTGGGCTGGCGCGTTTTTGTTTTCGCTGGCATCCTGTCTCTGATTATCGCCTGCCTTACCGTGAGCTTTCAAGCGATCAAAGTCGCCATGGCCAATCCCGTTGAGTCGCTGCGGTATGAATGAAACTTAATTTCTGACGTTAAACATGTTCCAAAACTATCTGAAAATAGCCCTGCGCAATCTGATGCGCCACAAGGGATACTCGCTGATCAATGTACTGGGATTATCAGTAGGCGTGGCTTGTTGTGTCCTCATCGGATTATTTATTCACGATGAATTTCGCGTCAATCGGTTTCACACAAAGAGTGATCGGATCTACAAATTGCTCCGCGAGATGCGCAACGATGACGGCACCCGTGACATGGGATTTGGCACATCGGGCGCAGCGGGACCCGCACTAAAAAAAGACTATTCAGAAATCGAAACAGTCGTGCGATACCTGTCGTGGGGCTATATCTGGACCACGTATAAAGACCGCAAATTCAATCAGCGATTCTGTTTGACGGACCCCGATTTCCTGAATGTCTTCGATTTTGAACTCGTGAAGGGAGATCGCGCGACAGTACTCAAAGAACCGCTTTCCATCCTGGTGACAGAGGCAACCGCGCGGCGATTTTTTGGGGATGACGACCCAATAGGAAAAGTGCTTACCGTCGATGATCGGTATATGGGCGGGGTATATACGATTACCGGGGTACTAAAAAACGTGCCTCGGCAATCAACCATGCAATTTGACATTGTATGTGCAACCGTAAACACCTATTGGACGCGGAACGTATTTGAAAACTGGGCGGTAGATTCAACCTGGCGACCGGCACACAATTACATCTTATTGCGAGAAGGCGCAGATGCGAAAGCACTCGAAGCAAAATTGCCCGAATTCATGGCGCGATACATGGGCGATGAAATCGTCAAAAAGAGCACCTATTTTTTGCAACCCTTAGAGCGAATCTATCTGTATTCCAAAGTGGATTATGGCATCTCATTTCACAGCGACATCACGTATGTGTACCTGTTTGCAATCATCGGACTTTTTATTTTACTGATTGCGTGCATCAACTTTATGAACCTGTCAACAGCGCGCTCTGCGCGACGGGCACGCGAAGTCGGATTGCGAAAAGTAGTGGGAGCCTATCGCGCCCAATTGATCCGACAGTTTCTGGGAGAGACGTTTTTGACCGCACTGTTGGCCGGGCTATTGTCGCTAATTATTGTGAAAATTTCACTACCCCTCCTGAATAACTTTGCCCAAAAAACAATCGCGCTCGAAGGACAGACCCTGTGGTATGCGGTTGCCGGACTATTTGTTTTAACCGTACTGGTGAGCCTCCTCTCCGGAGGATATCCCGCGCTATTTTTGTCCAGTTTTCGACCCGTAACAGTACTGAAAGGCACGCTTATTTCAGGAACCAGAAGCGGTCGATTGCGACAGATCCTCGTGATATTTCAATTTGCGATCTCGACATTTTTAATCGCGGGCACATACACCGTATATCAGCAGTTGAATTATGTACAGAACAAAAACCTGGGATTTGATAAAGATCTCATAGTTCTAACCTATCTATTTTCTACAGATCGGCGATTGACGGATGATTATTTGAATGTCAAGAATGAATATTTGAAGCATCCAAACATCTTGAAAGCATCGGCATCGCATTCTTCGATGGGATATGGGGGACAACTGGACAGGGTATTTCCCGAAGGCAGAGGAAGTGAAGACTGGCGGATGCGCGTCCTGGGCGTGGATGAAGCCTTTTTAGACACCTATAATCTGGAACTCGCAGCGGGCCGCAATTTTTCACTATCAGTGACAACCGATACATCTCAGGCATTTATCTTGAACGAAACTGCCGTGAAGCGATTGGGATGGACCGAGCCGCTTGGAAAGGAATTTGGATGGGCTGCGCACAATCGAGAGAAAGGCGTTGTGATCGGCGTAGTAAAAGATTTTCACAACAGGTCGCTACACGAAATCATCCGCCCCGTGGCGATTGCCATGTGGCAACCCAAGTTCAACGTACTAACACTAAAAATTCGCGGTCAGGACATTGATGAAACGCTTAAATATATCGGTGAAATATGGCAGAAATATATTCCCGAAAAGCCGTTTGAGTATCGTTTTTTAGACGAAAATTTAGCGAGTTTTTATCTGGCTGAACAACGGATAGGAACACTTATAACCGTATTTGCCGGGCTGGCGATTATAATCGCGTGTCTGGGACTGTTTGGCCTCGCGGCATTTACAGCAGAGCAACGCACCAGAGAAATTGGCATCCGCAAAACCCTGGGCGCATCCGTCCCCAATATTGTGCGCTTGCTCTCGCGAGAAGTTGTGATTCTGGTACTACTAGCCAATCTAATCGCATTCCCACTGGCCTATTGGGTCATGAATGAATGGTTGGCGGGATTTGCGTACCGCATAGATCTGGGTGCGCTGGTATTTGTATTGAGCGGATTACTAACAATGGCAATCGCGATCATGACCGTGAGCACACAGGCGATTCGCGCAGCCCTGACCGATCCAGCGACAGCATTGCGATATGAATAGCCCTCACACCCCACGCGACATAGACAACCCCTCTTGCTCTCGCCACAAATACAACACATGGCGCGACTTCCGCAAATGGCGTTCATACTCCTTGCTAAAATCCCGACGCTTGCCACTCGGCGTCCTGCCATTGGGTCGCGCATTGCACTTCCCGCGCGCCTGCGTAATGCTTCGGCTGCCATTTTGCACGGCAATCGTCATCACCCGATGCGTCTCATCCTCCGGCGTCGTAACCTGCATCGTCCAGATTGACGATTTCCCGGTCTTGCAATTATTCGCATAAGACCCCACGCAGTGGTGCATCCTGCGTCCCTCGAGGGACAACTCTTTGGCCGACAGCAACTCCGTAATCGTCCACCGCTCCTTTTCATTCCCATAATTATCCGTCGCCGTCCAATCCAACTCATTCAGTCCCGAAGGCGCCCACACCTTTGCGGGCAAGCGATTCTGCCGCGCCAACTGCCGGTGCCAAAACTCAACCTGTCGCAGCAACTTGACCATACTGCGCCCCTTAATCGAAAAATTCGGCTGCTCGGGCGGCAACTGCACAACCTCGCCACCAACCGTCTCTTCCCGAGGCACGTACTTCTGATTGTGAATATAATCCACAATCGGTCCCACCTCATCGGGATCGAGCATTGGATTATTCACAAAGAAATGCACCACCTTATGCCAGAAATCTTCGCACTCAAAAGACGACCCCAACCGCGTACTATTCACCGCGCGCACCAGCGGCTCTTCCCCGCCAAGCCCCAGAATTTGACCCCGCCGAAACGCCTCGTAAATCGTGTAATCGTGCGGCGACTCCAAAAACAAATGCGCCATCTTCTTCGTCAGCGTCAGCGGAACATCTGCCTTGCGGATATTCCCGCCCGTTCCCACATGCACAAACCAGCCCTGCTGCTGCCGCGCCTCGTCTTCCTCGCCGAGAAACCACGCGATATCCATAAACGCGGGCACATCGTACTTCGCGAGCAAATGTCGCGCAAGCGAACCAAATTGCTTGCGCCCATTGTGCGAATCTGGCCGCCACTCTCCTGGATCGCGCAACCACCGCTTGTGCCAATGCGCCAGCGCGCCCAAACCCTCGATAAATGTATTGCCATCAGAAGGTCCCAGGCGCACAATCGCGGGCTTGACATCAAAAAAATCGCCCCGTTTTTCCACATGAAGCAACAACTGCAACAGCGCGCGCCGCCCCTTGCGATCTCTCCCCAGCCCATCAAAAGCCCGCTGGATCTTTTGCAAATGCGGGCGATTCAACTCCGCCTCCGACAGCTTGCCCTCATAAATCGCCCGAATCGTCTCTTGGGGCCGCCGCGTGTGATTTTTCATCCTCGCCAGAACCGCATCGCTCTTTAACCGCTCGGCCAAATCGCACTCTTTCTTGCGCTGTGCAGCACTCTTATGCGTCCCCGTACTCAACCCGTGCGCGGTACACCACGCGGTATAATCCGCAACCGTCTCTAACCCCAACGCGCTGATATGGCGCACAAACTCCTGCTCGGCCAATTCCTCATCAATTGCCCGGTCAGCAACCTTGCGCTCCTGCCGCCGCTCCTGCCAGCTCTTATTCAGCGCCCCATTAAATCCATGATCCCGACACCACGCCTGATATTGCCCCACACTCGTCAACCCCAGCGACCGAATATGCGCCGTCAAATCCGCATTCGCCTTGCCAGCAGCCCCTCTGTGCCGTCTCTTTTTTCGCTTCGCTGCCATAACATTCTCCCGTGTCCTATCTAATACTTATAAGGATGCACTTCTCAAGAGTACTCTGGCAAAAAAACCTCAATCAGCGTCGGCCCCTCGGCCTGCAACGCCTCTTCGAGCGCCTCGCCAAACCCCTGTCCACTGGTCACGCGAACACTCTGCATCCCAAAACTCTGGGCAAACATCACAAAATCGGGATTCGCCAACGCCACGGCAATATTCCGCCCGTCACATTCCCGATCCTGCGCCCGTTTAATCGCGTCATACGTATTGTCATTGCACAAAACAACCGGCAATGACACCCCCTGCTGAACCGCGGTAGAAAGCTCTGTCGCCGTGTACATAAACCCACCATCACCACACAGCGACACCACCTGCTTATCTGGACACGCGACCTTGGCACCCACAGCCGCTGGCATGGAAAACCCCAGCGTTCCATAAACCGTTGGCGACAAAAACGTGCGCGGCTGATAAACCGGAAAATGGCGACGCGCCTGATAGCTAATCATCGTCATATCGTTCACAACCACCGCATCCCGATCCAGAACATCCCGCAAAATCCCCAGCAACTCCGGAAAAGGTTTCTCCTCCCACTGACCGGGCACCTGAGACACAGAACCACCGACATCCCATGCGGACTTCACCCCATCCAACCGCGCGTACAATCCCCTCAACCCCTCGCCAGCATCGCCAATCAGCGCAACATCGGGTTCAAACGACCGCCCGATCACCTCCGGATCAATATCCAGATGAATGAGCTTCTCCGGTGTCCCCTTCCACATCTGCTCAAACCGAAAACCCAAACGCGTACCCACGGCAATCACCACATCCGCTTCATTCAAACACTTGTTCATCCTCTCACCACGCATCAGCAAAGGGTGATCCGCCGGAACAGCCCCCTGCCCATTCGCGGTAACAGCCACCGGCAATCCGAGTTTCTCCGCCAACTTAATCACATCATCGCTCGCATCTTGCGTCCCCCCACCCGCGATCAACATCGGCTTACGCGCAGACTGAATCATCTCCGCCGCCGCATCGAGCGCGGCCTCCTCAGGTTTATGCGGCGGACGATGCGCTGGCTCGTCAATCTTTACATCTGCTTCTTCCTTAAAAACATCCAGCGGAACTTCAAAAATAAAGGGACGGGGACGCCCGTATTTCATCGCCTCAAAACCCTCTGATAGCGCATCCGGTATCTCCTCCACACGCGACACGCGCTGCCCACGCCCCGTCACCGAAAACAACGTCCCAAACTGATCGCGCATATCGTGCAACACACCCGCATCTGTGCCATTTGTTTCATCCGTTGGACCACTGCATATCAGCAACACGGGCGACGACTCCGCGTGCGCTTCCCCAATCGGCGTCAACGCATTCACCGCCGCCGGACCCGTCGTCGTCAACGCCACGCCCACGCGCCCCGAAGCCCGCGCATACCCGTCAGCCATAAAACCCGCCCCCTGCTCGTGCCGCGTCGTCACATGCCGAATCCGCGGATGATCGTAAAGCGCATCGTAAAGCGCCAGCGTGTGAACCCCCGGAATCCCAAACACCACATCCACCCCCCATGCATCCAACGTCTCAACCACAGCCTGACCGCCAGTCATCAGCATAATCCCATCCTTTCAATCGAATAATTAAAACTTACCCTGCCAATATACAATCAAATTCCCCCACCGTCAGACCAAATTTGAACTGGCTTGCAAAACCTTTGTCAACGCGCTATTTTGAAGCATAAAGTATAACCTTTCTTAATTTGATAGGCTGGATCGCGGCTCAACACGCGATGACAACCTTTTTTATCTGCGTCCATCTGCGTCCATCTGCGGATACTTTTGTTTTTCTGACAACCATATTATGAATACCATCATTATCGGCGGTGGACAGGCCGGCATAACACTGAGTTACTTCTTGCAACAACGCGGGATCGAGCACCTCGTGTTGGAGCGCGACCGGGCGTTCTCTGCGTGGTATAACTGCTGGGACAGCTTCCGGTTAAACACGGCAAATTGGATGAACACCTTACCCGGCATGCAAAAACCGTTCGCACCGCACAAAGCCTGGTACGACACTGCCACACGCGAAGAAGCACTCGACTATTTCTCCGCGTATCGCCAGATGGTCAATCCCCCATTAAAAGAAGGCGTCACCGTCACGCAAGTCGCCGAAGGAGAAAACACCTGGCACATCCATACAGACACCAAAACCTATCAAACGACCAACGTCGCCATCTGCACAGGGCATGCTGCCCAACCCTTTGTCCCAGACACCGCCAAAAACCTGCCGCAAACAATCCCCCAGCTACACTCATCAAACTATCGAAACCCCGACCAGATCACAACGGCAAATGTCCTCATCGTAGGCAGCGGCAGCAGTGGCGTTCAAATCTGCCTGGACCTGGCGCAATCGGACCAATTTGAAACCCTCTCATTCGCACTCAGCGGCAACGGCGTCGTCCCCTGGTCTATACTGGGCATCCCCATCGGCGTATTCTCCCGCATGCTCCCAATATTTGAAATCCAGCGACAAACGCTGATCGGGCAGCGTATTATGCGCCAATGGCAAGGGGGCGACCCCGCCATGGCACCATCGCCGCGCTGGCTATCCAAACACTACGGCGTACAACGGGTCGGCCGCGTAATAGATGCCGACCATCGCGGAATCGTCTGTGCCGACGGCGAAATTGTCAGCACAGAAAACCTGACCGTCTTATGGTGTACGGGCTTTAGCCCCGACCACGCATTCATCCGCGTACATCAACCCGAATCCGCATTTGACAAAAATGGACCCATTCACAAACGCGGCGTCTGTATCCCGGGCCTGTTCTTCGTCGGCTTGAAATTTCAACACACCGTCGGATCACATCTCCTGCGCGGCGTGGGACGCGACGCGGAATACATCGCGCAGAAAATCGCAGAAAGGAACCATCGCAATGCCCCGTGAACAAAACATTCGCCTCGGACTGATCGGCTGCGGCGGCATCGTCCAGAAATCCCATCTCCAGGGCCTGCTCGACATACCCGACTTGGTAACCATCTCGGCAATTGCCGATCCCATTCCCGAAAATAGAAACCGCGTTGGTACAGCCGCAGACATCATTTCAGAACAACGCTACGAAGACCACCGCCACATGCTCGCCCGCGCCGAACTCGACGCCGTCATCATCGCCACCCCCCATCACCTGCACGCCGAACACGTCATCGAAGCCGCGCAGGCGGGCGTCGCCATCATCTCGGAAAAACCCATGGCAACATCCCTCGAAGAAGCCGACCAACTCCTCGACGCCGTAAAAAAACACAGCGTCCCCTACGCCATCGTACACAACTTCCTCTACACGCCCGGCACCGCAGAAGCACTCAGACTATTGCGCCGAGAAAACACGGGAACGCCCCAAACGGGCCGCGCCCTCTCCCTCTTTGGCAAAACAGAAGACCAGGCCGACCCCAACAGCATCTGGCGCGCATCCAGAGCAGCTGGCGGCGGCTGCATTGGCGACAGTGCCTACCACGAAATTTACCTCATCGAAACCATGATCGGCTCACCCGTGCGCTATGTGGAAGCCCGCGTACAGACCAAATTCTTCGACTTCGATGTCGATGACGTCGCCTTTCTCCTCTTTGAACACGAAAACGGCGCAATCTCCACCGTCTCAACATCCTGGGGCATGCCCGGCGGCGACCAGAGTA
>JAPPIE010000353.1 GCA_028874765.1 Gemmatimonadota bacterium
CATTGGGGTCGTTGAGTGTGTGTTCTGGGTTTACGTAGTGGTAGATGGGTCTGTGGGGGTCGCCTTCATAACTTTTTCGAGCTTCGTTCATTCGTTGTAATAGCGGATTTGTGGCGAGGGCTTCGCGCTGTTCTTCGAGTGTGTTTGGAAATGTGTAGTGCGGTACGAGTGATGTGTAATCTGGCGTGTCGCTCATGGTGCTTTGTCCTTTCTGTTTTAATTTGCGGATCGGAAGTTCGGGCACAGGGATGCCGTCACATGCCCCAAATATCGATCTCTACCCCGCTGGCTGATGCCCGGCGGCTGTGGAAGATTTTGTCCTCCCAACGTCTATCTTCTCGACGGTCAAAGATCACCATATGACCCGCCTCTGCATCACACCGATCCATATACTCCGCGATCTGTTTCAGGCCATCTGCAATGGTCTGCTCCAGGCTCTTGTGGAGAATTTTGCACTCAATCACAATCTTGTGCGTCTGATTGCCCTGCGGCCAGACGATCAACAGATCCGTACGCATCCGACCAAGTCCATACTCCCGTTCAATGCGTCCTCCGCTGTTCACGATGCGCTGAAGGTATGCCTGTAAGAGAAGCTGTGGACCTGCCTCCTGGTATTGGAATCGCGTCACCCAATGCTCTGAGTGCTCGCGGAAGAAAGTCTGAAACGCGCCCATCAGCTTGCCCACATCCAGGCCGCCGTCAGCATTCACGTACCAGGCCGTTTCCTCGACAAGGCCCACCTGGATGGCGTAGGTCAGTTCGCGGGGGACGACTTCAGCGTAGATTGGATTGGCGATGCGAAGCGGATCGTCCCCGGCGATCAGACCCAGGTCGCGAACGTATTCAAGGTCTCGAGCGGAGAAGTCGCGTGCGTCACCGCCACTCAGCAGCGGTTCAACCACACGCCGCACGCGGTCTTCTTGCAACTTGTCTGCCAACTGATCCAGATGCGTCTCTCGGCGCAGGATGAGTTGCTCTTGCGCGTCGCGGATGGCGGCGGCAGTGATCGGATTGCGTCGGTCAGCCGCGACTTCGTCGTGGATGCAGGTCTCATCAGCCAGTGCATTGACCAGCCATGGCTGCCCCTGGGTCTGCGTCCAGACTGTGTCCAGCGCGTCGGGGGTGAACGCCTGCCCCGTCTCCTCAGTGTGCTGCCCGAGCAGGGTGAGCACCTCGTCCCGCGAAAAGTCGCCCAGTCGCAGGGACCGCGCTTTGATGTTGAACGCGCTGCCGCCAGCGATCATCACATTCTCTGCGGTAGATTGAATGCGATAATCGCGCACATCGCGCACACCACACAGCACTACGCTCTGCGGAAAACCCACCGGACGGCGGACATAGCCCGCTCTAAGTTGCCGCAGCACAGCCAACAGCGTGTCGCCGATCAAAGAATCGATTTCGTCGATAAGCAGCACCAGGGGTTTTGGATCAGCCTCGGTCCAGCGCGTCAATGCTTCAACCAGCGCACCCGGCCCAAACTCGGCGAAGATGCCAGACCAGGTCCTGGTCAAGAACTGGTCGCCCAGCGTCAAACGCGCCCAGGAAGCCAGTTCGCCTAAAATGACACGCATCGCCTGCTCCACATCTTCGCGCATGGCCTGGGCACTCTCAACGTTGATGTACACGCATCGGTAGGCACCCTCAGCATTGAGCAGGTCGCGCAGAGCCAATAGAGCCGAGGTCTTTCCTGTTTGTCGAGGCGCGTGCAGAACGAAGTAGCGTTTGTCGCGGATGAACCGGCGAACTTCGGTGAGGTTGAGTCGTTGCAGGGGCGGGATGCAATAGTGGTCTTCCGCTACCACTGGCCCAGTTGTGTTAAAAAAACGCATGACGCCTGTTTCCTTTTTTCTAAAAGCGCATTTGAACGCCGATTCTGCTGATGTGGGTACAGGACACGCTTATTTTGGCGTAATTTTCAATACGAGTGCGTGGTCGCATGGTTTTTCTGCGGGGAGTTGGACTTTTAAGCCGCGCATTGTTTGCGACCATTTTAACGATCCCGCTCCCAATAGTTCGACTTTGTCGATTGGTTTGGTTAGCAGACGTAGGGAAGAACCGAGCGATTGGATCGTTATTTCGTCTTTTTCGGGTATTGCCAATACGGTTGCGTAGAGGATGTCCCCGCGCGTGGTGAAGCGGATGTCGCGTTCGGTAAACATCTGTCGCTTTGTGTCGGTGAATGAACCTGTTGTGACTTCTGTGGGACCTTCGCCAAATACTTTCCAGGGGCGCGAGTCGTAGATCGCTTCGCCGTTTACGGTGAGCCATTTGCCGATTGCGAGCAAGAGTGCCTCTTCTTCTTCGGGGATTGTGCCATCGGCACGGGGGCCTACGTTGAGCAGGAGTGCGCCGTTTTTGCTTACGATATCTACCAGGTCGCCGATGAGTTGCGAGGCACTTTTGTATCCCCGTTCTTCTTCGATATATCCCCAGGATTTTTTCGCCACACAGGTGTCGGTTTGCCAGAAGTGGGGATTGATGTCGTCTAATTGCCCGCGCTCTATGTCGTAAACCGCGGCTTCTGGGGGAAAGGTCCCGTGTTTGTAATTGATCGCTACGCCGCGATCCCATTCGGCGCCGCGGTTGTAATAATAGGCTGCAAAACGCTGTACGTAAGATGTGAAAGCAGGTTCTTGTATCCACCAGTCAAACCACACGATTTGCGGGTGGTATTTATCGACGAGTTCACAGGTGCGCGCGAGCCAGTCGTCTAAGAATTCTTCATTGGGCTGGCTGTCTCTCGGTTGCGCGGGTCCGTATAAGCCCGCGTATTGTCCGTCCTGTACGTCGGAGTCAAATTGCATCCCGCCATCCATGAACCACCAGTGTTCTGCGCGGTGGGTCGATAATCCGAATACCAGCCATTGTTTGCGGACGGCTTCGGCGAGTTCGCCAATGAGATCGCGTTTAGGCCCCATTTTGCTCGCGCACCAGTCCGATAGGTCGGTGTCGTACATGGCAAATCCATCGTGATGCTCGGCTACGGGGACGACAAAGCGGGCACCGGCTTTGCGGAATAGGTCTGCCCAGTGGTCGGGGTCGTATTTTTCCGCTTTGAACATGGGGATGAAGTCTTTGTATCCAAATTTGCTGTGTTCGCCATAGGTCGCTTTGTGATGCGCGAATTCTCTGGCGCCTTGTTGATACATGTTGCGGGGGTACCATTCGCTGCCATAAGCGGGTACCGCATACACGCCCCAGTGGATGAAGATGCCGAATTTGTCGTTCTGATACCAGTCGGGGACGCGATAATTTGAGAGTGAGTCCCAGTTCGGTTCAAAAGGGCCTTCGGGTAGTTGTATTGCCATGGTTTCTCCTGTGGATGATTGGTGGGACGGCACAGGGGCCGTCCCCTACGGCGAATGGTTGTTCACGCATCGTCGGTCATTTTTACATGTGTTGTAGGGGCGACCCCCCGTGGTCGCCCGCTTATCAAAATTCTACATAAGGCTCTGATTCTATGGGTGTAAATGGTTTGGGCGGATAT
>JAPPIE010000102.1:0-1448 GCA_028874765.1 Gemmatimonadota bacterium
AGCGATCCGAGGGGTATCGCCTTTGCCAATGACCGATTCTATGTGGTTAATGACGGGGATAATAGGGTCTATGTGTACACGAGTTCTGGTCAGCGTGTCGCGGATGCAGAATTCCGTTTGTTTACCGGTGATCCGAGGGGTATCGCCTTTGCCAATGACCGATTCTATGTGGTTGATTTCTGGAATGATAAGGTCTATGGGCACGCGAGTGACGGGCGGCGTGATTCTGCTGGAGACTTCGACCTGCATAGCAACAACACGCCACAGGGTATCACCTATGTCAACGACCGACTCTATGTGCTCGATGTGGATGATGGGAAGGTCTATGTGTACGGGAGTGATGGTCAGCGCGATGCGGCAGCAGACTTCGACCTGGTTAATAGTGATCCGTTTGGTATTACCTATGCCAACGACCGATTCTATGTGCTTGATCCCTCGGATCTAAAGGTCTATGTGTACACGAGTTCTGGTCAGCGTGTTGAGGCTGCAGACTTTGATCTGGCTGGCAGCAACGATGATCCATCGGGTATCAGCTATGTCAACGAGCAATTCTATGTGCTTGATCCCGCAGATGAAAAGGTTTATGTGTACACGAGTTCTGGTCAGCGCGATGCGATTGCAGACTTCAATCTGGCTAACACTTCTCCGTCGGGTCTCACCTATGCCAACAATCTGTTCTATGTGCTTGATTCCGCAGATGAAAAGGTCTATGTGTACACGAGTTCTGGGGAACGTGTTGCGGCTGCAGACTTTGATGTGGCTTTCAGTTCGCCGGTGGGTCTCATCTATGTCGGCAACCAATTCTATGTACTTGATATCGAAGGAGCAAAGGCTCATTGGTACACGAGTGCCGACCCAAGTCCTGATCTCATTGTTGTGTCGCCTTCGGTGAGCAATAACAGCCCGAGTATCGACGAGGCCTTCGGTTTGAGTGCTGTGGTTCGCAATCAGGGCGCGGGTTCTTCGGCTGCGACGACCTTGCGTTTCTATCTCTCGACTGATGATTCGATTACAACGGGTGATACAGTGGTTGGCACGGCTGCCATAGGTAGTCTCAATGCGGGGGAGCCGAATGATCAGGCGATTGATTTGAATGCGCCATCGAGTGTGGAGATATACTACTACGGCGCATGTGTCCAGAGCGTCAGTGGGGAGAGCGATACAGATAACAACTGCTCGAATGGGGTGCGTATCTCAACTGCAGACTTTGATCTGGATGGCGAGAACACGGATTCGGAAGGTCTCGCCTATGCCAACAATCTGTTCTATGTGCTCGATTCCAGGGATGCAAAGGTTTATGCGTACACGAGTACTGGTCAGCGCGATGCGGCAGCAGACTTCGGTCTGGATGGCAACAATAACGGTCCAGAAGATATCATTTTTGCCAACAATCGATTCTATGTGCTTGATCGGGGAAGTGTGTCTGATCGGGGGGATGAAAAGGTCTA
>JAPPIE010000102.1:1548-5786 GCA_028874765.1 Gemmatimonadota bacterium
TGCGTACACGAGTACTGGTCAGCGCGATGCGGCAGCAGACTTCGATCTGGATAGCAACAACAGTACTCCGTCGAGTATGACCTATGCCAACGATCGATTCTATGTGGTTGATTTTTTGACAGCAAAGGTCTATGCGTACACGAGTACTGGTCAGCGCGATGCGGCAGCAGACTTCGATCTGGATAGCGACAACACTGATCCGTTTGGTATTAGCTATGTCAATGACCTCTTCTATGTGGTTAATAACGCGGACGCGGCTGCACAGGTTTATGTGTACACGAGTTCTGGGCAACGTGATTCGGATGCGGATTTCAATCTGACTAACACTGATCCGTTTGGTGCTGCCTATGTCAACAACCTGTTCTATGTGGTTGATAACGGAGATAATCAGGTCTATGCGTACACGAGTTCCGGGCAATAACGCACGGGGCACAGGAGAAAGAAATCGCATTTTAGGCTTTGACAACAGAGTGGGTTTGCCTATTTTAATACCTGCTCTGTTGTTTTTTTTATTGAGAAATTATCGTGAAATCGTCCACGTTGTTTGAGACTGATAAAGCGGTTGAAAAGGCTAAGGCGTATGTCTTGCGTTTGCTGAGCAGACGCGCTTATACAAAAAAAGAGATTTGCGACAAACTCGCTGGACGAGGTTACGAGCAAGGCGCGATTGAACAGACTCTCTCGATGCTCGAGCGTCTCAATTTAGTTGATGATGTGTTGTTTGCGCGTCAATTTGTCGAGCAACGGTTGCGATTGCGGCCTTCTGGACGGATGGCACTTGTGCGCGATCTTGTGCGTCGGGGTGTTCCCGCTGAGATAATTGATCGCGTTTTGGACGATGTTTTGGCTGAGATTGACATTGAAGATATCGCACTCGATTTGCTTATGGGCAGGGCAAATCGCTACCGGGGATTATCGCGTGAGAAAGCTCTCGGGCGGATGTTCGGTTTTTTAGGGCGCCGGGGTTTTGAGGTTTCGGTTGCGCGAGATGTCGCTCAAAAAGTTTGGTCTAAAATAGATAATGAAGAAGGCTAAATAAAAGATGAAGACTGCTGTGCAAATTCGCGAAGAGTTTCAGGCATTTTTTGAATCCAAAGGCCATACGCGGGTTCAAAGTGCCCCCCTATTGCCGCAAGACGATCCTACACTGTTGTTTACCAATGCGGGTATGAATCAGTTTAAGGATGTGTTTTTGGGCACCGGGCGTCGGTCTTATTCACGGGCGGTAGATACGCAGAAGTGTTTGCGGGTTTCGGGCAAACACAACGATCTGGAAGAAGTGGGATTCAGCCCCAACCATCACACGTTTTTTGAAATGTTGGGCAACTGGTCTTTTGGCGACTACTTCAAAAAAGAAGCCATAGCGTGGGCGTGGGAGCTACTCACAGATGTGTGGCAGTTGCCAAAAGATCGCATGTGGGCAACGGTGTTTGGCGGCGACGAGGCCGATGGCCTGGAGGCCGATGAGGAGGCTGAAAAGCTCTGGACGCGCGTGACGGATTTGCCCGCCAATCGCGTGCTGCGCCTGGGCAAGGAAGATAATTTCTGGGAGATGGGGAGTACTGGTCCTTGTGGCCCGTGTTCCGAAATACACTTTTATCTCGGCGATGACCCGGCGCAACAGGATGCCGTGCCGGATTTGGACTCTGAGGATTATGTCGAAATCTGGAATCTGGTTTTTATTCAGTACAATCGCGGTGCCGATGGCATATTGCAGCCTTTGCCAGATCAGCATGTGGATACGGGGATGGGATTTGAGCGGATTTGCTCTATTTTACAGGGTGTACAAACCACTTATGATACGGATGTGTTCGTGCCAATTATTGGGGCGATCAGTGAGATTACTCGAAAACCCTATAACAAAGATCATCAGGTGCCCATGCGCGTGATTGCCGATCACGTGCGTACGCTCGCTTTTGCAATCGCAGATGGGGTGCTGCCGTCCAATGAAGGGCGAGGCTATGTTTTGCGGCGGATTTTGCGCCGCGCCGCGCGGTTTGGGCGCTCGCTGGGGATGCATGAGCCGTTTATTTTTCGACTGGTAGAGACAATTGTCCATGAAATGCGTGTTGCTTTTCCCGAGGTGGCAGAAAAACGCGATCATATTACGCGGGTGATTCGGGCTGAGGAAGAGGGATTTGGCAAAACACTGGATCGCGGGCTGGAAATTTTTGAGGCAATGCAGGCGAAAGGACATATTTCCGGTGCAGATGCTTTTCAGTTGTACGATACGTATGGTTTTCCCATCGATTTGACGCGGTTGATGGCAGCCGAGCAAGGTATTGAGGTGGATGAGGAGGGCTTTGAAGCGCAGATGGCAGAGCAACAGAAGAGGTCTCGTTTGGCGGCTTCTTTTCATATTCAAGCAGAAGTTTCAGAAGTTACACATATTCCTAAATCAAAATTTGTGGGATACGAAACACTTACATCCGATTCGCGCATTGTCGGTCAATCCGAGCAGAATGGGATGTTGGATCTCTATCTGGATATAACGCCTTTTTATGCCGAGTCTGGCGGGCAGGTTGGGGATACGGGTGAAATTGTAGGAGAAGGTGTGCGCTTTGAGGTAGCGACTACATTTAAGGCGGGAGAAGCAATTGTTCATCGCGGTCGCCTGTGCAATGGGCAGGTTGAAGAATTGAAAGGGATGGATGTGAAGGCGCGTGTCGATGCTGAAACCCGTTTGAATACGGCGCGCAATCACACGGCCACGCATCTGATGCATCGCGCTTTGCGGCAGGTATTGGGCGATCATGTACATCAGGCTGGCTCGTTGGTTGCCCCAGATCGGTTGCGGTTTGATTTTACGCATTTTGAAGGTGTGACACCCGCGCAATTGGACGATATTGTGGGGATTGTAAATGACGCGGTCAGGAGAGATTGGGCTGTCGATATTTCTTTTGACTCATTTGATCGCGCTGTGGAAATGGGTGCGATGATGTTGTTTAGCGAAAAATATGGCGATGAGGTGCGCATGGTACAGGTGGGGGATTTTAGCCTGGAGTTGTGTGGTGGCACGCATGTGCAAAGCACCGGGCAAATCGGGCTGTTTCAACTCACGCAAGAGACGGGTACCGCAGCCGGCGTGCGGCGCATTGAGGCGGTTACTGGACCTGGTGCAGAAGCCCTCGTGCGCGAACAAAAGAAAATTTTGGTCGATCTCTCATCGCAACTGAGTGCGTCAACATCGGAATTGTCTGATAAAGTCGCGCACCTGATCGCGCACAATCGCGAACTCGAGCGCGAGTTGCAGAGTTTGCGACGGGAACGGGCCGGTTCAGAGATGGATATGCTGGTGAGCAGTGCCCTGAATGTAAATGGGTTACGCGTTGTGGCTGCCGAGGTTTCGCCACCCGATATGGACGGGTTTCGCACAATGGGCGACGGTTTGCGCGATGCCCTGGGTACGGGGGGGGTTGGTGTTATTGGTGCGAATTTAAATGGCAAGGCTTCGCTTCTCGCTGTGGTGACGGACGATCTGATTGATCGGGGTGTGCAGGCTGGCAATGTTGTCAAAGCCATTGCGCAAATCGTGGGCGGCGGTGGCGGTGGTCGCCCCCATCTGGCGCAGGCCGGTGGCAAGTTTCCCGAAAAGATCGGAGAGGCTCTGGCGCAAGTGCCTGACATCATTCGGGCGCAGGTGGGAGGGTAAGTGCCTCAATGTCGATATTCGAACAGTTGGTGGCTATTCGCGATCGCCGCGGGGCGGGGTTTTTGCCCTATCTGGATCCCGACAGGCTCGACAAAAAAGATATGGGGCGCACGGCCTCTCTTTGCGAAGCGCAGGGAGCAGACGCCATTTTGATTGGCGGCAGTTTTTTGTTATCCACCAATTTTGATCGCATGGTGAGCGAGGTTGTACGCGCTGTAGATATTCCGGTGATTATATTTCCCGGCGATACCAACCAGATCTCAGCGGCTGCCGATGCGATTATGTTTTTGTCGCTTATCAGTGGACGCAATCCCGAATTGCTGATCGGGCAACACGTCAAGGCCGCGCCAATTTTGAAAGCACACGGATTAGAGGCCATTGCAACCGGCTACGCGCTCGTGGATACAGGGCAGCTCACCACAGCCGAATACGTGAGCAATACACGTCCCTTGCCGCGCGACAAACCCGAGATTGCAATGGCACACGCTCTTGCCGCCGAGTATTTGGGTATGCAATGCGTGTATTTGGATGCCGGTAGCGGGCCAGAGTTGATGGTACCCGAAGAAATAGTACAGGCAGTCTGTAG
>JAPPIE010000102.1:5886-24714 GCA_028874765.1 Gemmatimonadota bacterium
CGAGAGCATGATATAACTGTGTTTGCTATTGAACTGTCCTCCGATCACCCGCTTGCAAAATTCTGTGATGTGGTGATCAATTCTGACGGTTTTATGCGCCGACACAGAATGGGCATGCCCTCGGATGTGGCGGTTGGGCTTTTGAAGGCGGGTATAGAAACTGTGGTGATTACCAGGGGAAAACAGGGATGTCAGGTTTTTCAGGAAAATGGCAATAGTTTTGAACAGCCCGCATACCAGGTCACTGCGCGCGATACAACGGGAGCGGGAGATGCCTTTCGAGCCGGTCTTATTTACGGGTATTTGCAGGGATGGACGCTGACGCGCAGTGTGCAATTTGCCAGTGGAAGTGCGGCATTAACATGTGCCAAGGCCGGTGGTGCAGGTCATATTCACGGGGAAGAACAGGTCTTGCAACTGATTGCCGAAGATTGAATTTCAAATGTTTCTGATTATGGGTGATATACACGATGCTGGAACGACGGGCTACGGTAAAAAACAAATTGGGCATTCACGCGAGACCCGCGGCGTTGCTGGTACAGGCGGCGGCTAAATTTACTTCTGAAATTACACTGGAAAAAGATGGTCTGGCAATCAATGGCAAGAGCATTATGGGTGTGATGATGTTGGCTGCGGAAGTGGGTTCTGTGATCACGGTGCGGGTTGAAGGTGAAGATTCCTGCACCGCACTGGATCATATCGTTGAAATGATTGAATCAAAATTTGACTAAGCTATGAAATATCTCAAAGGCATACAGGCGTCTCCGGGCATTGCAATTGCACCGGTGTATTTGTACGATCCGGAAGAGTTTCCCGTGGATCAACGCCGGATAGATCCCAGCGATATTCCCGTAGAGAAAGCGAGATTGGAAGAGGCAATCAGAGCTGTGTCTGAGGATTTCGCGGCCACGCGAGCGCATGTCGAGGATATACTGGGCAAAGAGCACGCCCAGATATTCGACGCGCATCTGCTCATATTGCAAGACCCCATGCTTCTCGAGCTTACATATCCACATATAGAAAAATATAATGCCGAATACGCTTTCTGGACGACATTCCAAAATTTGCGTCGTCAATTTGAAGCGTTTCAAGATGATTATTTGAGAGAACGCGGTGCCGATTTATTGGGAATTGCAAAGCGGGTATTGGCCAAATTGGGGAATTGGGAAAAGGTGGGGTTAGACCGATTGCCCGATAAAGCGATTGTCGTTGCACGCGATTTGATGCCCGATGATATGGCGCATTTGCAACCCGATCGGGTTTTGGGGCTTGTGACAGAGGTTGGTGGTTCCACTTCCCACGCGATTATTCTGGCGCGCGGGTTAGAGATTCCCGCTGTTGTCAGCGTTGCCAATGCGCTATCTGATGCGCGTACAGGCGATATCGCGATAGTAGATGGTCGGCGCGGAGATTTTATTCTAAACCCGGATGATAAAACACTCGCACAGTATCGAGGCCTGGCCGAAAGATTGAGAAAGCGAAAGGCCGGGTTGGTCGATTCCCGAGATTTGCCCGCTCAAACTGAGGACGGTGTTCAGGTCGCGTTGCAGGCCAATGTGGAATTGCCCAGCGAGGTGCATTCTGCGATGGATTACGGTGCTGAAGGCGTCGGGTTGTACCGCACGGAATATCTCTATCTCGCCAGCGATATTTTGCCCGATGAGGCCTCACAGGTTACCGCTTATTCGCAAATGGCCAGGCGCATTGCGCCACGTCCCCTCGTGATTCGCACCCTGGATCTGGGGGGCGATAAAATGTCGCATGTGCTCAATACACAGACAGAAATGAATCCCTTTTTGGGACTGCGTTCCATCCGGCTGACGCTGAGGCACCGCGATCTTTTTAAAGTACAGCTTCGGGCGATCTTAAAAGCGAGTGCTGTTGGCAATGTGAAGTTGATGTTGCCCCTGATTTCGGGGATTGACGAATTGCGTGAGGCCCTTGCCGTGCTCGATGATGTGCGCGAAGAATTGACACGAGAAGGTGTGCCTTTTGACCCTCAGTGTCCCGTTGGGGTCATGATCGAAGTCCCTTCTGCTGCGCTGATAGCCGATCAATTGGCACAGGAAGTCGATTTTTTTAGTATTGGCACCAATGATCTGATCCAATACACGCTTGCAGTTGATCGCGGCAATGATCTCGTCTCGTATTTATTCGAGCCGTTTCACCCCGCGGTCTTGCGATTGATCAAGTGTGTGGTCGATGCAGCGCATGCGGAAAATATACCGGTGACTGTTTGCGGTGAGATTGCGGGAGATCCGCATTCTGGATTGTTGCTGGTGGGCATGGGGGTTGATAAGCTGTCGATGACGCCTTCGGCCTTGCCCGAGGTCAAACGCGCAATTCGCAATACATCCTTTAAGCAGCTTCAGGCACTTGGCGAAGATGTGCTCAATATGCAGGAGATCGCAGATATTCGGGTGCGAGTAAATGCCACTTTATCCGATGATGATGACGAGATGTTCATTGGCGGGGAGAGTGGTGAGACGACACTACAAATGAGATTGTCATTGTTCTGATTTTTTTTAGGAGTGGACTTTATGGGCCGTTTGTTTACGTCGGAATCGGTTTCTGAAGGGCATCCAGATAAGGTAGCGGATCAAATTTCGGATGCCGTGCTGGATGCTATGTTGGAGCGAGATCCCAAATCGAGGGTGGCTTGCGAAACGCTGGTGACAACCGGGCTTGTGGTGGTCGCGGGAGAAGTGACCAGTAAGGCTACCGTGGATTTTCAGTCGCTGGTGCGCGGCGTGATTAAAGAGATTGGCTATACGGATTCGAGCTATGGATTTGATTACAAAAGTTGTGCTGTGTTAGTGGCTTTAGACCAGCAATCGCCCGATATTTCGCAGGGGGTAACATCAGGGGAGGGATTGCACACGGAACAGGGGGCGGGGGATCAGGGGATGATGTTTGGATATGCGTGTCGAGAAACACCGGAATTGATGCCGTTGCCCATTACCCTGTCTCACAAATTGGTGGCAGAACTCGCGCAAATCCGAAAAGATAAAGGGCTTTCGTATTTGCGTCCCGATAGCAAAGCACAGGTGACGGTGGAATACGACGGGGACGAACCGGCTCGCGCGCACACGGTGGTGGTTTCGACTCAGCACGATGAGGATGTGTCGCACGAGCAGATTGTGCGGGATGTAAAGGAGAAAGTAATCCGCGAGGTGGTGCCCACGCATCTATTGGATGGAGATACGATTTATCACGTCAACCCAACTGGCAAATTTGTGGTGGGTGGTCCACACGGCGATTGCGGATTGACCGGGCGAAAAATTATTGTGGATACGTACGGCGGGATGGGGCGTCACGGCGGTGGGGCGTTTTCCGGCAAAGATCCGAGCAAGGTGGATCGCAGCGGGCATTATGCGGCGCGCTGGGTCGCCAAAAATGTCGTTGCTGCGGGCCTCGCATCTCGATGCGAAGTGCAACTGGCTTACGCTATTGGGGTGGCAAAACCCGTTTCGGTCGCCGTAGATACGTTTGGCACGGGCAAGATTGAGGAATCAAAGATCGTCGCTTTGATTGAAGACCACTTTGATCTGACGCCGTCTGGTATTATTTCGGCGCTGAAGTTGACCAGGCCCATTTACCGCTGCACGGCTGCTTATGGTCATTTTGGGCGCGGAGAATTTACGTGGGAACAGACGAGTAAAGCCGGTGCCTTAAAAAAAGCCGCTGGGCTGTAATATTTTCAATATCATTTTGCCTATTTTTTAGCGCGGAATTCATTTCCTCGCTTTTTTTAGTTCGCGTAAATAGCTTTTTCATCTTTCGAGATCGTATTGTTTTATTTTTTTGTGCAAGTTGGTGCGTTCGATGCCCAGGGCATTGGATGCGCGTGTGACATTGCCTTTGTGTCGCTCCAGTGCTTCGGCAATGTAGTGTCGCTCAACGGCCTCGCGCACCTGACGAAGTGTTTTTCCCGCGCCGAGATCCGGGAAAGAGTCGGGTTGTTTTGGAATGGACATACCATCTAAAGTGGGTAGATCTTCGGGGTAGATGGTGTCTCCTGAAACCATAATTGAGAGGCGTTCAACCAGGTTTTTCAGTTCGCGGATGTTGCCGGGCCAGTCGTATTGCAAGAGCAGGTCCCGCGCTTCTGCCGATAGTGCTTTGGGTAAAAATCCATTTTCTTCGGCATAGGCGTTGAGGAAGTGTTCGGCCAATTCGGGAATGTCTTCGCGGCGTTCCCGCAAGGGCGGCGCTGTCAATGGCACCACATTCAGGCGAAAGTAGAGGTCTTCTCGAAATTTGCCCTGCTCGACTTCGGCATGCAAGTTTTTGTTTGTGGCCGCGATGACGCGCACATCTACGCGAAAGGTTTTTGCACCGCCTACCCGTTCAAATTCTCCCTGCTCCAGCGCGCGCAAAACCTTGGCCTGTACCGATAGGCTCATGTCGCCAATTTCATCGAGAAATAATGTCCCTCCATCGGCTTGAAGGAATTTGCCGTCGCGCGTTTTGACCGCGCCGGTAAATGCGCCTCGATCACTCCCAAACAGTTCGCTTTCAATGAGTTCTTCGGGAATGGCAGCACAGTTTACTTTAACAAAGGAATTTTTCGCTCTGTGACTCATTTTGTGAACAGCACGGGCAACGAGTTCTTTACCTGTGCCGCTTTCTCCAAGGATGAGGACACGCCCATTGGTGGGGGCAACGCGTGCGATCTGGTTGCGAATTTCTGATAGGGCAGGACTTTGCCCCACCATTTCATAGCGTCCCTCTATTTGTTGCTTGAGGTGGCGGTTTTCTGCGGCGAGTTTTCGCGTTTGAAGGGCACGAGAAATCGCCAGTAGAACTTTGTCGCGATCGAGGGGTTTTTCCAGGAAATCATAAGCTCCTCGTTTGATGGCGAGAACGGCGTTTTGCACATTGCCGTGTCCCGAAATCATAATGACTGCCAGATCAGAACGCACTTTGAGGAGTTCGGGCAATACGTCGAGGCCGTTGACTTCTGGCATAACAATATCGAGCAGGACCAGGTGAATGCGTTCTTTTTGCAATACGCCAAGACCCGCTTGTGCCGAGGCACAGGTGAAGACCTGATAGCCTTCGCCTGATAAGATCATGTCTAAGGTTCGGCGGATATTTCTTTCGTCGTCAATAATGAGAATGTTTTGGCTCATCGCTGTTCCTCCGGTTGCGCTTTCGCTCGGTTGGGAATGGGAAGTTGAAGGTCGAATTGCGCGCCTCCTGCAGGAGCATCTGTGACCGAGATGTGCCCCCCGTGATCTTCAATGATGTTATGCACCACGGCAAGGCCCAGGCCCATACCGCTTTCTTTTGTCGAAACATAAGGTTGGAAGATGCGCACGCGATCTTTCAGGGGTACGCCCGGTCCGCTGTCAATTACGGAAATTATAGCCGTGTCATCAGAAGTACACGTGCGTATCTCGATCTCGCCGTTTTTGCCAGAGGCGTCAAGACTGTTTTCTATCAGATTAATTAGCACCCGACGCATCTGCTCGACATCGAGTTCGAGCGCGGGCTGATTTTTTTCCAGGTTGAGGTGAATGCGAGCATCCGGGTAAAGGCGAACGACATTTTGTACACACTCATTGAGGTCGCTGAGAGATAGTGAGAGAGAGGGCATGCGAGCAAAGTTGGCAAATTCTTGAACCAGAGATCTGAGATTTTCGACTTCTTCGGTGACGATTTCCGTGCAGTTGGTTACAAATTTTTGATATGTGGGATCATTTCCAGGGTATTTGTCGCGCATTTGCTGTACGGCAAGTTGAATGGGCGTCAACGGATTTTTTATTTCGTGAGCCAGGCGCCGCGCTATTTCTCGCCAGGCTGCAATTTGCTCAGCTTCGAGTCTTTTGCGTCTGTTTTCTACAAGGTCTTGCGCCATCTGGTTAAAGGATTCGATAAGTAGGCCAATCTCGTCATCTCTGCCTTTGGGAATGCGGTATTGCAGGTTATCGCGTGCCATTTCTCGCGTGCCTTTAAGCAGTGCGTGAAGCGGGCGCGTGATCCCAAAGCCGATGCGAATACCAGTTACAGATGCCAGAAGGACAACGCCTGCTGCTGCGACGAGAAATGCGAGCAGAAATGCCGTGTGCAGATCGTCTTCCGCCATTTCAATATGTTTGTACGTATGTACGGCATTTTCAACATCGATGAGTGCCTCGAGTGAAAGCAGGGCAGTTAGTGCGCGTTGCGAATCGGGAAGTGCGATTACCAATTGAAGCTGATCGTTTTCTACTTTGGAGACCGCGGGACCTTGCGAAAGATCTGTGTCGATCTGTTCGAGAGGTGAAATACGCAGGGTCATGTCGTCGAGCCCAGCATTTGCAAACGCGGCGTGTAAGGCATTGAGGTCGCGGTGAGGCGGTGCAGACAACATATGTCCAATATCCTGAAGCTGCCGTTTTTTGGCGTCGTAGTTCTCTTTTGCCAGAGAAAGCGCACTGGTCAGCGCACTACCCACCTCGACATTGACATTGGTCTGAGTCTGAAGGCTCAGAGCCAAAAAGTGCCGTGCGAGCAGCGCGAGTATAAGTGTTGTGCCCAATGCCAGACCAATCAGGGCGGCGATGATGCGCCAGCGCAGGGGGATAGCTCTCATAGTTGTGTCTCCATGCAGTGTTTATTCTTCGAGAAGGTGTGGGAGTGCGCTGGGGCGAAATCTGAACAGGTCAATCCATTCGGGAGATGTAGATCTGTCCAGCGAAAAGAAAAATTCGAGAAAGCTGCCTTTTTCAATTATCTTGAGCCATTGTCGCGTGCGTTCTCGTTGCTCGGGTGATATCGGGTTTACATCTATCCTCACTTGCAAGGTGATAGGCTCATCGGGCAGGGGCAGCTGAGCCAGTGTGACTCCCTGAAGTTCAGAACACGCGTGTCGAATATCTTCAAAATGAGACGTGATCTGTGTGTCTGGTCGTGCGGATTGTCGGATGAGGCGATATTGCCCTTCCCAGATGTCGTGTTCCAAACGTCTGAGCAGGCCGCGCAGTCCCAGATTATCTCCACGACCTGTCCTCAGGCGAAATTGCACGGCGATAGATGTCGTCATACCTGTTTCAATGGCATCAATAGCCCGTTTGGAAAAGAGAGAATCGATGGTTGCATCGAGGCGCAGGGTATCGGATTGTACATAAATATAAAGACTGTCTTGCGGTATGTGCTGTGCAAGTAAGGGTTGCACGCTGACAAGCAAGCAAACTGTGAGCGTCTGGATGTTGAAGAATCGAGCCATCTATTCCTCACAGACCAATCTTGACGCCGGCAAAACGATGTGATTTTACGATGAGTGTTCCCGTGCTGATTCCAAAGCTGATATCTACGCGGTTAAAGAGCAGCAGGCCCACGCCAAAGGCAAAGTCGGCATCTCGCCGATCTTTGTCGTTTACAGAGCGATATACACCGCCACTTTCGACAAAGGCATATACTCGCCCCAGGGTTTTGAGATCGATGGCATATAGGGCTTCAGCCGCAAAAAATAGGGTGCCACCTTCTGGCCCTATAACGCGGCGTTCTATGCCTCTGAGTTGATTGTTCCCATCGAGGTAAAAGCGTTCGTAAAAGGGTGAATTTCCCCAGACACCCCCTGCTTTGAAGCCGAGCGAGAGGATGTGTCCTGATATAACTTGCTGGTGCCGATAGAGTTCCGTGCGAAGTTTGATGTAATTTGATACCGATCCCAGAAGTTTGGATGACAGTATGAGTCGGGCGTTAAAATCCGTACCTTGCCCCCAGATCGCGCTCACGGGTTGTTTGAATAAGTTAAAAGAAAGTGTGGATAGGTTTTCCCGCCCTACGGCAGCTTTAATTTCATTGGCGAAGACGCCACCGCCCGTGGGGATGGTGGGGTGTTGAAAATCGCCGATTTGTATGGCTTCAAAAGCGTATTTTAAGACGAAATGGTAGGCGCGCAAAGGAGAGGGCTGACCAATACCCATAGCAAATCCGATGCGTTCGAGATCGTATCGCCCCCTGATATTGGGGTTTCGATCGCGAAAGATGTCGCGGTCTGCCGAAGATCCCGTTACCTGAATGTGAAATGCCTGATTGGTTTTGAGAAAAAGCGGATCGCTGTAGTGAAAGCCCCAGTATTTGAAGCGTTCTCCCAAGCCGTATTCTACGCCGACTAATTTTCCCTCGCCACGCAGATTGGCATAATGGGCATTTGTGGACGCGCCAAAGCCATCGAGTTCGGAATATTCAAAACTCAAACCCAGGTCGCCAAAGCGTTTTTCTTTTACATAGACTACGAGAATGGCTTTGCCTTTTTCTGCACCGGGTTTAACATTGACAAATGCAGTTCGGAAAAGCAGCAGGCGCTCGAGGACCACGCGACAGCGGTCGATATCCCCTTCGCGCAGGTTATCCCCCACTTTTACGGGCAAGACCTGGCGAATGATTTCAGCACGGGTTTTTTCATTCCCGCGCACTTCAATATTTTCTATTTTATGCCCAATTTGCCCCAGGGCAGGGGTGGCAAACAGGCAGAGCAAGATGAGGTATTTGTACATGGTGGCAGCACTCGTGTGGTTTTTAGATACAATTATGCAAAAACTGTGCCCGTGTCTTTTGGGTCTTTCTCAGATAGAAATAAAATTTGGAAAAATAAGAAGTTGTCCGTATATCTAATACTAAAAATTAAGTATGCTTTCTGTGAAACAATACGACATGTGTATCTTTTTTGCAACAGGATTGCGGAATAACATTCTGGAGGGCGTAAATGATGTCGGTTTCTCATATTCTCGAAAAACTCAAACGCGATGGGTTTTACGTGGTTGAAAACGTGATTCCCGAAGATGAGGTGGATGCCGTGCGGCAAGCCATAGTGGCAGCACAGGCGCGAAAACACGCGGAGTCAGAGGCGGCACTGGCCGCAACCCGGGCGAAGGGACATCGCGTTGGTGCAGAGGGGGTGGCGAGTTTGCGGCAGGTGATTAATGAAACGCAGATTTTTGTACCTTATCTGGCAAGTCGCAAGATGATGGATGTGGTGGATGCGCTGTTTGGACCTTATGCGCGCGTTTCCTGTACCGATTGTGTGATTAATTATCCGGGCAATGAAAGGGGGTACTGGCACGCGGATTGGCCGTATAATGCGACCAATGCGTCGCATGTTCCCGCGCCGTATCCCGATGCGTTATTGCATTTGTCGTCTATCTGGATGTTGACGGCGTTTAATGAGAAAAATGGCGGGACATTTCTCGTGCCGGGCAGTCATCGATGGCTCGATAACCCGGCCGCAGGTGGGATGGACGATGTGGATCAGGATGCGCCGTATCCCTCCGAGATGCAGGTGAAGGGCGCAGCGGGCAGTGTGCTGATTTACGACAGTCGATTGTGGCATGCTGTGGCATCAAATCAGAGTGACCAGCCGCGCGTGGCTTTGATTGTGCGCTATGCCCCGTGGTGGTTGAATTTGAATCCGTCGCATATTGGCAAACCCGAGCACGCGATGATGGTGGTGGAGACAGGTGGCAAGAATTACGAATCTATGCCATTGCAAAAGGAGGTGTACGACGGGTTGCCGGAAGATGTGAAGCCTTTGTACCGCCACTGGGTCGAATAAATAGTCCGAGGTTAGGGATAACATAAAAGGAGGCAGACCATGTCAGATTTACAGCTTGAGTCTATTGAACCCTGGGCGCCGCATCCGACCGCCGCGCCGTTGACAGAACGCAGTGGGGATACGCTGGCAATTGCCGCAAATGGAACGCGTACCTGTATTGGCGGATGGCAGATCGCGTATTCGGGTGTCGAGGCTGGCAAAATGTATGAGATCGTTGCCCAGTCGCAGTTTCAAGATGTGGATACGGTGCGCGATGTGTTGCGCTGTGAGGCGTATTGGGGCCATCTGGATCGGGACAGTGGACGGCGCGGCGAAGTTTTGTCCTGGGATTATCTCCTTCCCGAATGGAATGGGGATACGGTGCAATTTTCACGGCGTCTCATTGCACCGGAAGATGCCGAACATTTGACCGTGCGCTATACGTTTCGCTGGTCGGTTGTGGGATCATCCGACTGGCAATTGCCCAGAGTGATCGCGACCGAAGTGGGAGAATCATACAAACCCGTGAAAATTTGTGTGGCAACGGGACGGCGCGAAGACCGCAACCGACAGTTTGAGTCGATTCAGGACAATGTCGATCTTTATTTGCCTTTGTGCCGGGAGATATGTGAAAAAGAAAAACCCGATTTGATTGTGTTGCCCGAGATCGCATTGCAATACGGAGTTAAAGGAAGTCCACTGGAACTGGCAGTGCCCGTGCCGGGACCCGAGGCAGAGCCATTTGCGGATGTTGCGCGCGATTATGGCGTATATGTGCTGTTGGGTGTGATTGAACGAGATGGCGATGCCGTTCACAATACAGCCGTGTTGTTCGCGCCCGATGGTGGCGTGGATGGCAAATATCGCAAGGTGCATCTGGCGGTGGGTGGCGAGATGGATTCGGGTATTTTGCCGGGTGATGATTTTCCTGTATTTGATACGGAGATCGGACGGATTGGGTGCAATATTTGTATGGATTCTTCGGCGGCTGAGTCTTCGCGGATGATCGGGTTAAATGGCGCGGATTTTTTGTTGTTGCCAATTATGGGAGACCACCGCGCGTGGCATCCAGAAGATCATACGTGGGACCCCGAGCGCTTTCGCGGGATTATGCAGACGCGGGCACTGGACAATCAGTTGTGTATGGTGGTGGCGGTAAATCGCGCGGAGGGCAGTTGTATTATTGATCGCACCGGGCATGTGCTGGCATGGAATGATGGCAGTGAACCGTTTGTGACCGCTGAGGTGAATCTCGTAGATGGATTCAGGCCAAAGAGTCGCGGGTGCTTTCGCGGGATTAACTGGATGCAGCGACGACCACATACCTATCGCGCTTTTGTCGATGAAAAGAATGCGGGGACCTTGAAGGCTGAGGCGTATTGAGAATTATATGCCGAGCGCGATTTGTTCGCATTCGGCATATTTTTTGACCAGTTCGTCATACACTGCGGTGTTGGTTGGCTTGACTGCGGAGCCGGATATGGGTTCGGCGATGTCCTTGCTGATGTCTTCCCAGGTGGCGTTGAGGTGCGCATGCGCTGCGCGGAGTGCCGCGCCGAGTGCCGCGCTGTTGGTGACTTCAAATTGGTGAACGGGGCAGTTTTGCACATCGGCCATGATCTGGAGAATTTCGGGATTGACCGATGCCCCGCCTGTGACGTAGATGGCTGAGGGACGCACGCCCATCCATTCTGAGTGAATGCGCATGGACATCATTTGCGCCTCGATAACCGCGCGGCAATTGCCAGCGGCGTCCTGTTCGTCGAGGTCAAAGCGGTGTACGCCGGGTTTGAGAACATTGGGCACGATTTCGGGTTCAAAATAGGGAAGCATGATTTTGCCATTATTGCCCGGGGGGGTGGATTGGAGTGCATGGGAAAAACCGTCCCAGTCCAGGCCATGAGATTTGCGAACGGCTTCGCGGGCGAGGGAGCCGTTTTTGAAACATATAAGGGTCATGTAGTCGCCAGTGGGCGAGACGAAGACGTGACCTTCGCCGCGCGGATCGGTCTGGCAATTTTTCATTGTGCCAAAGTAGGTGTCGCTGGTGCCGAGTGAGATGGCGACAAGGCCCTCTCGGATGAGACCGAGGCCGATGACGCTGTTGGGATTGTCACCCGACCAGACGAGCGCCTGTGCATTGGGATTGACGCCGTATTTATCGACAAAGTAGGGGTTTACAGTGCCGATAATCGCGCGGGATTCTGTGAGGGGGGGCAGACGGTGGGATAGATCAGGGGCCGTGGCGTCGAGCGCAGAAGAATGCCAGGTTCGGGTCTGAATGTCCATCAAATTCATGCCCGCGCCATCGCCGTGATCAATGGGGGCAATTTTGCCCGCAATTAGAGAGGCTATGAAGGAAGAGACGAGCATGATGTGTGCGGTGTTGTTATAAGCATCGGGGTGTGTTTTGTAGAATTTGCGTATCTGTGGTCCCGTGAAGCGCTCAAAGGTGGTGGATCCCGTGGCGCTGGCTGTGGCTTGGAGACCGCCGAGGGCGTCGCAAATTTCATCGCATTCGGCGCGGGTAGAGGAGTCCATCCAGATGGGAGATGTGTCGCAGGAGAATATACCGCCGAGGTTTTCTACGAGGGATTTTGAGGGATTGAGATTGGATAGGATATCCGCATTTTTGAGATAGACAGAGCCGTGTTGCTGCCCCGAGCCAGAGATGGCCTGGATATCGCCGAGGGTTATGCCCTCGGTTTTCATTTTCTCAAAAAGCACATCGAGGGCTTCGGCCCACATGAGAGGTGGTGAGTGTACAATTTTGGGGTCAGGGTGGTCGAGGACGCCATTTTGAGTGCCATAGTGCGGTAGCGTTTCGTCGTAGTTCAGTGAAACGTCGTACACGACTTTGCGGGTGTCGATGTCTATGATAATAGCACTCAAGCTCTGCGTGCTGGCGTCAAGCCCGAGATAGAGGTTGCTCATGGATACTCCTCAGGATTTATAAATAACGCAAAAACCATCTTTTCGATATTGTTCCGGCAGGGTCATGATATCCTCACGCTACAGGTCGCCGCGATACTTGTAAAAATCGCACAGCGCGCTGTCCCAGCCGTTTTAACAGGTCCAGATCTTGCCGCGCTTTGGCCAGTATCAAAATGCCTTCGTAATACGCCCACAATGCCAGAGCTGTTTCCCGCGTGTCCATGGGGGACAGGTCACTGGCTTCTACTGCCTCGTCAAGTGTTCTTTGTAATCGGCCGATTACATCCTCAAAAATGCGATCAATTTTATGGCGGATCAGCGGCTCGTGCGCGCTCATTTCCACGGCGAGGTTGCCAAACGGACATCCGCAAAGCTGTTTGTGCTGTTCGTAAAATTGACAATTTTGCTCATAGACCAGTTCAAAAAAACGCGAAATCCGCTCCAGGGGTGGTCTTTTTGATGAAAAAGCCCGCTCCCAGGCGGTCTCCCGTGTAATTTTCCACCACCGATCTAATGAAGCCAGTACCAGGTCTTGCTTTGTCTCGAAAAAGTGATAAAAACTTCCCTTTTGCACCCCAGCAGCTTTGCACAATTCCTGTACGCCCACGTCGGTATAGCTGCGCGTAAAAAACAAATCCATCGCAGCCTGTATCAGCCGCTCTTTTGCATCGCTCGTGCGTCCCATGATGTGCCTTTTACGATAGATTCGATAAGTCCGCGTCGTTTTTTGTTTTGCTTTAAATTTTGTAAATTGATAATATGGGCTGTTCCGAAACTAAATATAGTCTATCTAAACCGACTTTTCAACAAGGAGCTTCACATGCGCGTCATCGCAATTGGCACGGAATACACGGGCAAAACCACGCTGGTTCAAGCCATCCAAAAATGGGGCATGGAGCGCGGTATTCGCCATCACATGGACGATCACTTTTCCATTCCCGATCAGCAAACCCTGACAAATCCCGCAGATCAAAAAGCCCAGGCCGAATTGCCATCACCCATCAAAGAGCGTTTTCAGCGATTTCAGATCGCCTATCATGTGCGCCTGGTACACAATTACCAGCATGTTTTGCTCACGGGTTTTCACATTGAGGAAATGGTTTACGGTCAACGCTATTACTATCCCGATCTGGCGCGCCCGGTCGAAAATCCCCAGGCATGGGAAAAAGATATGCCCAAAGATATTATTCTGGTGCATCTCACAGCCAGTCCTGAGGTTATCAAACAGCGCATGAAAGACGATCCACACGATTTTCCCATTGTGCCCGAGTCAGATATCGAAGAAGTCCAGGAGGCATTCCACGAAGAATTTCGCAAATCCTTTTTTAAACAAAAATTTCAGATCGATACATCAGACCTGAATGCAGACACACTTCTCAAGGTCTTTCTCGATCAATCGTTTCCCTATCTCACCGCCGCGGATCACGCCATTCGGTTGGCAGTTGGGTGAAAGGCGAAAAGCATCCGCAGATGATCGCAGATGATCGCAGATGAACAGGTATAAGAAAGTCAAGAAAGGCTGGAGGCTTATTCTTACCTCCAACCAGCCCCTTGTGTCTTTGTGTGAGTAATTTACTCCACCCTCCGAGGTAATCATTGCCATCCCCACCTCCCGACATGCGCCTCGCGTTCGACGATGGTACGCTCGTTCTTCTGGATCCGCC
Organism: Gemmatimonadota bacterium; assembly: GCA_028874765.1. Taxonomy (GTDB): domain Bacteria; phylum Latescibacterota; class UBA2968; order UBA2968; family UBA2968; genus VXRD01. The sequence continues at coordinate 20,008 of JAPPIE010000102.1, forward strand.
AGCGGACTATGAGCCATCATCTCCATTTATATGGGATAGCCGCGTGGGACGCTGGCGTGCTCAGGCGCATCGGTATCGCGATGTTGTCGAGGCATTACAGGCTCAGGATGTTAAAATAAAAAATGTGGTTCCGCGCTACAATCGCCTCAAACTCAATTTTAACCGCGAACACACCCCACATCCGCATCAGGCTGAGGCCTTTGACGCCTGGCAAGCAAATCAATATCGCGGCGTGGTTGTTCTGCCCACGGGATCGGGCAAGTCGCTTCTCGCGCTGATGGGTATTGCAGAAGTTGGCCGCAGTACGCTTGTTGTCGCGCCTACGATTGATCTTATGAATCAGTGGTACGACTTGCTCAAAGATGCCTTTTCATGCGATATCGGCATTCTGGGTGGGGGCTACCACGAGCTTGAAGATCTCACTGTAACGACCTACGATAGTGCGTATATGCACATGGACCGCTACGGCAATCGCTTTGGCTTTCTGGTTTTTGATGAGGTCCATCACCTGCCCGGCGAATCCTATTCCCACGGTGCAGAACTTTCTATTGCGCCCTATCGCCTGGGGCTTACAGCTACGCTCGAACGTCCCGATGGTCGCCATCTCATGCTGCGCGATCTCGTGGGTCCAACCGTTTATGAAAAGGGTATCCGCGACCTGTCTGGCGATTATCTCTCTGAGTATAATACAGAGCGTATAGAAGTCGATATGGTGGCCGAAGAGCGCGCCGAATACGAAGCCGCGCGTTCGCAATTCAGCGCTTTTCTGGAGTCCAAGAATTTGCGGTTGGGCAGTGCTTCTGGATGGCAAAATTTCGTGCGCCTTTCGGCGCGTTCCAGCGATGGCCGAAGGGCGATGCTCGCCTATCGCCGCTATCGAAAAGTCGCTCTGGGTACGACCGCTAAGTTGCGTGTGCTGGAAGATCTGCTGAAAAAACACCCGCGCGACCGCATGCTCATTTTTACCAATGATAACGAAACTGTTTATAATATTTCAGAGCAATTTCTCATTCCCGCCATTACACATCAGACCCGCACAAAGGAGCGCAGGGAAATTCTCAAAGCTTTTAATGAGGGGGATATTCTCGCACTTGTCACCTCTCGCGTGCTCAACGAAGGGGTCAATGTACCCGAGGCCAATGTCGCAGTTGTGCTTTCGGGGACGAGTACTATCCGCGAGCACGTCCAGCGATTGGGGCGCATTTTGCGCCGCCGCGAAGGCAAACACGCCATTCTCTACGAAGTGATCTCTCGCAATACAGTCGAAGACCGAATTTCTCGCCGCCGCAGGCAACACGACGCGTACGATGGGAAGCAACGAGAGATGTTTTGAAAGGGGATTCTGTGCATATCGAAGATCTCTTTACCTCAGCCCAACGAGTGCTTATCGATCACCTTCACAGCCGCGACCAGGAGGAGCGCCAGGCTGGCTCTACCGATCCGCTACGCCTCAAGGCTGCCAGTCCAGAGGTGGCACAGTACCTGTGTCTTACCGCGATTCACCAACGGGCGAAGACGCTGGTTGAATTTGGTACGTCGCACGGCTATTCCACTTTGCATCTGGCTGCGGCAGCGCAGCACACGGGAGGCCGCGTTTTTACCCTGGATCAGATGCCCGAAAAGACCGCGGCGGCTCAGGGAAATTTGCGAGCCGCTGGTCTGGATCATCTGGTGGAATGCCATACGAGTACCGGTGATGCCTTTATCACGGCTCTTCCCGATTGCGTGGATTTCGTTTTTGTCGATTTTGGTCTGCACGCTTTCGCGCAGATGTTCGATATACTGGAAAGCCGCCTGACACCAGGGGCTTTCCTTTTTGTCGATGGCTGGTCTGCGGTCGAACAATGGTACATGGATCCGGATTGGTCCGCTTTTAAGAGCCGCCTGGATGAGGATTCCAATTATCTGACGTGTATCCTGCCCCTGCAAAAATCTCACCTTATCGCGATTAAGCTGTCCTGAAAAAAAGTCAAAAAGGCCTGATTCCGAACGAGAGATATTTTGAAATGCGGTTGACAAAATGGCGTTGTTGCTACACTTTTTGTTTGTTAGGATAATTGAATCCGCATATGGCAACATCATAAACAAATTCAAATAGAAAGGCATACCATGGATATGACGAAACAACCCCCTCGCCGGCCGACCAATACTTCAATGCTCGGTATTGTCTCGCTTGCGCGTTTGACCGATAAAGCGCGGGCGCACCGGGCTAATACGATTGGCGAACACCTCTATGGCGAGAACTCGGGGTTGGACAAGATAGTACTCGATTTTCTCGGCGTCTCGGACGATGAGTTTGCCGATGCAGCCCAGCGGATGAGCGACGCGGAATTGTGCGATTGGTTGCGCGAAAATTACCCCAAGACAGAAGATGAGATTCAGGCGTACAACAACGAGCTGCTCACCTGGGAACCCTTTGATGATGCGAGCCGCCAGCGCTTACAAGATCGCCTTGAGAAATTCAATGCCGATCCCGATAAGGTGAAAACGATGCTCCAATCTATGGAACTCGACGACTGGGGGTGTTTCCGGGATACCGATTTGACCCAACATCCGCCGCGTTCGCCGTATAACCGCGATGTCGCTGGTATTTATGGCGGATCGCGCATGGGCGATAAAGCACGCGCGGCAAAGGCGGGCAAGCTCAACGATTATATCTACGATTGTCCCATTGATAAGGTCATTCTCGATTTTCTCAATATATCCGCCGAAGATTTCCAGGACGCGGCTTATCACAATGTCAATGATATCGAACTCGGGGATTGGGTGCTCGAACACACGGGTCGCACTCGGGATGAAATTTCGGGTCTGAACGAGGCTCTCTCTCAGAAGGGTCCCGAGAATGACGAGCAACGCGCAATTTTCAATATAACGCTCAAGCGTGTGGCACCTGGGCGTACCGACGTCACCACATGGTTTGACCTTCTCGATCTGGACGACGCACACGCCTACAACCTGGGATAAGAGAGGGATATGTCAGAACCTGTCGAACTTCCAATTGATGGCGAACTCGATCTGCACCACTTTCATCCGGATGATGTCAAAGCTCTCGTGCCCGATTATCTCGATGAATGCAAATTGCACGGCATTTCCGATGTGCGTATCATTCACGGCAAAGGCACGGGTGTTCTGCGCGAAATCGTCCACACCATCTTAAAACGCCGGCCCGATGTCATCGCATATCATCTTACCGATCACAACTGGGGTTCGACCTCTGTTGTTCTCAATCTGAAGACGCAATTGTGACGCCCAATTTAGAACTCGTCGAATATATCCAAAATGCCGAGCGCATTCTTATCTTCACAGGGGCAGGTGTTTCCACTGCCAGTGGCATACCCGACTTTCGCGGGCCAGATGGTGTGTGGAAAACCCGACGACCGGTTTATTACCGGGATTTTATGACTTCTGAAGAAGCGCGTATCGAAGCGTGGGACCAAAAACTCGAAGGCTGGGCTGCCTTTGAAAACGCCCGTCCCAATGCCGTTCACAAGGCTGTTGTGAAGCTCGAGCGAGCAGATAAAATCGAATGCGTTATCACGCAAAATATCGATGGCCTGCATACCCGGGCTGGTACCTCTTCCGAACGTTTGATTGAATTGCACGGTACCAATGCAGAAGTCGAATGTCAGACCTGCGGCAAACGCAGCGATCCCGAACGCCATTACGCTGCCTTTCGCCGCACAAGAAAGCCTCCCGTGTGCGAATGCGGAGGTTATCTCAAATCTGCGACCATTAGCTTTGGTCAACTGCTCATTGAAGCCGATTTGCACCGGGCAGCAAAAGCTGCGGCGAATGCCGATCTGGCGATCTCTCTGGGTTCTACTCTATCTGTTTATCCCGCCGCAAGCTTTCCATTGATGGCAGCAGAACGCGGTGCGCCCTATGTTATTATTAATAAGGGCAAAACTGATCACGACAATTATGCAGATCTCGCATTGCGCCTTGAAGGCGATGTAACACAAATTTTTCCACTATCTGTCGAAGAGGCACTTAAGTCTGTTCTGTAAGGGCAGGTTTTTTCACGTCTTATATCTCAAAAAAGGGCGACCACGAGGGATCGCCCCTACATTCTATTTCTTCGTGTCTCTTCGTGTCCTTTCGTGTCCCTTCGTGGATTTCACCCTTTATGCTCACTTCCGACCTTTTGCTCGTGCGTCGTCGCGGGCCTTATATCGAGCCTCGCTATGTGGATACTACAGCGCCCAATATTATCGCGCTGGCAGAGGAAATTATCGATATCTTCTCCGATCACCAGGGCAAGTCGCGCGGGGAATTACACAGTGCTCTGGACATGCGTGCGGCCGAGGCGACCGATTATCGCGTTCAACGCGGTCTGACGAAATTGCTCGAAGACGACCGCTGTGAGTTTCGCATTGACAGCATTGCCGAACCCGAAGAAATTCGCACACAGGTTTTTGGCCTCAGCCGAGAGAATCACCCTATTGTCAGGGAATCTGATCTCCTCTATCCCGTCACGCGCGAACACGTTCTCGATCAGGTCGCGCTCAAATATCAGACCTCGTCGGAAAATATCGCGCATAGCCTCTACGCAGACCTTCCCGTCAATCACTATCTCGATCGCTTTGACGCCCCCGATCCCGCGTGGTTGCTCAATCGCTACAATGTCGCACTCGCGCAGGCTATGTTCTACCGCAGCACCCGCATGCGACTCTCGGTGCATCGCAACTTGCCCGTGCGCTACAAACA
>JAPPIE010000102.1:24814-27937 GCA_028874765.1 Gemmatimonadota bacterium
ATTTACAGACTCGACAATGGCCTTACCGTTTATCTCACCGAAAACCACGAAGAACCGCGTTTTTATGCCGAAATCCCCGTGCGTGCGGGAAGCAAACACGATCCCGCCGAATCTACGGGTCTGGCGCATTATTTGGAACACATGCTTTTTAAGGGTACGCAAAATATCGGGACGTTGGATTACAAAAAAGAAAAAATGCACATTGACCGCATTATTGCGCTCTACGAAGATCACTTTCGGGAAACCGATCCCGAAAAACGCAAGGCCATTTATGCAGAGATCAACAAAGCGTCTCAACAGGCCGCACAATACGCTATTCCCAACGAACTCGACAAGCTCTACAAAGCTATGGGCGAGAGTGGTTTGAATGCACACACATGGCACGAAGAAACCGTGTACAAAGTGGGGTTGCCCAGCAATTATCTCAAACATTGGGCAGAAATTGAGTCCGAACGGTTTCAAAATCCCGTGTTTCGCCTGTTCCAACCCGAACTGGAAGTGGTATATGAGGAGAAGAACCGCACATTGGACAACAAAGGCTGGCTCATCAGCGAGGCTGTGAACAAACATCTGTACAAAAAGCATCCCTACGGCCAGCAAACCACGATCGGCGAGGTTGAGCATCTCAAAAACCCCTCGCTCAAGAATATGTACCAATTTTACGACACGTATTACGTGCCCAATAATATGGCGATTTGTATTTCTGGCGATATTGACATTGACGCGACGATTCAACTGATTGACGAACATTTCTCAGCATGGAAAGCCAAAGATATTCCCGCGCTCCAAACATGGGAAGAACCGCCCCTTAAAGGTGCTGAGCGCGTCACGGTCAAATTTCAGGGCGAAGAGTACGTACTTCTGGCTTTTCGCACAAATCACCGCAGTCACAAAGACGCCGAGGCACTGAAGCTGATTGATATGATTCTGGACAATCGCACTGCGGGGCTTATCAATCTCAATCTCGTGCAGCAGCAGAAAGTACGACGCGCTGGTAGTTATCCCTACTTACATAATGACTACGGCACGCAATATCTGTGGGGTATTCCAAAAAAAGATCAAACACTCGCAGATGTTGAGCAACTTTTGCTGGATCAGATTGCCATGATCAAACGCGGGGAATTTGACGAAAGCCTACTGTCTGCGATTGTCACGGATTTTAAAAAGAATCAAAAACGAGGTTTGGAATCCAATCGCAGCCGTGTCAGACAAATGACCAGTGCATTTTTGGGATTTGCCGAATGGGATCAAGAGGTTGCTGAAATTGCCCGAATGGAAAAAATCACGCGAGAAGATATCGTGCGTGTAGCCAACCATTATTTTGGCGAGGACTATGTTGCGGGCTATCGCATTGACGAACAACACGAGTTGCCCAAAATCGACAAGCCCAAAATCGACAAAATTGATATTGATCCGACCCGCCAATCCGAATTTGCAAAAGATGTATTGGCTATGCCTACCGATGAACTTTCTCCCGTTTTTGTCACCGATAAAGACTATACCATTGCACAGGTGCGGGACGGTGTGAAACTCTACTATGTGAAAAACCCGGTTAACGACCTTTTCACGTTCACACTCAGTGTGGATATGGGGACGTATCAGGATAATCGACTCAGCACGGCCAGGTCGCTTCTGGACAAATCTGGTGCCGGCGATCTGTCTCCCGATGCGCTGAAGAAAGAATGGTACAAACTGGGTACGGATTTCAATATTGGCGTGTCAGACAATGAGACCAATGTTAGCATTTCCGGTTTAGATGAAAATTTTGGGGCTTCTCTTTCACTGATGATGAAATACGTCCAGAGCCCGACTGCAGATCAGGCCACGCTCGATGAACTCGTCAAAATCACCCTGGCGCAACGCGAAGATCAAAAAAAGGATCCCCGGTCTCTGCGCAATGCCCTGCGTTTCTACAGTCGCTATGGCGACAATTCGTCGTACAAGCGCCGCATTTCTTCTGAGGCATTGCAAAAGCTCACGGTTGCGGAATTACACGGTTTGATATCCAGTTTGCCGACTTATGAACATGTCCTGATTTACGGTGGTTCCAGGTCGCTGGACGATGTTCTTTCTACGATCAAAGAGCATTTTCCCAACAGTAGTGACTTAAAAACGCCTTCTGCTTATGAACGTCTCGTAGTTCACGCGCCGGACAAAACCGAAATCCGATTCTTTCACAAAGAAACAGCTCAGTCTCAGGTCTTTGTCGAGTCTGGAGGCGTTGTGTTCGATGCAGCCCTCCGTCCGGCTATTGATCTCTACAATGATTATTTTGCCGGAGGTATGTCGGGCATTGTTTTTCAGGAGTTGCGCGAAGCCCGCGCACTGGCTTATTCTACATTTGCGCGGTATGATCTCGGCGATCGCAGCAATGATCAGAATGTCATGTGGGGATATATTGGCTGCCAGGCCGACAAAACCCCGGAGGCAGTTACTGCACTGGTCGAGTTGATTGACGATTTGCCCGAATCGCCCGAGCGTTTTGCAGAAGCCAAAAATTCTGTGGTCAATCGCTATCGCGTCGCGAAGATCAAATACCGCGAGTTGCCCGGTGTGTTGCGTATTTGGGAACGGCGCAACCAGATGCCCGATCCGCGAAAAGAGCGGTTTGATCACATTCTCCAGGCTGAGATGCCGAGTGTGCTTGATTTCCACAAGCAACATATTGCCAGACGTCCCAAACTCATTTCTATTATGGGCGATACAACCAAATTTGATCTCACCAGTCTGAGGACCCTCGGCGCAGTTACGCCCGTAACACTGGATGATTTGTTTGTGGATTAGGAGTGATCAGATGAAAATCACCGAGGTAAAAACATATCATTTGCGATATCCCTTGCGAGAGAAGATCGCGATTTCGAGGGGATGGTCCACGAGCCGACAGGCGCAGGTCGTGGAGATCGCTACGGATAGTGGTTTGGTTGGGTGGGGTGAGGGGACAGGCGAAGTCCATCGATCTGCGATTGATGCGCATATTGTGGGGCGCAGTCCGTTTGATTGTGGCGCGATCTATCAGGCGTTGTCCGATGACGGGGTAAGTCCGCAGGCGATCAGTGGGATAGATATTGCGTTGTGGGATTTGATGGGCAAGGCTCTCGATATGCCGGTGTATCAATTGTTGGG
>JAPPIE010000102.1:28037-29664 GCA_028874765.1 Gemmatimonadota bacterium
GATGTGGGGCACAAGATCGCACACAATGATTTGTTCTGGTATGAAGAGCCGATACCAACAGATGATGTGCGCGGGTATTTGCAGGTGAAAGATGCGTTGCCTATACGCATTGCGGGCGCGGAAGGGCTGGGTGGACGTTGGGCGTTTCGCGAGTTGATTCAGCAGCGGGCACTTGATATTGTGCAGCCCGATATCAGTATTGCAGGTGGGTTTAGCGAGTGTCGGATTATTGCGGCGATGGCGAGCGCAAATTATGTGCGGGTTTTGCCGCATATGTGGGGCAGTCATATTCGATTGGCGGCGACTGTCCACTGGCAGGCTACCATTCCCGATGCGCCAGATGCGTTGAACCCAATTCCGTCTCTGTTTGAATACGATATGACAGAAAATGAGTTGCGAACGGAGTTGGCTGTAAACCCGATCCAGGCGGTGGATGGCGAAGTGCCCGTGCCCGATGCACCGGGATTAGGCATTGAGATTGATCGAGATGTATTGGAAAAATACGCTGTTTGAGTTGACGTTCGATAACATAAACACAAGGGACTAAGATGAAAATTCACGAATATCAGGCTAAAGAAGTTCTCAAATCTTTTGGTGTGCCCGTGCCCAATGGCGCGGTTGCTCGTACTCCCGAGGAGGCCGAATCTATCGCCAAAGACCTCGGCGGTGCAGTGGTTGTCAAAGCGCAGATCCACGCAGGTGGCCGCGGCAAGGGGGGCGGTATTAAACTCGCAGCCGACCCTGCCGAAGCCAGAGAAGTGGCATCCGAAATTATTGGCATGCAACTCGTTACTCCGCAGACGGGTTCTGAGGGGCAAAAAGTCAAATCCGTTTGGGTGGAAAATGCGACGGATATTGACCGCGAATTATATTTGGGTATTGTGCTGGACCGCGCGCAGTCGCGTCTGGTTGTTATGGCTTCCCGTGCGGGTGGCATGGATATTGAGGAGGTTGCTGCGACGACGCCAGAGAAAATTCTCAAAGAGGTTGTTCATCCAGGCGTGGGACTTCAGCCCTTTCAGGCGCGGCATCTCGCACTCGGTCTGGGGCTTGAAGGCGATCAACTCAAACAGGGGGTTGGTTTTATAACCGCCCTTTACAATGCCTATGAAGAGACCGATTGTTCGCTCGCAGAAATCAATCCTCTCGTGGTGTCCAAAAGTGGTGAGGTTCTGGCGTTGGATGCCAAGATGAATTTCGATGATAGCGCGATGTATCGCCATTTGAATATCCATGAATTGCGCGATGTTGACGAGGAAGACCCGCTCGAGGTCGAGGCTTCAAAATACGATCTCAATTATATCAAACTCGACGGGGAAGTCGGCTGTATGGTCAATGGCGCGGGTCTGGCGATGGCTACGATGGATATTGTCAAATACGCGGGGTCGTCACCGGCAAATTTTCTCGATGTTGGCGGGGGTACCAATGTCGAGCGCGTCAAAAATGCGATGCGTATTCTCACGTCTGACAAAGCGGTTAAAGCTGTGCTTATCAATATTTTTGGCGGTATTGTGCGTTGCGACCGCGTGGCAGAAGGCGTTGTTGCCGCGCTTGAAGATATTGAAATCAATGTCCCGCTGGTGGTGCGACTGCAGGGGACCAACGCTGAAGAAGGCGCGCAAATTCT
>JAPPIE010000210.1 GCA_028874765.1 Gemmatimonadota bacterium
GGTCCGGGATGTTGGACATCTTATCCGATTGGACGCGATCCACCATGTGGATCTGTTGCGGTGGCTGGCAGGTGACGCCGTCGAGGTTTACTCAGAGGCGTGGTCTGCGCCTTCCCATCCTGCCGAGATGCGCCACAATGCCGTGATTAAGTTCGAAAGCGGCTGCCGGGGCGTGATGATGAGTCACTATGCTGTTGGATACCGCATTCAGCGGTTTGAAGCGCATGCGGAAGACTTCAGCGCGTACGTGGATCTCACGAGTGGCCCCAGGTGTGAGATCTATGCTGACAGAGAGCCGTTCGAGGGCGAGTTGGATCTGGAAGCGGTCGGTGGTCCCGACTTTAACGAGACCCGGCATTTTGTGGCGTGCATACAAAACGATACGCAGCCGTGGAGCACGCTTGAGGATGCGATCAAGACGATGAGGTTGTGCGAAGCGATTGAGGCGGGACATAAAGGCCAACTGGAATGATTTTTGGGTTTGGATCGCGGTATGAAGATCGTCGATATAGATACTATTATGATTAATTCTCCTGGCCGCAAGTGGACGATTGTTCGGGTCCATACCGATGAGGGGCTTATGGGTTTGGGTGAGGCCACGTATTCGAATAAGGAACCCGTGGTCTGTGCGGCGGTTGAGCATATGAAGCAAGAACTCATCGGGTGCGATCCCGCGCGGATTGAGTATCTGTGGTACTATTTGTTTCGGCAGTCTTCGCTGAGCGGTATCTGGCGCATGAGCGGGCCAGTGTGGATGAGCGCGCTGTCGGGTATTGATCAGGCTTTGTGGGATATAAAGGGCAAGGTGGCGGGTATGCCGGTTGTGGAGTTATTGGGCGGTGTGTTCCGCGATCGGGTCGAGGTGTACACGCATTTTGGCGGGAGTACGCCAGAGGCGGCTGCGGCGCACGCGCAACGGCTGGTGGAACTCGGTTTTCGGGCACTTAAAGGCGGTATGGGTAGCGATAGTGATGATCAATTTGATCCGTATGTCGAGACGGGCGATCCCAGACAAACAGCCGCTCGTTTTGAGGCAGTGCGCCAGGCAGTGGGGCCCGATGTCAAGCTGTTTATCGATTGTCACGGGCGTTTGACTGTGTCCGGTTGTATTCGTCTGGCACGAGTATTGGAGCCTTTTGGTCTGTACGCGTTTGAGGATCCGGTGCCGCCAGACGATTTAAGTGCTTATCCCAAGGTGCGACACGCTATTAATATTCCGGTGATGGGGTCGGAGCGGCTCAATACGAGGAGCCAGTTCCGCCAGTTGTTGGATCTGGATGGCGTCGATATTGCCCAGCCGGATCTGATGTATGCCGGGGGGATTACGGAGGTGCGGAAGATTGCCGCGATTGCCGATACGTACCACGTTCCCATTTCGCCGCACAATACCAAGGGTCCGGTGGGCATTGCCGCGGCAACGCATCTGATGGCGTCTATACCCAATGCCGCGCCTATGGAACTGGTCACGGGTATTGATTGGCGCGATGAGATTATTACTGAGCCGCTGAGAATTGAAGCCGGGTGTATATTGCTACCACAGGGACCGGGCTGGGGCGTAGAACTCGATATGGACGGTGTTGAGAAACACCGCTGGCGTCCGGAGGATCCACGGTAAAAGTACCTATTACATAAGGAGATTTATCATGCGTCACTTTACGCGCACGCCCTACTACAGTGGGCCGGATGATCCGGCTATTGGCGAGGTGCGAGGTACGCTTGCTCTGGGCGAGACCGTGGTTATTGAGACGATTGGCGGGGCTGACAATGATTTTGAGGCTGCTGGTGAGACCCGCGCAGGGATGATTACTTCTGGAGAAAGTCATCGCCGCTATGCCCGTCGTGGTGGTCCTTTTCGCATTGAAGGGATTGCGCCCGATGACTGGGTTGCTATTGAGATTATCGATATTGAGGTGGGGCCTTACGGTTTTTATCGCAACGGAGGACCGAACTGGGGCAACTGGCGTTGCGTGGCGCCTGTGCGCGATGGGTTGATCCACTTTCCGCCGGATTTTGTGGTGCCGGTGCGGCCTATGGTTGGTGTGGTTCAGTTGGAACCGTGGGCTGCCCATTCGATTGACCACGGCGGCAATATGGATTTTAATGCGGTGCAGCCGGGCAGTACTGTGCATATCCGCGCCCAAAAGCCCGGGGGTTTGCTCTCTCTGGGCGATGTCCATGCGCGGATGGGCGATGGCGAGTTGACCGGTGCGGGTGTCGAGATCGATGCGGCGGTTACTATAAAAGTGGATCGCTCTCCCGGGTTTCCCAATAGCAGTCCGGTGGTGGAGACGACTACGGTGGTAGAAGCTGCCGAGGAGTATTTGACCAGTGCCCGGGCGACTGAGTGGGGCGAGGCTCTCAGGCTGGCTTGGCTGGAGATGGTGGCGCTGATTATTGATCGCTACGATACGACGTACGAATACGCCAATATGATCGTGGGCACGATTGGCGATGCGCGGCCAGGCTTTGCCACGGGCTATATGGGTAGCTATGTCACATGTCAGATTGCAGTGACTAAGGAATTGCGGCGCACCGGAGTGCCGTATGAGGCGTAGGGGTTTTGGACTAACACCATATCGGACATTTCGCTGTTGGTGTTAAATATGAAATTGGGTAATCTTTGTTATGAATAACCAAAATTTTCGTTAGATCGGTGCTGATATGACAATCTGGAGGTGCGATATGAATGCCCACCGCGTTGAAACGGTTATAGGCCAAGGCCGAATGGTTGTGCTAAAGAATTTGCCTTTTCAAGTAGGCGAATCGGTCGAAGTCATTATTTGTCATAGTTCTTCAAAACGCAACGCTAAAGACCGTTATCCGTTGCGTGGAACGGCGATCAAATACCATGATCCCACAGAACCTGTAGCGGATGGTGATTGGAGTGTATCACAATGATTGTGCTTGATACACACATTTGGGTCTGGTGGATTCATGGAGATACTCATCTCACCAGCCAGCAAGTGGCGTGGTTGCAACACTATGAGTCTCAGGGTCTTGGGGTGAGTGCAATTTCATGTTGGGAAGTTGCTAAATTAGTTGAGTATGATCGGCTCGTCTTGCCTTGTCCCGTTGGCGAGTGGATGGAACAGGCACTCTCATATCCGGGCATTCAGTTTCTCAATTTGACGCCACAAATTGCAATTGAGTCAACACAATTGCCTGCTGAATTCCACAAAGATCCAGCGGATCAGATTATTGTTGCTACGGCAAGAGTTCACAACTGTCGATTATTGACAGTGGATGCAAAGATACTCAATTATGAACATGTTAAGACACTGAAGTAGGCGTGCCGAACCCGCTGTTAAGACAAGGCGATGGTATGACTGGGGACCGATCACGAGAAACAACATTCACGAAAGGAATTGCTATGTATTTGTACGGGATTCGCAATGCGAGTTTGAATATGGATTGGGGAAAAGACGCTTTTGCCACAGCAGGGGATATTGGGTTTGATGGGGTGGAGATTGTGCTGCGGG
>JAPPIE010000456.1:0-27228 GCA_028874765.1 Gemmatimonadota bacterium
GGGAGCATGTGACTGAGGGTTTTCCAGGTACGGTTCCGCACAATATCGATACGTTTCATATTGCGTTTTCAAAGGATGGGTGTGCATGGGCTGCTGTGGATAAGACGCTTTATACGAGTAAGGATCGAGGTAAATCATGGGTGGGTGTATGGGAGGCGCAGGAGAAGATACGGATGATTGCATGAAGACACAGGAGCATTTATGGCACATCATAATTTTATCCCTACGCATTATCATACGACTATTGGATCACACGACCCGGTTCTCACCATTGCAAGTGGCGATGCGCTTTCGACCACGACGGTTTGTGCGGGTGGCAGGGATATGACGGGCGAGCAGGTGACCGAGGGCGGCAATCCCCAGACGGGACCTTTTTATATTGAGGGTGCAGAGCCGGGGGATTCGATTTCGGTTGTGTTTGATCACCTGATGCCCAATCGGTCCCATGGCTATACGTCTGCGCGCGTTGCGCCCAATGTGCTCGATCCGGGTTATGTGCCCAGGTTTGAGGATGATATTTCGCGGGTTTTATGGGCGATCGATTTTGAAAATCGCACGGCACGCCCGGTGGAGGTTTCTCGTAACCGCGACCATACCACGCCCGGTTATGGCAGTCCCGCGTCCCGTCCGTTAAGCGATCTAATTTTGCCGCTCAATCCGCATCCCGGATGTTTTGGGGTTGCGCCGCCGCGGGGTCAGGCGATTTCGACTGCGACGTCATCCACGCACGGTGGGAATATGGATTACAAGCGTTTCAACGAGGGCACGACGGTTTATTTGCCGGTTTTTGTCGAGGGCGCGCTTTTTCACATTGGCGATGGACACGCGCTTCAGGGCGATGGTGAAATTGTGGGTACGGGTATTGAAATTTCTTTTGATGTCCGTTTTACGGTTCATTTGCACAAGGGCAAAACCATCAACTGGCCCCGGGGTGAAAATGAGACGCATATTTTTACGGTTGGCAATGCCCGTCCGCTCGATCAGTGCGTCGAACACGCGACCACTGAAATGATCCGCTGGCTTGTGTCGGATTTTGGTCTGGATGAGCGCACCGTGCATGTGTTGCTCGGCGAGGCGGTTGAATACGATATGGGCAATATGTTTGATCCCGCTTATACTTTTGTTTGTAAAATTCCCAAGCAAGTTCTCGAAACCCTGGGCGCGTCCCGCGCGTAGTGTGCGATGAAAAAATCTCACTGGATTATTTCCCCGTCTGTCGATTTGTGCTGTATTTCGCTCGGATGGCTGGTCTTTTTTGCCGCTCCTTATCTGCTCTCTGACTACAGTGAGACCTTCCGCCTCATTGCGGTCACGTCATTTGTAGCCCACCGGTATTTCACTTTTCCCCTCGTTTATCTCGACCGCATTGAATTTGAACGGCGACGGCTGATTTATCTCATAACTCCGGTGCTGTGTCTGGGGTTCGTCGCTCTGTGTTACTATTTTCGGGTTGAAGAGCCCGAGATGTTCGCGTTCTGGTATCTTTTTAATTATTTCCATTTTGTTCGCCAAAAGTACGGCATTTTGCGGATTTATTCCGGGAAGGGACAATGGGGGCACAAACAACTCGATGCCTGGACTTCATATCTCTGGGGCATTGCGGGGTTTGGGTATCTGTTTGCTTTTCAGGCCGATGTTGAAGGTCGCGTTATACATTATTTGCATACGCTCATCGGCACGCCGCTTCCCTCTGTGGGGGCGCAGGGGATATATGTCGCGGCTATCGCTGTTACTATTGCGTGGCTTATTTACGAGTTTCGGGGCGCGCAGATCAACTGGCCTAAGTTGCTTTTTTTTGTTTCGGTCGCGTTTATGTATGGCGTTGTGCCCATTTTGTCGTCAGAAGCGCTTTTTATTGCGACCAGCTTTAGCCATGCGGCGGAATATATCGCCCTTGTTGCGCTTACGGTTCACAATAAGGCAAAACTCGATGCGTTTGCGTCGCCTGTGCTGACGCGAGCGGGAAAGCGTATTGTTCCCTATACTGCGGGTTTTATTGTTGTGGTCAGCGGTTTGTTATATGGCCTCAAGTTTCTTTCTCTTCCGTTTTTTCTGGTTTTTACGTATGGCACGTCGTTTATGCATTTTATTTACGATGGCATGATCTGGAAGTTGCGTCGTCCCCGGGTTGCGCGGGAGGTTGGCGCGGCGATGAGCGATGGACGATGAGCGATGGATGATGCGCAGAAACGCCATTTGAAGGATATCGACCGCGCGGTTGTCTGGCATCCGTTTACGCAGATGCGAGAGTATGCGGATGAGGAGCCTGTTATTATTTCGCACGGCGATGGTGTTTATCTCGTGGATATCGATGGCAATCGCTATCTGGATGGCTTTGCGTCTGTGTGGTGCAATGTGTATGGGCATCGCGTTGCGGAAATTGACGGTGCTATTCGCGCGCAACTCGACCGCGTGGCGCACAGTACGCTGTTGGGGTTGTCCAATATTCCGGCGATTCAACTTGCGGAGAAGCTGGTGCAGATCGCGCCGGGAGGTCTCAGCCGTGTTTTTTATTCGGATAGTGGCGCGACTGCGGTTGAAGTTGCGGTCAAGATGGCGTTTCAATACTGGCAGCAGCGGGCGCATCCGCGTCGAGAGAAGGACTCTTTTTTGCATCTGACGGAGAGCTATCACGGGGATACGATCGGTTCGGTGAGCGTGGGGGGGATCGCGCATTTTCACAGGGTGTATCGCCCTTTGCTGTTTTCTTCTGTTGCCGCGCCTGTTCCGCATCCCTACCGGTGTGAGTACTGCAATGGGTCGTGTGATAGGACGTGTTTTGATACCCTGGAGGAGATTATTGCCGAACACGCGGATCGCCTTGCGGCTTTTATCGTGGAACCGCTGGTGCAGGGTGCCGGGGGCATGCTTATGCATCCGCCGGGTTTTCTCAAATATGCGGCTGAGTTGTGCGATAGGTACGATGTGCTTCTGATTGTGGATGAGGTCGCTACGGGTTTTGGTCGCACCGGGAAGATGTTTGCCTGTGAACACGAAGATGTTGCGCCCGATTTGCTCTGTCTGGGCAAGGGGCTTACCGGAGGGTATCTTCCGGTGGCGGCTACGCTGGCGACGGATGAGATTTACGATGCGTTTTTGGGCGATTATGCGGAGATGAAGACGTTTTTTCACGGGCATACGTACACGGGCAATCCACTCGGTTGTGCGGCTGCGCTTGCGACGATAGAAAAATTTGAGACAGATCGCACGCTGGAGAAATTGCAATATAAGATCGCGTATCTGGCGGAGCAGTTGCAGCGGTTCAGGGATCTGGCACATGTTGGGGATGTTCGTCAGAGGGGTTTTATTGTGGCTGTTGAATTGGTCTTGGATCGGGGAAATAAAACGCCGTATCCCTTTGAAGATCGTATAGGGCATCGGGTGTGCGATGTTGCCCGGGAAAATGGGCTTCTCATTCGCCCACTGGTCAATACGATTGTTCTTATGCCTCCTTATGCTGTTTCCAAAGGCGAGATAGATCAGATGATAGATATTGTTTGCGATGCGATTCAGGTGGTTACAGAAGGGGATGCGAGGTGACGCGGGGGATTTTTGTGACGGGTACGGATACGGAGATCGGTAAGACGGCGATTACGGCCGGGTTGGCTGCGGTGCTGAAAAAACGGGGGATCGATGCAGGGGTTATGAAGCCGATTTCTGCGGGTGGTCGCGCGGATGCAAAATTATTGAGACGGGCTGCGCGGTCGAACGAGTCTCTGGATATTATCAATCCGATTTGCTTGCGCGATCCGCTTTCGCCGAATATTGCGGCTGCGCGGGAAGAGAGGGTGCTCGATCTGGCACCTGTTTTTGACGCTTTTAATCATCTGTCAAAAATTCACGATTGTGTTTTGGTCGAGGGCGTAGGGGGGCTTCTGGTGCCGGTTGCGGATGATTTTCTGGTGGCAGATCTCGCTGCGCGTTTCGATTTGCCGCTTCTTATTGTGGCTCGCGCAGCTTTGGGTACGATTAATCATACGTTGCTTACGATTGAGGCGGCGCGGTCGCGCGGTTTGCAGATCAATAGTGTGATATACAATACACTGTCGCCGGGGGGACCTGATGTGTCGGCGCAGATGAGTCCAGGGGTTGTGACGCGCATTTCCGGGGTTCTGTCGGCGGGTACTGTCCCTTATGATCCGGATGTGGATGTGGATGGAGTTTGCTTGGGCGGGATGGTGGATTTGGTTGAGGCGCATGTTGATCTGGGTTTGATTTTGGGGTGATTGTGACGACTTTATATACTACGTCATTCAAGGGTATTGGGCAGATTACCGTGCGGGAGTTGCGGTTTTGTTTTGGGGATCGCCTTTATAGGGTGCGGACAGACCGCGTGCGGGATTACGATCTGGTGCAGTTTAACTATCGGGGCGATCCGCTCGCGTTGCGCCAGTTGGGTACGGTGGAGGATGTTTTTTTTCATCTTGCGGATGTGCCGCTGAGCGGTGAACGGGAGGATCTCAATACGATAGGTGAGATACCCGATCTGATTCCGGCGCTCAATGTACACAGGCAGTTCAATGGGTTGCCCAGAGGGCGCACAAGATATCGCGTTATTGTTCAGGCGTCCATGCAGGGCTGGCAATCTTACCGTCGCAACCAGATGCAGGGGGCTGTTGAACGGGCTGTGTATCGCCGCTTTCCCAAATGGCGTCTTGTGCCCGATGATGCCCATGTGGAATTGTGGTTGCAACAGACTGGCAGGCAGGTGCGCCTGGGGTTGCGGCTTACGGATCGCACGATGCGTCATCGCACGTACAAGATTGCGAACCGCCCGGCGTCGCTGCGTCCCACGATTGCGCGGGCACTCGTTCAGCTTACCCGTCCGGAAGATGGGGATGTTTTTCTGGATCCGATGTGCGGTGCGGGCACGGTTATGATTGAGCGCGCGCTTGCGGGTCGCTATGCGCTGGTTCAGGGTGGGGATATTGACGAGCAAGCTGTTGCAGATGCGCTGGAGAATTTTGGCAGTCGCCACAAACCTCGCGATGTTTATCACTGGGATGCGCGTCAATTGCCTCTGCCCGATCAATCGGTTGACAAGGTTGCGACCAATCCGCCCTGGGGCCACCAGGTTGGGTCTGTTTTTGAACTTCGCGCGCTTTATGCGTCTGCTTTTGCGGAGATTGACCGGGTTTTGCGCCCCAATGGCGTTGTTGCGATTCTTTCAAGTGAGTGGAATGCGATTAAAGATGCGCTGGCGCAGACCAATTTGACGCCGATTGAACAGATTAAAGATATCGCGGTGCTGGGCCGGCGCGCCGATATTTTTGTTGTGCAGAAATTTGCGGTTTGACATTTTTCCTACAGGAGATCGAAGCCATGAATATATCTGAAGAAATTGGCACCAAACTGCTTTTTGAAAATGATCGCGTGCGCGTTTGGGATCTCGCGCTTGCTCCCGGCGAGAGTACGGGTATGCACCGGCACGAGAATGATTATTTGTACGTGGTTATCGGCGGGGGGAAACTCCAGGGTGTCTCATCAGATGGCGTCAAACGCGAGGCTCGCGATATGGCGGATGGGCAGGTGCAATGGCGAGATGTCGATGGCGAAGATGTTCACGAGGCTATCAATGTGGGGGATGGACCCTGGCGGAATATTATTGTGGAACTGAAAGGATAGGGTCAGGTGGGCCGATTGGGACGGCACAGGGGCCGTCCCCTACACGTATTAGCATGTAGGGGCGACCCCCTGTGGTCGCCCGTTGCGGGCACAAAATCATGCCCGCTTTTTTGCGTCCTACCGGTTGGCGAGGAGGTCGTCAACGACGGTTGGGTCGGCGAGGGTGGAGGTGTCGCCGAGGTCCGAGGTGTCGTTTTCGGCAATTTTGCGCAGGATTCGGCGCATGATTTTGCCCGAGCGCGTTTTGGGCAAGCCCGGTGCCCAGTGGATTACGTCTGGGGTGGCGATGGGGCCGATTTCTGTGCGGACTTGTTGGACGAGTTCGGCTTTGAGGTCGTCGGTATAGGCTTCGCCCACGTTGAGGGTGACGTAGGCATAGATGCCCTGTCCTTTGATTTCGTGCGGGAAGCCGACTACAGCGGCTTCGGCCACTTTGGCGTGTGAGACCAGGGCGCTTTCGACTTCGGCGGTGCCCATGCGGTGGCCCGAGATGTTGATGACGTCATCTACGCGGCCGGTGATCCAGTAGTAGCCGTCTTCGTCTCGACGGCAGCCGTCACCGGTGAAGTAGAAGCCTTTGTATTGCTGAAAGTAGGTTTCTTCAAAGCGTTTGTGGTCGCCATAGACGGTGCGCATTTGTCCCGGCCAGGGTTCTGAGATGGCGAGTACGCCATCGACGCCATTGCCTTCGATGATTTTGCCCGATTCGGGTTCGAGGACCACGGGTTTGATGCCGTAGAGGGGAAAGGTCGCCGATCCGGGTTTGGTGGGGGTTGCGCCGGGCAGAGGACTGATGAGGATGCCTCCGGTTTCGGTTTGCCACCAGGTATCTACGATGGGGCATCGTTCTCGCCCGACATTGCGGTGATACCATTGCCAGGCTTCGGGGTTGATGGGTTCGCCCACTGTGCCGAGTATTTTGAGGGATGACAGGTCGTATTTGGCGGGCCATTCGTCGCCTTCTCGGGTGAGCGCGCGTATGGCTGTGGGCGCGGTGTAGAATTGGTTGACTTTGTATTTGTCGATGACCTGCCAATATCGGCCTGGATCGGGATAGACGGGCGTGCTTTCAAACATGATGGTGGTGGCGGCATTTGATAGAGGCCCGTAGATGATGTAGGAGTGGCCTGTGACCCAGCCTATGTCGGCGGCGCAAAAGTAGATGTCGCCGTCCTGATAGTCAAAGACGTTTTTGTGCGTGTAGCCCGTGTACACCATGTAGCCACCCACGTTGTGCTGCACGCCTTTGGGTTTGCCCGTGGAGCCAGATGTGTAGAGGATGAAGAGGGGGTCTTCGGCGTCCATTTCTTCGCATGGGCAGTCGGCATCAGCTTCTGACATGGCTTCGTGCCACCATAAGTCGCGTCCCTCTTGCATGGGACATGCGATGCCACTGTCTTCGCCTACGCGCTGGACGACGATGCAGGTGTGAACGCTGGTGTTGCCCATGCGCGAGTTGGCCAGTGCAATGGCTTCGTCGGCGGGTTGCTTGCGTTCCATGGGGCGGTCGCCTCGGAACATGCCATCTGTGGTGAGTACGATCTGACAGGCGGAATCGACGATGCGGTCTGCCAATGCTTCGGCTGAGAAGCCGCCAAAGACGATGGAGTGGACGGCGCCGATGCGCGCGCAGGCCAGCATGGCGATGGCGAGTTCGGGGATCATGGGCATATAGATGGAGACACAGTCGCCTTTTTTTACGCCTCGGGATTTGAGTACATTGGCAAATTTGCAGACTTGTTCGTGCAGTTCACTGTAGGTGAGTTTGGCGTCTTCACCAGGCTCATTGCCTTCCCAAATGATGGCGATTTGATCTCCTCGGGACGCGAGGTGACGGTCGATGCAGTTGTACGTGACGTTGGTTGTGGCTCCTTCAAACCACTTGATAGAGATTGGTCCGTTATCTATATTGTAGTTGTAGGATCGCACGGTGTCCCATTTTTTGTACCAGTGGAATGTATCGGCGATTTCCGCCCAGAATGCTTCGGGATCGGCAATCGATTTTTCGTATTGTTTCCCATAGGCATCTATGCTGGGGACATGTGCATTGGTGCTGAGATTTTGCGGTGGGATGTATTTTCCGTTTTGTTCGACCACCTGATTTGCTGCCATCGGGGTTCCTCGCTTTCTTACGTGAATGTCATTAATTTTAGGATTTGGGATGATGAATATAAGACGGGATTGACAAGGGCGCAATGCGGAAAAACAGGCGGCGCGTATTTTTGGGAACCCTGAGGGCGTATGAAGGGTTTAATAGTAGGATTGAGGATATAAAGCTTTGGGAAGGGAAGGGGAATACATGCCCGAAGGGGAGGGATTCCATGCTTATGGCAAATTCGAGATATGGACTGGGCGAACAGTCAGATGTGGATATTTTAGCTGAGGTATCTGCTGGAGATATTGATGCTTATGGAAAAATTGTGCGGCGCTATCAAGGGCGGTTGTACAATTTTGTTTTTCGCTTTGTGGGCGATCGGGAAACAGCAGAGGATATCGTACAAGAGGCGTTTTTGCGTGCGTTTGGAAAGCGCGAGGAATATCGCGCCATTGCCAATTTTTCTACATGGCTATTTACGATTGCCGGAAATTTGGCCAAAAGTGAACTGAGAAGGCGCAAGCGATGGCGGTTGTTTTCACTGCATCGAGACGAGGAGTCAGATACGGGCATGGAATTGCCCGATGAATCTATGCGTCCCGATCGCGTGGCGGAATCTTCTCTGGTTGATGTGGAGATTCAGAAAGCTATTGCTTCGTTGCCCGATAATTACCGCCAGGTGATTTTGTTGCGCGATGTGGAAGGTATGTCGTATTACGAGATTTCTGAAATTGTGAAGTGTCCGGTTGGGACGGTGAAATCGCGCGTCAATCGCGGGCGCTTAAAATTACAACAAAAATTGAAAAATGAAGGTCGGGATGTGGGCTTGAATGTCTAAGATATCCCGGAAACCCTGTTCGGAGGTAAAATATAGACATGACCGTTACTGATTTTGAAGCGCGAGTTTCGGCTTATGTAGATGGTGAAATGAGTCCGGTTGAGATGGCGGAAATGGAGCGCAAAGCTGCCGAGTGCGAGCATTGTCGCATTTTGTTAGCCGATGTGCAGGCTTTGAAGGAGCGCATGGCGCAATTGCCAAAGGTTCTCCCATCGGCTGAGTTTGATTTTACCCTGCGTAGCCATTTGGCGATGGCTGTTTCAAAAGAAAAACAGCTTTTGCACAAAGCGCAGCGCACAATGTTCTCTTCTGTCTCACGGACCATTACAACGCTGGCTGCGGCTGTGGTGATCGGTCTGGGGCTGACCCAGATGGTTTTCTATGGCGATACAACACCTATCCCACAAGTGGCAGTGGAGCGTCCGGAAATTCCATTGGTGCCGGGCGAGAGATTGCCGAATGTTGATGTGGGTGCTCTGGAATTGGAGCGTTTGTCCAAGGAGTCTTATAGTCTGGATTCTCGTCATTATCGGGACTCGGCGCGTGTGGATTCCGCATCTCAGTTGAAGCAGCGGCCATCGAATATGCGCGACCTGCGCGATGTGAAACAGGTTCCCGTTTCGTATTCATTTTGACGTTGACTCGACAAGTGGAGAGAGGCGGGGTCATGAGATCTTTGTGTTGCGCAATGGCGTTGTGTCTGCTTGTTATAGGCAAGGGATGGACGGAAGAACGCAGCCTATTGTGCGCGCTTGAAGAGGAAATTGCGGCAATTTTGGAAGATAATCGGCAGAGCGTGGTGCGGATTCACACGCTGTATCCCCGTGCGCGGGCAGATAGCGAATCGTTTGGTTCGGTGTTTACCCACGGTACGGGGTTTATTTTTGATCCCCAGGGTTATATTTTAACGATTGAAGCCGCTATTGCAGATGCCGATGAGATTCGGGTGACGCTCGCTTCTGGCGTGCAGGTGCGGGCTGCGCTCGTGGGGGCAGATCCGATTTCGGGGATTGCTGTTATTCGCGTTGAGGCAGAAAATTTGCCCACAGTTGTGGTGGGAGATTCACAGCATATTAAAATTGGGCATTATGCCCTTTTGTTGGGCAATGACTTTGGCAATCTGGTGCCTGCTGTTGGGATGGTGCACGAAATTTATCGGGATACGGATTTGTTTCAGGTGTCGGCCCGCGTGCAGAGCAGTTATGGCGGGGCACCTGTGTTTTGCAGCAATGGACGGGTTGGGGGTCTGGTGTGGCGCTATGAAGACCCGGTTCGCGCTGTTGGACAAGACAATAGCCCGCTATTTGGATGGGGTTCCATGCCGTCATCTGTTTTTGTTATTCCGATCAATCGCGCGATGCGGGTGGCGCGTGCATTGGTCGCACATGGGCAGATGGCGTATGGCAAATTGGGTGTGGAGGTTGCACCACGAGGCAACGAGGTGGTGGTGGTCAATGTACAGCCCAATAGTCCTGCAACTGAGGGCGGGATTCAGCCAGGCGATGTGGTGCTTTCATATCGGGGACGTGCGATTGGTGGTCCGGTGCATTTGAAGCGGATGGTGCTGGAAAGTACGCCGGGTGAGACCGCAACGCTGGGTATTCGACGCAAGGGACGGGTGGTGGCGATACAGGTCGAGTTGGATCAGATGGATAGCTCTGCTCTGGTTGCTTTGCGTCCGACACCTCTGATAGAGCCAAAAGACGCAGCGGTTTATCAACACATGAGTTATTTGCAACGCGAATTCGGGCGTTTGTGGCAAATTTTGCATCGCAAGTAGGTGCGTACAGTAAACGAAAAAAAGCGGTGGTCTTCGGATCACCGCTTTTTTATTTTTTAATGGTTTGCTCTCTTCGACGAATCGTTACTATACCAAAGGAGTTGATCCATGCTTAGTCCCGCGCCTATTGCTGATTTTTCACCCGCTGACTTTGACGACAGCGAACTCGATTTGCCCTATTATTTGTCGCATTTTCATCGGGTTGCCAATGCTGTTGAGATGGATGGTCCGGATCGCGGCTTTATCAATATTTCGGTCTGGCGGAATCCGAAGGATAATAAACCGCACAATGCGCGTATTATGGAAAATATTCTGGCGCTGGCTTTCTTTTATTGCACTGACCGTCCCTGGAATGTGTTTTACGCGCAGCCCGACCTGCGCCAGCGTCTTGAGGCTGCTCTTGACTTCTGGTGTGGCATTCAAAATGGGGATGGGCGTTTTAGCGAGTACGGTCCCGGCAATTGGAATCTCGCCGCCACTGCTTTTGCCACAAAGTTTATGGGGCAAACCCTCCATCTGCTCGACAGCGGTCCGTCCATTGATTCAGTTCTGCACGGGCGCGTCATAGCCGCCGACCGCAAAGCACTCTACGCCACTTTTACTCTGGATGAATTGCAAACCCACGGTCGCAACTTTACCAATCAGTATGCCAATGCCTGGGGCGGCGCGCTGGCGTATCTCAACCTCTTTCCCGATGCAGAAATCGAGCATTTGCTCGATCAGCGTCTCGAAGAGAGTTTGACGGAATTTCAGAGTCCAGCGGGTTATTTTTACGAGCGCAGCGGTCCCGATTGGGGCTATTTTCTCGGTACTCACCACAGCGATATCCACGTTGCCTATCACTATGCTCGCGGCACGGATCGGGCATCTGTTTTTCTGGAGAAGGAACGGCGGTGGTACGATTGGTTTTCCTACAATGCCGTGCGCGAACCCGATGGTACGGGTTACGCGCTCAACCGCAGTATTGAAACCCGCCAGCAGAGAGCTTTTCTCACTGAGTATCGCGCCAATCTCGGCGGTGCCGAGAGGTCTAATTCTGGGGATATCGACACGACTGCGCTCGGTGAAGTACTCGAGTTGCCCCGAGCTTATGGTCGCACGGTTGAGGCACATGCACGGGATATTGCAGATGCGCGCGCCCGCCTTGAAGCCAATTGGCCCGCTGTTGCGCCGCTCCAGGTCGGTGAATTTTGGGCTTTTACGCCTTATGCGTTTTTGCATCGGGATCACATTACTTGGTATCCCACGCTGGAACAAAAAGAAGCGGCCACTGCGATGTTGCCGTATATCGCACGAGACCACTTTACACACCAGCGGGTTGACAGCCGCCATCCGGTGGTTTTTACTTTTGTCCGTCGTCCAACCTATTACGCCGCTTTTAATACGGGGCCTGTGCTGAGTGCCCAACAGCGGTATGGACTGGGGTTGCTCTGGCATCCTCGCGCTGGTGCTGTTCTGCAATCCCAAACGGATACAGACCATGCTTCTTGGGGGACGGTTGTCAATCATACGCTCTGCGAAAAGGCCGATATTGCCGCTGCTTTTCGGATTGATGGGGTTCCGGTCATACCGCGACCCGGTATCCGCGACCTGCCCGATGGCAATCTCGAGATTACCTATCCTCTGGGTGGAACAGGCAGCAAGACGATTCTCTTTGCCAGCGATGCGATCACGGTTTCTGTCAGCTATCCCGGTGCATTTACCGAGGTTCTCCCGCTTTTGAAAGGAGAAATGGACAGAATAGAGAACGGAGCGGTTCTCACGCGCGGTGATGTTTCGCTCTGTATTGAAACCGAAAGCGTGCTCACTTTTTCCGATACCGATCTCAAGTCCGGCGACCGCCAGGTCGTGACGGCTCGCATTGATGCTGAAAATACATTGACTTACCGCATCGCGTTTCGGTGAACGATTCGGTGTATCTCTTTCAAAAAACGCCCCGGCACAACGATGCTGGGGCGTGCTTTTTTATGCAACCTTACGCACGGTGTTTGGCAACAACGGATTCGTCGAGTTCGACGCCTAAACCAGGTCCTGTTGGCGGGGTGATATAGCCGTTTTCAAATTGGATTGGCTCTACGAATATTTCGCTGTGGAGGTCGTTGGCGTTGAATTCCTGGATCAGAAAGTTCGGCGAGCAGGTGTCGAGTTGCACTGCGGCGGCTGCGGCGACGGGACCGCAGTACATGTGGGGGGCGATGAGGGCGTAGTGGGCTTCGGCCATGCTGGCAATTTTTTTAGATTCCAATATTCCGCCGCATTGTCCTACGTCTAATTGAAGGATCTGCGCGGCCTGTTTTTTGAGGAGTTCGGCAAATTCGTATTTGGTGACGAGTCGTTCGCCTGTGGCGATTGGGATGCTGGTGTGGGCGGCGACCCGGGCCATTTCGTCGATGTTTTCCGGGGGGACGGGTTCTTCGAACCAGAAGGGGCTGAATTCTTCGAGTTCTTTTGCCACGCGGATTGCGCCCGATGTGCTGAATTGTCCGTGGGTGCCGATGCCGATTTCCAGTTCGTCGCCGACCGCGTCCCGGATGCTTTTGAATATTTTGGCGACGTGGCGAATGGTTTTGAGTGGGAAGTCGCGCGGGTGGGGAAAGAGGGGTTGGAAGGGGTCGAATTTGCAGGCGGTGTTTCCGTCCTCGACCAGGCGGGTTGCGATTTCACCTGCGCGTTCTGGATTTTCCCAGATGCCGTCGGTCGGCATATAGGCATAAGCCCTGAGTTTGTCGTGGACTCTGCCGCCGAGCAGATTGTAGATGGGCTGGTTCAATGCTTTGCCGACGATGTCCCAACACGCCATTTCGATGGCGCTCAAGGCGGGTGTTGCGTCGAGGCCGGGATGGCGGTAGTCGTGCCGGGATGCAAAGATGCGCTGCCACAGGCTTTCGATGTCAAAGGGGCTTGTGCCGATGGCGAATTGCTGGCAGAGGTTTTTGACGAGGCTGATTTGGGAGTCCAGATTGGTGGCATTTCCCGAGGGGCGCTCGCCCAATCCTATGATGCCTTCGTCGGTGATGAGCTGGACAAAGAGCCAGTATCGCCCCCCGCGATAGGGCTGGATGTTTTGGATTACGATGGTTTCTACATCGGTGATTTTCATGGTTGATGTGCTCCTGTGCTGGTGTGTCTATCGTTCACTCCGACTATCAGGTTCACGCTTTCTTTCTGTACGTCAGGTCTGCACAGTCTCGCGGTTCTTGAGTGTTGGTAGTGCTCTAATACCCTCGCCTATTTTTTTTTCAGCAATCCGCAACTCATAGAGCTTCTGCAAATTCAGCCAAAACTCTGCACTGGTGTCAAAAAAATGAGCCAATCTCAGGGCCGTATCGCCAGTGATTGCACGTCGCCCGTTGAGGATTTCGGTGATTCGGCTGGGGGACACCTCAATCTGTCGTGCGAGTGATGCTGCGCTCATGTCGAGTTCTCTCAACTCTTCGGCGAGGTGTTCTCCGGGATGAATTGCAGGTATGGTCATAACGGTTCTCCTTAGTGATAGTCCACAATTTCCACGTTCGTTGGACCTGAGTGATTTCGTTGCCACTCGAAGCAGATCCGCCATTGGACATTGATGCGGATGCTGTACTGGCCTCTTCGATCTCCTTTCAAGGCTTCAAAACGGTTGCCCGGCAATGCAGCCAGATCTTTGATTGAAGAGGCTGCCTCCAGTCGGTCAATTTTCAGACGTGCGGCGCGTTCGATGCCAGAGAAGGCCCTAACCCACTTTCCGGAAGCGAAATCCCTGGTTCGCTTGTCGCGATAGCTAACGATCATTATACCTAACCGAATTAAAGCCGTCTCTGCCCTGGTGCCTGGACAATCTGCATGTATTCCCTATAGTCTGGATCGGATCTGAGTTGATGGTGTTGAGGCTTGTTTGCATGACAGCCGATACACAAGGCAAGAAAATTTTTTTCGTTGCTGTCGTTCTTTTGACCATTAATGTGGTGGACGTGAAGAAACTTTCTCTCATCTCTAAGATTAACGCCGCACTCTTCACATTTCCAGTTCCGCTTGGCGTCGTGAGTAACGACCTGTTTGTTGTAAACCATCTGCCATTCGTACTACGTTGCGAAGCTGATCCGTTAGGGGCTGATAGTCATCAACAAACCGTCTTGATAGACTGGCAAGTTGACTTCCCAATGATTCAATGGATTTTGTGAGTTCTTCCTGAAGTGCTCTATCCAAGAGTTGGATTTGCTGGGTCATATTGGCTGTGCTTTCGCGGAAAATGCGCTCAGTTTCGGTGTTGAGTCGCCTGTTTGTGTCTGTCACCATCGTTTCAAGTTGTTGGACTTGACTGGTCAAGGCTTCCCTTTGTCTTTCCATAGAAACCTGCGAATTATCAATGTTTTCCGCTACCACTTGTGTAAAGTTATCGGTTAATTGATTCAGCCGATTCTCAATAATTGGAAATGCGTTACTCGCATTATCAGCTAACGCACTAAACGCCTCGAGACGATCATTCATCAGTTGTATCTGCTGTTGTATTGCTTGAAGTATGGGATCAAGTTTTTCCGCGCTTGAAACGATGACACCACTCCGTTCAGCAATACTCTCCAGCGATTGCCGTGATTTTTCGATGCTTTCTGCAGCAATCCGAAATTCCACAGCCAGTTCGTCCATCTGTTGACGGTATTGTTCTTGCCAGTCGTTGATTCTTCCGACAGCTTCATTGAGTTGCTTAAAGTTATCTCCAAATTGTTCATTGATTTTTGCGTTAAAGTCCCGCATGACGGCTTCAAGTGCTTCAATTAGTGCCTTTGTATTGTTATCAGCCATCTGAGTCGCAAATTCTTTGAAGGCCTGAAGTAAATCGTCTTGCTTGTCTGAGAAG
The DNA here is from genome assembly GCA_028874765.1 of Gemmatimonadota bacterium. Lineage (GTDB taxonomy): Bacteria > Latescibacterota > UBA2968 > UBA2968 > UBA2968 > VXRD01. The sequence continues at coordinate 15,173 of JAPPIE010000456.1, forward strand.
GTGGTTCTCAACTTCTGCAACTGAGTCAAAACGGTGCTTTCACCATCTCCCGTCAATGCTTTTTCAATAGCACGGAGGGTTTCTCTGGTTTCGTTACCTTCTGCTTGATGTATTTTATAAATTTCCTGTAAGATATTTGCAAGGTCATCGATGGTTGCGCCTGTATAGGTCCCTTCTGATGCGGCTTGTCTTTTCCGCTTGCGTAGAGATAATAATTTAAGACAAATCGAGCCGAAGATTCCTATAATGGAAGAAACAAAGGCAATTTTCAGTCCTTCCAGCAACGCTGGTACACTCGCTTCAATATTTCCCGTGTCGAATTGATAAAGCCCGATAGCAATACCAATAAATGTTCCAAGCACACCTATGACAGTCACAATTGAGGCAATAGCATTGACTTGTTGATGCAGAATTTTCCAGGACCATAAGACTACTAATAACATAAGAATCGCAAAAAATTCCCAAGAAACCCATGACATGTCCATGTAAATCATTCCTCCGTTTTAATTTATACCTCGGCCTCAGCAGTTAATGAATTTTTGATTCACATTCCCCACACCGTGACCGGTGCGCCGCCTTCGGTTTCTTCGCGGCGATACACTTTGTCCTCCCATGACTTGTCCTCGGTGCGGTCAAAGAGCACGAGGTGTCCTTCTACCGTCGCGCAGCGGTCCATGTAGGCGCGTGTTTGCTCAAGCCCGTCGCGCAATGTTTGATCCAGACTCCGGTGCAGTAGCTTGCACTCAATGACGACCTTCTGTATTCTGCTGGCATCTCCGCCCACTGGCCATACCACCAGCAAATCCGTGCGCCTGCGGCCCAGGCCATACTCGCGTTCAATCCGCCCACCGCTGTTGATGATGCGCTGCAAAAATGCCTGTAATAACAACTGCGGACCGGCTTCTTTGTACTGGAATCGCTCTATCCAGTGCTCGGAGTGCTCGCGGAAAAATGCCTGGAACGCGGTCAGCAGCTTGCCTACTTGCAGGGTGCCGTTAGCATCAATGTACCAGGTCGGGTCATGGTGAAAACCCGCCTGGGTGGTGTAGGTGAGGTCGCGCGGAATTACCTCGCGATAAATTGGGTTGGCAATGGCAATTGGATTGTCGGCGCGCACGAGGCCCAGGTCGCGTACGTACTGCAGGTCGTCGTCAGCGAATGAGCCAGCTTCATCCGATCCTTTTAGTAGCGGTTCGATTACCCGGCGCACCCGTTCCTCCTGGAGCTTGTCGGTGAGTTGATCCAGGTGTGTCTCGCGGCGGCGGATCAACTGTTCGCGGGCGTCCTGGATGGCGTCGGCGGTGATTGACTGGCTGCGATCGCGTCCGCCCTTGTTCTTGAAGCAGGCTTCGTAGGCCAGCGCGTTGACCAGCCATGGCTGGCCCTGGGTCAGTTCCCAGACCGCGGCGCGTGCCTCCTCGGCGAATGCCTGTCCGGTCTCTGCGGTGTGTTGCGCCAGCAGCGATTCGACGTCGTCGCGGGAGAAGTCCCCGAGCCGCAGGGACTCGGCGCGGATATTGAACGCGCTGCCCCCGGCGATGATGGCATTCTCGGCGGAAGATTGGATGCGGTAATCGCGCACATCGCGCACGCCGCACAGGATCACGCTCTGTGGAAACCGGCGCGGACGCTCCGGGTAGCCTGCGCGCAATTGTCGCAGCACGGACAGCAGGGTGTCGCCGACCAGCGCGTCGATCTCGTCGATCATGAGCACCAGCGGTCTGGCGTCCGACTCGGCCCAGCGTGCAAGGGTCTCCCCCAGTGCGTCATTGGGACCGGCGCCATCGAGAATGCCGGGCCAGACTTGAGAGACGAACAGGTCGTCCAGCATGTGGCGTGCAGCACGACCCAGCGCGCTGAGAATCGCCCGCATGGCCGCGGCCACGTCTTCCCGCGCCGCTTGTCCGATTTCGACATTGACGTACGCACAGCGGAACTCGCCGCTGGCATTGAGGTCGTCCCTCAGTGCTAGGAGCGCGGAGGTCTTGCCGGTCTGGCGAGGCGCGTGCAGGACGAAGTACTTTTCCTGCCGAATGAGCATCAGGAGGTCATCGACATCGAGCCGCACCAGGGGCGGGATGTGGTAGTGCATCTCCGCCTTGATGGGGCCAGCGGTGTTGAAGAAACGCATGGCTGTTGTCGTCATGTTAAGACTCCTCGTGCCGCTTTCACGAGATTCAGGGAATGGTCAAGAAATTGGCTTGCGTAAAATGTCTATCAAAAGTTAGGGCAGTCTGAACAAATACTTGTCATGCTTTTCAGAAGCATCTGATATACCACATTCCACTGGATTTTCTCCCAGATTCCAAATGGGATCAAGCTGTGAACGGCTACCGTTGGAATTCCCCTGTTCCGTCGGTATAATTGTAATCACATCATTTTCTTTTTTTATTTCCACTTCCTCAATTCCTTCCAACAACTGCCGAGGGACCAAAACGCCTTGCGCTGTTACTTTTGTTTTTATCGTTTTATTCATAGCTAAAATCCTTTAATGATGTCATAGAAGCAACAGATTGTAGCAAATGTTGCAATTTTACACAACCTTACGCACGATGTTTATCGACGACCACTTCGTCGAGTTCGATCCCCAGACCAGATCCTCTCGGCGGAGTAATATAGCCGCACTCATCCGAATCAATGCGATAGATGATCGCCAGGTCTCATTCTGATCTCGAATATGGCAGCGAGGCCAGGGCCGTCTGGAGTCCGGGGACCTGGTCCGCTCCTTCTGGCACCTGAATTTTCGCTCCTTGAAAGTCCTTTCCGACCGGTTCAAACCGTCCGCCCAGGTGCTCGGATAAGAACGCCTCAGCGACGGCGTAAAACGATAAGCGGTTTTCCGGTCGTGCGAATCCATGCCCTTCGTCTGGATAAAGCACGTAGGTCACGGAGATGTTTTTTTCTTTCATCGCCTCGACGATTTGATCGGATTCGACTTGCTTGACGCGCGGGTCGTTGGCACCCTGGCCGATCAGCAGAGGCTGCTGGATCTGATCTACACGCGCAAGCGGCGATTTGGCCAGTAAGGATTCCTGGCCCTCCTCTGTCGTCCAGTCACCTACGCGGTCTTTCATCATTGGGAGGATCGGGACCCAATAAGGTGGCACGTTTTGTAGCAGCGTGACGAGGTTGCTCGGGCCGACAATATCGACGCCGCAGACGAATGTCTCGGGCGTGAAGGTCAATCCGACCAGGGTCGCGTATCCGCCGTAGCTGCCGCCCATGATTGCCACCTGGTCGCGCTGCGTGATCTTTTCGCGGATCGCCCAGTTGACAGCGTCAATCAGGTCGTCGTGCATTTTGCCAGCCCACTCGCCATTGCCAGCGTTGGTGAACTCTTTGCCGAAGCCGGTCGAGCCGCGGAAGTTGACGCTCAGCACGGCGTAACCGCGGTTCGACAGCCATTGATGCTGCGGATCGTAGCCCCAGATGTCGCGCCCCCAGGGACCTCCGTGAACCAGTAAGACCAGCGGGACCGGATTGCTTGGTCGAGCATCGCCGTCGGGGGTGCTGTCGGGTGGAAGCGTTAGATAGCTGACCAGGTTCCACCCGTCCCGGGATTTGATGGTCAGGGAATGCATCCTGGCCAGTTGATACTCGTCCAGGTCCGTGCGGTTGCTGAACAGGTAATTCGCCTGCTTTCTGGTACGGTCGTACAGGTAGTATTTGACCGGCCCGTTGTCCAGGACGTAGGCCGCTGTCCACAAGCGGTCGTCGAGCGTGCGGCTGGTGATGGATAATTCGCCGTCTTCCACCGAGTGCAAGTAATCCATGTCCTCTTGTATCGCCGAATCCAGCACATGCCAGCGGTTGCGGTCGTAAATGAACGATACGGCTTGTACGTGTTTCTCTGTCGGATGAACCAATATCCCACCCACATCCGCGCGGTCGTTCTCGGCCACCAGTTCTTGTTTGCCGGATTCCAGGTCGAGGGTGAATAAGGCGGCTGTGTTTCGCGTGCGGCTGTCGATCAGATAGAGGATCTGGTTTGATTTGTCAAAGCCGGTCAGATAGGTGGTCAGGGCGTCGGTGTTGGGGACCTCTATGAAGGGTTGCCACTGGTTGCTCTCGTCCCGTTGGAGGATCTCCTGTCCCCCGGTTGGCGAAAATGTCATGGCAAAGCGCGTGCGGTCGTCGTTGTCGAACAGGTAAGAGACAAAGCCCGGATTCTCTTCGATCAGGGTCCGCTCGCCCGTGGAAAGCGCGATTCGATAGACGTCGTGTAGTTGTGGATTGCGGTTGTTGATGCCGATCAGGATTTCGTTGGGTGTCTTTTCATTGACTGAGAGAATCTGCGCGTTGACTTTTTCAAAGGGCGTCAGGTCTCGGGTCTCGCCCGTGGCGATATTCGTCGCGTACACATGCCAGTCTTCGTCGCCTTTGGCATCCTGGTAATACAGGATGTGCTGACCGTCATAGGTCCAGTCGTAGTAGCGGATGCCGCGTTCCTCGTCTCTGGTGATCGGTCTGGCTGAGTCGGGGTTTTCTACTGCGGCGATCCAGACGTTCAAGACGCCCTCTACTGGCGCGAGGTAGCTCAGGTACTCGCCGTCGGGACTGATCCGAGCCATGGATTTTTCCGGATTGCCGAATAGCACTTGTCTGGGAATCAATTTGGTATCTCCTTTCAGTATTGCTTAAGACCAACCGCGCACCATATACGCCTGTAATATGCCGCTTTCATCGGAGTTGAAGAAGCCCGATTGTCCATCCGGAGAGAGGAAGGGGTGGATGTGCGTGTGTTTTTGCCAGGACGATCCGGGGTCCGCGACTTTGCGCGCATTTGCAAGGGCGCCTTCCTCTTCTTCGGGGAGGTCGAATAGCCAGACCGCTCCGCCCGCATCTATTGGACCTGCGTCTGTGATTAGTCGTTTCCCGTCGATGTCTGTAGCGAAGTGGCAGAAGTCGGGCGTGTCAAAGGATCGGGAGAGGTCGTTTCGCCATCCGCCCGGGGTGTTGATGCCTTCGTCTCCGACGTGAGGCGCGGCGCGTCCGGAGATGAGTTGTCTTTCGACGGGTTCGCGCGTGCTCGTGCTGGTGATGGCGATGTCGCTTTGCCCCTGCCAGCATTGATGCCCCTGGCAGAATTCGTTTCCGTCCCGTCCCCAGGGGAAGTCGCGCAGTGCGGTGCCGTCGTCGCGGATCAGGTGGATGTCTGCACCCTGTCCGCTGACGAGCGTTTCTACGCTGCCGTCGGGTGTTGCGGTGTTGCCGTGGTTTTCCTGGATCATGATGTCGTGGGAGGCTATGGGGTCTGTCTGGCGCGTGTATTGTGGGTGGATATTGCACCAGGAGGGTCCGTGAAAGATCAGGCGTACGGATGGTTTTTCAATTTCAAAGACGAGGAGGCCCCATGGCGCGCCTGCGGTTTTGCCGTCGCCGAGGAATCCCGAGATTGCGATGCGCTTGCCGTCGGATGAGATTGTGGAGAGGGGATATGGCCGGCTCAATCTGAAGTCGGTGTCGGGTATGGGGTGGTCCAGGACATAGATGGTGTCGCGTTCTGTTCCGTCCATTTTGACGCGTTTGAGTGTCAGGCGTCCGCCTCCGGGTTCTGTTTCGTTGACGAAGTAGTAGAGCCATTCGCCGTCTGGCGAGATGGATGGTCCGGTGGTTCCGAGTTCGGTGGTGATGGGCGTTAAGCTGCAATGGTCTTCGAGGTCGCAGATGAGGAATTGGTGCTCGGGGTCCTTCGGGTCAGAGCCGTGGGGATGTGCAGACCGGTGAATGATTAGCCGCTGGGAGTCGGGCGTGAAGATCTGCGCTTCCATGTAGATGTGTGATGAGGGGACCGTTTCATCCGTGAGCTGGATGACTTCGAGGTTGTTCCGGTCGGTCTCGGGGACGAGGTCGGGTCGGATTTTCATTTTTTGTTTTCCTTTGTATAGGTATGCGCGAGGTCGTCCTTTGGTTCCCATCCCAGAATACGCTTTGCTTTTTCGTTTGAGAATTTCTGGTGCGGTCGGTTTGCAAAGATGTTGAAGACTTCACATTGCGATGGCAGGGTTTGGAGGTCGATGGTCAGGCCCGGTAAGAATGCGGCTGATGCATCGCGCCAGGTTACGAGGAACGGACGGTTTAGGCCGGGTCTCGACAGGTCGTCGTGATAGCAGAAGATGTAGAATAAGTAGCACAGTACATAGACGTCGCTCTGCTCGGCAAAGATTCGGCAGATTTCTTGGCCCAGGCCCTTTGATAGGGCGTATAGATTTGTGCTGGGTTTGGGGGGGACATCGGGACCGATATTGTAATCCAGTGCCTCGTAGGGCGCGCCCTGGACGGTGAAGTGCGGTCCTGTGTTGATGACCCGCGGGATTCCTTGTTCAACTGCTGCGCGCATGATGTTGTAGCATCCCAGGGTGTTGACATCAAAGGCGATCTGTCGGTGGGGGCGCAAGACAGATAGGTTGATGATTGCGTCCATTCCCTCTGCCGCGCGCGTGACCGCATCGGGGTCTGATACATCTACGATCATCATTTCGTGTGGGGTGTCAAATGGCTCCAGGTCCGTTAAGCGCAGATCTACATGTCCTTCCAGAGCTTTGACTACGTGCGGTCCCAACTGGCCATTGCTTCCGTAGATTACGACTTTCATGTTTACCTCATTATTAAAGTCCCAATGTTTGCTTTGCCTGGTTTGTGGGGAACCGGGCATTTTCAACGTCTGATTGTACGTGCAATACCTGCCACATGGGTCCGTTTGTCGCGAGTGCTTTGCCGATGGCTTTTACTGCGTCTTCTGTTGTCAATGCTGTGTCGCCATCGCCATCTATGTCTCCGAATCGCAAGCAGGTTACGCGGACTGAGTGCTCTCGCGCAAATTCTCGACAGGTAAATTCACCCAGGTAGCGCGCCATGGGGCCCGATTCTGTTGTGGGTCGCGGTGCCCAGACTTCTGTGACGTTCCAGTTGGGGTCGCATGACGCGAATAGGCTGAGGGAACTGATATAGATGACGTGGGGGACGTTTTTCTCCCGTGCTGCGTGCATGATGTTATAAGTACATCGGGTTTGGAAGTCTATTTCCCGTTCGTCATTTTTTAGTTCTTCGGGCAGTTCGGCGAGATGCACGATGGCGTCCATTCCCTGCACGAGGGTTTCGGTTTCTCCTTCGTGTCCGAGTTCGCATTTAACAAAGTCGCAATCTGTTTCTACATCTACGAGATCTGTCAGGACGACGTTGTGTTCTTGTGCCAGATCCGCTGATAGTGCCCGGGATAGTGCTGTTTTGCCCGAGGTGATCAATACGTTCATGGTTTGCTCCTGTTTTTTATCCTGCGTAGCGTCCGATATTTGCTTCGTCGTAGTATTTATTCACATTTGGGATTTCGCGCATGCCGTGCCAGACGCCGCGGAACAGGGTTTGTCGCTTTGGGGGCATGGCGGCAATGACTTCAGGTGGCGGGCATCCTTTGCCCCATTTTGCATTTACGGTGTTGTAACAGGTGAATAGGCTCAACCTATCCCATTCTTCGTTGCCCCATTTTGTGCCGGTATGACACAGGGCTTCGGTGAAGATCAGTGCGGATCCCGCGGCGCAGGAATACGTGTCCCACAGGTCGCTTTCGCGTCCGCTGAGGGTTTCGGGTCGCGGGAATGCGGCTTTGTGACTGCCCGATAAGAACATGGTGCCGTCGCCTTCTCGCACTTCGTTCAATTCCCAGACGACGCGGATCAATCCCGCGTGAATTTTCCCCGGTTGCATCTGATAGATGTGCGAGTTGCCGCAGAAGTTGAAGTATCCACCCCCGCCATGGGGTCGGAAGTTGTCGTGACCGGCTTGTCGATGACTGGTGTACGTATGGTCGAACCGAAATCCGTAGCAGTCTTCGGTTGCCAGTCTCTGATGTGAGATGATTTCGTTTAATACGCCGACCACAGCCGGGTGGTCGAGTAGGATTTGCGATGCGCCGCCGTGATTGTCGCGTTCATCAGGGGGCAATGAGTCGCGTTCGTACAGAAATTTCATCTGGTGTTCGCGCACGGGTATGAGTTCTTCTTCACTGAGCAAGCCGGGCAGACAGACCCATCCCTTCAGGTCAAACCGGTATTTCTGCTCTTCACTCATGGGCACGATGGGTAAGCCGTCGGCATTGGTCGTGGGTAGTAATGAGTTAGACATAAAAACACTCCTGAGAAATGGTTATATCCTCAACAATTCCTTCCACTGATCCTCATCTACGAGCACGCCTTTCTCCTCGCTCTCGCGTCGTGTCCGCAACATGCCTTCGCCGGGATAGCGCGCGGATTCGTGAACTTCATGCAGGTCGTCAATGATGCCGTTTACAATGCGTTCACACAGTTCACGTCCGTTTAGTGAGGTGACGTCAATTGCAATATAGGTTTGCGATACGGCGTGTTCATCGCCCTGGGCACCGATGTCGTGCGTTGTTTGACCGGCTGATAATAACGCGGCGAGGGTATCGAGTACAATTGCGAGTGCCGATCCTTTCCAGTAGCCTATTGGGAGGGCGCGTTTTGAATCGAGGATGGCGCCGGGGTCGCAGGTCAGATTGCCCTCTGTGTCAAATCCTCCGGCGATGGACAGGGTTTCTCCTCGTGCTTGCAAGACTTCCAGTTTGCCATTGGAATACTGGCTCATCGCCATGTCCAGGAGGATGTGTCCCTCTTTTCTGGGGATGGCCATTGTCATTGGATTGTTTCCAATGCGTTTTTCCGTTGCGCCCCAGGGCGGCATGAGCGGGGTTGTGTTGGTCCAGCACATGCCGATGCATCCCGCGTCGGCGGCTTGCAGGCCATAAGCGCCTGCGCGCATCCAGTGGTTTGTGTTGCGCATGCCGATGCATCCCATGCCGTTTGCTTTTGCGATTTCTATTGCGCGTCCCATTGCGAGATGGGCATTGACCAGCCCGATTCCCATTTTGCCATCCCATTGTTCTAAGACGCCGAGTGCTTTTACGCATTCGGGTTCGGCAGTGCCGTCTAATCGCCCTTCGCGCAGTTTTGCCAGTAGTCCGGGAAATCGGTTCAGTCCGTGGGAATAGACGCCGTCGCGCTGATTTTCTGCGAATAATCGCCCGCATAGTTCCGCACGGTCCTTCGACAATCCCGCTTTCAGGAGTGCCGCGACAAATGCGTCTTTTAATTTTTCAAAAGGAACCCGTGTTTGCATCTGATTTTTCCTTATTTAAGCATGGATTATCGTAGGGGACGGCCCCCGTGCCGTCCCGCTTGTCGTTGTTCTATGACGGGCGGGCACAGGGGCACCGCCCCTACATGTTACGCAATATCCTCCAATTTCCGATACAGGTCCTCTTCCAGCAAGGCGGCACCTGCTCGCGCATTGTCTATTACTTGTTCGACTTTTGTTGCGCCGGGGATGACGACGGGATTGGATTTGTGCGAGATGACATATCGGAGAGCGGTTTCCACGAGTTTTGAATCGTCTCCAATGGTTTGTCTGATAGTTTCCAGCTTGTCCAGCATGTCTTCGTATTCTTCGCGGTCGGATTGTCCCGGGTTCCAGTCGTCGCGCACGGTGTCGCCAAACACGCTTTCGCGGTTGTATTTGCCGGATAAGACGCCCTTGGCCAATGGGCCTCGTACGAGGATGCCCAGGTTTTTTTCTGTGCAATAATCGAGAAATCCCGCTTCTGGTTCGCGATTGATCAGTGAGTAATCCACTTCTACTACGGCGCAGGCGCCGTTTGATAGTTCGTAGAAGTTTTTCAGGACACTGAGGCTGTTGGTCGAGATGCCATAGGCGCGGACAAATCCTTCTTCGCACAGGGTATCAAAGCCTTCGATGTACACGGTTGGATCCTCAATGCTGCCTTCATGGCACAACATGACGTCGATCCGGTCGGTTTGCATGCGGCCCAGGCAGGCGTGTCCGCACAGGCGAATGGCATCAGCGCCTGTTTTTGGCACAGGCGCCCCGGTGCGACTTCCCCAGTTGCCGATTTTGCTCACGATGATCAGTTTGTCGCGCATTGATGGGGTCAGGGTTTTGCCGATGCGCAATTCGCTCATGCCGTTGGGGATGCCATAGGATTCGGCGGCGTCCAGCAGGTTCATGCCATTGTCAATCGCGGCTAATATAATATCGGTTGCCTCCTGATCGCTCAACTCGCCCCACTGGTTGCCCAGGTTCCAGGTTCCCAATCCTACGACGGAAACGCGCCACCCGGTTTTGCCAAATGTTCGATAGATCATTTTTGTCTCCTGTTTTTGTTTTTCCAAATGGGATAATCCTTTTCCAAAATTCGCGCGGGCCAGTATCCGTACCATGCATATCCGGTTCGCCTTTCCAGGGCGACCTGTGATAGAGAATAGACTTTGTTGCCGTCCCGGTTGGCCATGAAGGGGCGGTTTGTACCTATTTCGTGAAAACGCGCCCACAAAGGCGGGGCGTCCGGGTCTTTGACAACGATCAGGTCTGTGGTCGCGGTGTGATTTCTGAAGCGCGTGGGAGATATTTCGATGCGTTTTAGTCGAATGCCTTCTATTTTTGCGTTGTGAAACCATTGTACCGCACTTTCAATTGCGTCTATTATTTCGGGGCTTGGATTTTCAATACGCATTAAAAAATGCACGATCTTCGCCGTTTGTCCCGCTGTAATAGACGGCAATTCATAAGTGCGCGCTTTTACGGGTTCATAAGTTATATGGTCGTGTTGTTGACACCATCCCGTTTTTTTGCCTTTGACGACGATCTGACATTTCAGGGTTACATCAATCGCCCGGTGCAGCGCGGCTCTGGCTTTGGTGTGCAGTTCATCACTTATCCATGCAAATTGAGGCTTGCGGTCTGCGATATCTTTCAACAGGGTCATTATGCCAATCATTACGCCATCATTATAAGTGATGGCATCTACATCCCAACCGCGCCATCCACCTGTGGGGTGTTGCTCGCGAAATATATAGCCCAGACCCTTTTCGACTGTATTGCGATATCGCGCCAGATTAGTCGCGATGTACACATTTGCCAGATAATCGATCTGTGAGAACGTGTTGTGATTGTCAAATGTGCTGACCATCCGCCGTTCGCCTTTGATCGCTCTGACTGTGTCGGGGTCGATCTGCGCCTGCCAATCTACATTATTGGGCCAGCCCCCATCTGCGTTCTGGTAAGCGAGCATGTTTTCAGCAATATGGACAATTTGCGAGGGATCGTACATCGGATCGTTGCGGTCGCGTCCATATCGCTTGCGCCAGTGACTCATCCCATCTCGCAATGGGTGAAGGTCAATGGCTTGGTATGTTTGCGCTTTGGCTGTTTCAATCCTGTCATTGGCTTGACAAAGTCCAATAGCGAGAAAATAGAAGATTAAAAATAGGCAAAGTTTCATCTTTTTCATCCATCCTCTCGATAGCCCAATACGACGAGTAGGCACGATCCGTCGCCGATTACTGAAAGTCCCAATTTTTCTCCCAGGGAAATTGCTTTTGCACTTTCGGCGCCGGGTTGCATCCATACGTGTTGAATGCCTGCCTCGGAAGCTTGGGGGATTATGGTTTCTGTCACGGGCGGCGGTGTGATGATGGAGATGCCGTGAACGGGTTCGGGGAGTGAATTCAGATCGGGAAAACAGGGTTGTCCTTCGATTTTCGTCTCTTTGGGGTTGATGGGATAAGCGGTCAATCCATTCTGTAGATAACACCGCAAGATTTTGTTGCCGTATTTTTCCCGATCTCGCGATGCGCCGACAACGCCGAATGCTTTTCCCTTGAGAAATTCGTCAATTCGTTTTGGGATTGTCATGCAAACCTCATTGATTTAATGGTATTGAGGAAGTCAACGGCCATGTTTTAAGATATTCGAAATATAGCAGAAAATCCACGTTGAAAAAGGGTGCTGTCTTAAAATTCTGTCTGAAAATAAAAAAATAAAGAAATATCGAGTTTATCTCTGTTTAATCTTTTTGAAATAATTTAAATGTAACTTTTTGCCCGTCACAATGACCATATCGGGTATTACTTTGTTGAAAGGAGGCTTTTTGTAGGCTAACCTATTCGTTAAGAAGATTTTGTTTTTTCGAGTATCACAAACTACACACTGGATGGAGGTATCACGCGTATGAAAAAGTTTTTGAA
>JAPPIE010000456.1:27328-29622 GCA_028874765.1 Gemmatimonadota bacterium
GTATCACAAACTACACACTGGATGGAGGTATCACGCGTATGAAAAAGTTTTTGAATATTTTGTTTGTCGCTGCATTGCTATGTACCACAGGTCTTAGTGTTCACGCGGAGGAGACGGTTAAGCTCGGCGTGTTGCACTCTCTGAGTGGGACCATGGCGATCTCTGAGGTTTCACTGCGCGATGTCGTGCTTATGGCTGTTGGGGAGATCAATGCCAGTGGCGGCGTGCTGGGGAAGAAGATTGAACCCGTGGTTGTCGATCCGGCATCGGACTGGGATCTGTTTGCCGAGAAAGCCAAAATGCTGCTTCGGGAGGAGAAGGTCGCCGTGACTTTTGGGTGCTGGACTTCGGTTTCGCGCAAGTCTGTTTTGCCGGTTTTTGAAGAGAGCAATGGTTTGCTCTTTTATCCGGTTCAATACGAAGGGGAGGAGTGTTCTCGGAATATTATTTATACCGGTGCTACGCCCAACCAGCAACTGATTCCCGCTGCGGAATATCTGATGAGTGAAGAAGGGGGCGGTTATAAAAAGTTTTATCTGTTGGGTACAGACTATGTTTTCCCGCGTACCGCGAATAAGATTCTTCGCGCTTTCTTGCTGCACAAGGGTGTGCCCGAAGAGAATATTATTGAAGAATATACGCCTTTTCACCATCAGGACTATCAGACCATAGTCCAGAAGATCAAGCGCTTTGCCGCCAATGGCGATGCCGCTGTTTTATCCACTATCAATGGCGATTCCAATGTTCCGTTCTACAAGGAATTTGCCAATCAGGGTCTCACATCGGCGATGTGCCCGATTATGGCGTTTTCTGTCGCTGAAGATGAGTTGCGTTCGATGGATACGGAGTTTCTCGTCGGTCATTTGGCTGCCTGGAATTATTTCCAATCTATTTCCTCTGCGGACAATCGCGCATTTGTGAAGAAGTTTAAGGATTATTGCGCGGCAAACGGGTTGCCCGGTGGTGCCAAGCGCGTTACCGACGATCCCATCGTGTGGTCTTATGTGGGTGTTTATCTCTGGAAAGCGGCAGTTGAAAAAGCCGGTTCTTTTGATGTTGATGCCGTGCGTCCCGCGCTTTACGGCCTCACATTTGACGGTCCGGGTGGTACAGTGATGATGGATCCGGTGAACCACCACCTGCACAAGCCCGTGCTGATTGGCGAGATCCGCAAGAACGGTCAATTCAAGATTGTATATGAGACCGATGGTCTCGTCGCTCCCGATCCCTGGGATGATATCACGAGTGCGGACAAAGATTGCGATCATGTCAAGCACATGGGAACCTATACACTCAAACAGTAGTGAATTGGGCGGAGCAATTCGATTGCTCCGCCCATAAAAGGAGAAAAAAATGAAAAAATTGTTGCTGCTTCTCACGATCCTGGCCTTTTCCGCCACTTCGTCATTCGCTCAGATCAAAATTACAGATAACCTCACGGTTACGGGATTTTTCGATATGTCGTCAACTTACGACACGGAGTCCAAATCCAATAGTCTGTCTTTTGATCAGTTTGAAGTTGACTTTATTTATAACTATGGGCACGGGCTGTCAGCCCAGGCCGATATCAATAGTCTCAGTGGTGGGTCTGTTGATCTCGAACAAGCTTTTGTGACTTATAAAGCACCGAATGGATTCAGTATTACGGGCGGCAAATTTTTGAGTTGTTCGGGTTGGGAGGCCGCAGAACCCACGGGTCTGTATCAGTTCTCTTATTCTGCCACACTTGTTTATGGTGGTTATCAAAATGGTGCCGCTGTGGGTTTTGGCAATGACAAAGTTGGTTTCTTTGGCTCTGTTGTTTCCAGCGTGTGGGATGGGTCCGATACCAGTTTTGATGATCTGGGTTTTGAAGCACAGGTTGCTTTTACACCTGTTGAAGCATTCACGGCTAAGGTGGCGTACCTCTGGGAAGATATGGGTGGTTTTGAACAATCGCTTCTCAATGGTTGGGCAATGTATGCCACGGGCCCTGTGACACTGGCTGCGGAATACAACTATCTGGCGAACTGGGGGGAAAGTGGAAATGGTGGCTATGGCTGGATTTTAATGGGTAATATGGCTTTGTCCGACAAGGTCGGTGCCACGGTGCGCTACAGTGGTCTGGATACAGATGCCGATGGAAAGTTTACGGAGATTACTTTTAGTCCCAGCTATACGATTACCGATAACTGGGGTGTGTTGGCCGAATTGCGCCGCGATATTGATTCAGAAGTAACCCTGTTTGCTTTTGAATCTATCTTTACGTTTTAACGGGACCTACCCCCCTAACCCCCCTTCCTCGTAGGAAGGGG
>JAPPIE010000226.1 GCA_028874765.1 Gemmatimonadota bacterium
CGTCCCGGCGCATGACGATGACGAGTTCCGAGTGGTCCGCTTTGTAAAATCCCGGACCGCTTTTGACTTCGCACACGTCACCACAACCGATGATGCCCCATTTTACTGTTTGCATGATGTAAGGTCCTTTCAATAAAATTCAGTTATTATCCCGATTCATTTATCCCGGTGTTGGTGCGTCTTCTCGCAATAGGCCCTCGGCTTTTAGTTCTGCCCAGAGGTCTGGGGGTATGGGGTGCTGGTAGTTTTTGATATTTGCATGGATGTATTCGGGTTTGAGGGCGCCGGGGATGATGGCGGCGACGCTGGGGTGTGCGAGTGGGAACTGGATGGCTGCTGCGGGGAGCGGTACATTGTGTGCATTGCATATTGTTTCTATTTTTCGGGTTTTTCCAAGGATTTCTGAGGTTGCGGTGTCGTAGGCGTATAATGCGCCTTTCACTGGTCCTGTGGCGAGGATGCCGGAGGCAAATACAGAGCCGATGACGATGTCGGCGCCGTGTTCGGCGCATTTTGGAAATTCTTCGTCCAATGGGTCCTGGTCGAGGAGGGTATAGGGCATGGCGACGATGAAGAAGTCGATATCGACCATGTCCAGGAATCGGGGGATGAGTCCCAGCATGTTGAGTCCCACGCCAATGCCTTTGATTTGTCCGCTTGAGCGCAGTTCGTCAAGGGCGCGCCAGCCGCTTGTGTAGATTTGGGCAAGGGTGGCGGTTACCATGTCTTCGGAGGTGTGAAAGAAGTAGTCGGGGTCGTGTATGAGGAGCAGATCTACGGC
This sequence comes from Gemmatimonadota bacterium, assembly GCA_028874765.1. Taxonomy (GTDB): domain Bacteria; phylum Latescibacterota; class UBA2968; order UBA2968; family UBA2968; genus VXRD01. The sequence continues at coordinate 782 of JAPPIE010000226.1, forward strand.
GTGTAAGCTCAGTCGCTGGAGGCTGTCTTCATAAGATCGCATGATGCCGTCATAGCTGTAGTCGAAGGCGTATTCAAAGGGCAACCCACCGATCCACATGTCTTTGTCAAATGTTTTGAGGTCGCGGGTGGCTTTTAATACGCGTCCGACTTTGGTGGAGATGGCAAATTCTTCTCTGTTCTGTTGTCGCAGAAAATGTCCGAAGCGATGTTCGCTTTTGCCATAGCCGTAATAGGGGGCGGTGTCGAAATATCGGATGCCCGCATCCCAGGCGGCTTGCAATGTGTTTTGCGCCTGTGTTTCGCTTACGAGTTCGAATAGATCACCTATGGGCGCGCCGCCCATGCCCATTTCGGTTACTTCGAGGCCTGTTTGGCCAACGGTTCGCTTTTTGATTGTGTTCATAAGATTTCTCCTGATAAAGCAATCGTTCGGACACTTTTTTATAGCCACAGAAAGCACAAAAATCACAAAATTTGAGCTACTGTAAGGGCGTGTGTTGCGCCCCCGTTTGTGCCTTCTGTGCATCTTGTGGCTATTCATGAGTTCTTACACTGTAGGTAATGGCGCGTCATCGCCTGTTTCATGTTGCCAGAGGCGGATTTTTGTCGCCATTTTGCGTATGCGGTCTCTGTGTACAGGTTCATCGAATAGATTTGTGAGTTCGTGGGGGTCGCTGTTCAGGTCGAATAATTCGCATTGGTCGCCTGCGCACAGGTTGAGTTTCCATCGGTCGGCTGTTACTATTGCGCGCCAGGGAAGGGTGGCGATTAAGTTGATCTGCGGTGAGCCGAGGCTGCGATCTCCCAGTCCGTTCCACTGGATGAAGATGTCGTTATTGTCGAGTGTTTCTCTGCCTTCGAGGACGGGCACGCGGCTGGTTCCCTGCAGGTGTTCGGGCACGGGTTGGCCCATGAGGTCTAATAAGGTGGGGACGAGATCGATATGGCCGATGTTGCCGGGGATCATTCGGTGTTCGCGCCCGAGATGGGGTATCCGCATCATGAGGGGGACTTTGGCGGAGGGTTCGTAGAATGCGCGTTTTTCCCGCATGCCCTGGTCGCCTGCCATTTCGCCGTGGTCAGAGCTGAATACGACTATGGTGTTGTCGGCGTGGCCGGATTTTTCAAGGGCGTCCATCAGTCTGCCGAGGGCGCGATCTACGAGTGTGACAGTGCCGTAGTATTCGGCGCGGAATTTTCTCAGTTTTGCTTCTGCGGCGCGTTGTTTTTCGGGGGTTGCGTCGGGTTGTATATTGCGTTCTGCCCTCAGTCTGTTAAATAGCGATGCGCCCTTGGGATAGCGCGTGAATGCGGGACCTACGGGCATTTTGTTGGGGTCGTGTACATGTTTCATCGGTCCCGAGACGGGTGGGTGTGGTTCGAAGCAGTGGACCTGTAGCATGAATGGTTTGTCTCGCTCTGCCATCAAAAAGCGGGTGGCTTCGTCGCATAAAAAGGATACCATGGAGAGGTGTTCGGGCAAGTCTGCGCGCAGTTGTCCGGAGAATACGCGGTGTCCGGCTTCTGTTGTTTTATCTGGTTCGATTCCATTTTCCAATAGGAACTGGTGATACGGTGTGTCCGGGTGGTCGATGACCCAGGGCAGTTCAGCGACGGGTAGCCATTCATCAAATCCGTGTTGTCGCGTTGTTTCTTTGCCCAGGTGCCATTTGCCGTAGTAGGCTTTGTGGTAATCGTTTGACGTCATTTCTGCGATGGATTTGATTTCTGGATCGAGCAGGATGTTGTTTTTGACCATTCTGGCGGAATGTGGATATAGTCCGGTTACGAGGGTTGCGCGCGATGGCGTGCAGACGGGTTGCGCGCAATAGGGGTTTTCAAAGACAAAGCTTTCGCTGGCGAGGGCGTTCATGTTCGATGCCTGGATCCAGTCGTTGCCGTAACACGCCATGGTGTCGGAGCGCTGTTGATCGGTGATGAATAGTAAAATATTGGGTTGCCGTTTCATGTGAGCCTTTCTATCTTGACGCTGAAGGGTGGCAGGAACAATCAGGGGGCAATATCTGTCAAATTGGGTGAAAAACAAGTTGAAAATCACTCTACTAAGGAGGAGTTTCTATGGTTGGTCGAATTGTTCGCATGGTTTGTATTGTCGCTCTTGTTCCACTATGTGTTAATGCAGATAACTGGCCGCAGTGGCGCGGTCCGCAGCAAGATGGGGTGAGTACGGCAAAAAATCTGCCCGCGTCTTGGAGTCTTGAAGAGAATATTATCTGGAAGGCCAAGTTGCCTTCGTGGAGCGGGAGTACGCCCGTTATCTGGGGTGATCGCATTTTTTTAACTTCGCCGTCGCCTGCACAGAGGCCAGAGGAACAGCAACCGGGAGGACCGGAGATTTTTATTTTGTGTTTGTCGAAGAAAGATGGGCGTGAACTCTGGCGGTATAAGTTGGATGAGGGCAATGTGTTGCGGCGCAAGCATAATACTACGTCGCCTTCGCCTGTTACGGATGGCGCGCATGTGTGGGCGGTTACGGGCAATGGGGTTGTGACGTGTCTGGATATGGATGGGAAAGTAATCTGGTCGCGCGATCTCCAAAAAGATTACGGTGACTTTGGTCTGCTTTTCGGATATGCGTCTTCGCCGATTCTGTACGATGGCAAGCTCATTCTTCAGGTGCTTCACGGGATGCGTACGGATGATCCTTCGTATGTCGTGGCATTGGACG
>JAPPIE010000325.1 GCA_028874765.1 Gemmatimonadota bacterium
ACCACACCGTTATATGCGCCGACCCCGGTCCCGAACGCATAGGAAGATATTAGCATGAACCAGCGACCCAACATCCTGCTCATAATGAGCGACGAACACGACCCCGCAGTCACCGGCTGTTACGGTCACCCCCATATCGAAACGCCACACATGGACCGCCTCGCATCCGAAGGCACCACCTTTGACAACGCCTATACCGCCTGCCCGATATGCGTACCGGCGCGCATGTCCTTTATGACCGGACAATACGTCCACCAGATCGGCACCTATGACAACGGCTCGCCCCTCGCGGGAACAATCCCCACAATGGGCAGCTACCTCGAAGCCGCGGGCTACGAAACCGCAGCCTGTGCCCGCACCCACTTCATAGGTCCCGAACGCCTGCATGGCTTTGGCAAACGGCTCATGGACGACGCCGAAAAATGGAAACACTGGAATATGGGTGCCCCCTCGCGCACACCCGACAACCGGCGTGGCAGCAACAGCCACGTCACCGAATGCGGTCCCGGAGAGAACTGGCAAATCCACTACGACAGCACAGCCGCCGATCTTTCAGAACGCTTCCTCAAATCCCGCGCACAATACGCCGACCATCCCTTCTTCCTCTACACCGGCTTCATGAACCCCCACTTTCCCCTCCTGTGCCCGCAAGAATACTTCGACCGCTACTATCCCGACCGCGTCATCTTGCCACACACGAGAACCGAACCCTGCGACACCCAGCACCCTTCCATCCAGCAACTCCGCCACTGGCTACGCAACGAAGAACCCTTGCCCGACGCCATCTCCACCACCGCAACCGCTGCTTACTACGGCCTCATCTCCTTTACCGACGACCTCGTCGGCCGCCTGCTCGACATAGTCGATAACTCATCTCTGCGCGACAACACCGTCGTCATCTACGTCAGCGACCACGGCGAAATGGGCGGACACCACGGTATATGGCAAAAACAATGCTTCTACGAACACGCCGTGCGCGTCCCCATGATCATTCGCCACCCAAACGCCGAGGGCAACCAGCGCATCGCCGCAGGAACCAACCTCATCGACATCCTCCCCACCCTTCTCGACCTCGCCGAACAGGACCCCGCGCCCTTACCCGGCAGCAGCCTCCTCCCCGCCATCCACGGTCACGCCTTTCCCGACCGCCCCATCTTCAGCGAATACCACGCCCAGGGTGCTCTAAACGGCGGCTTCATGATCAAAAAAGGCGATTGGAAATACATCCACTACGTCGGCCTGCCGGACCAATTATTCAACGTCGCCAATGACCCCGACGAAACCGAAAACCGCGCCGACGATCCCACCTGTGCTGACATCCTCTCTGACCTCCGCGCCGACCTCCACAACATCGTCACACCCGAAGAAATTGACCAGCGCGCCAAAGCAAATCAAAAAATCAAAGGCATTGGCAGAGCGGAAGGATGAACAGAATAGCCACAGAAAGCACGGGCGGGGTATGAAGGCGAGTCATTCGAGCCTGACTGGCGATAGCCAGTTCAGAGACAAAAAAGGATAAAAGAACAGAATCATTGGTATTAAAATACCTCAACAAATCAAACAAAGCGTGCTTTTTTATTTTGGTTCTCCGATTTACTTGATGTTGTGATAATCCCTGTACCACGCGACAAAATTTGCAAGTCCTATTTCTATGGGCGTTGTGGGATTGTAGCCGACATCTCTTATCAGATCCGATACATCTGCTGCATTATCCTGTACATCTCCGGGCTGCATGGGCAAATCTTTTCGGATGGCTTTTTTGCCCAGCAAGCCCTCCAGTAGGGAAAGAAAATACTCCAGTTCTATGACATTCGGATTGCCGATATTGTAAATTCGGTAAGGGCTGGAGCTCGATCCCGGATCGGGACATTTTCCCGTCCATTTGGAATCTGGCACTGCGGGGTTTGACAAGACGCGAACTATGCCTTCGACAATGTCGCTGACGTAAGTAAAGCTGCGACGCATTTTCCCGTGATTATAGACTTTGATTGGTCGATTTTCCACTATGGCTCTGGTCCACAAGTAGGCGACAAAATCCGGACGTCCCCAGGGGCCATAGACGGAGAAGAAGCGCAGTCCCGTGGTGGGAATGCCGTATAGATGGCTATACGAATGCGCCATCAGTTCGTCTGCTTTTTTGGTCGCGGCGTACAGGCTGAGCGGATGATCAACGTTTTGATGGACGCCGTGAGGTGTGGTGGTGTTCAAGCCATAAACAGAACTGGAGGATGCATAGACAAGGTGTTCGATGCCGCAATGGCGACAGCCCTCCAGGATGTTGAGAAAGCCCGCGATATTGCTTTTGACAAATGCTTGGGGGTTTTTCAGGCTGTAAGGCATACCCGCCTGTCCCGCCAGATTGATGACATGAAAAAAGTTCTCTGCGCGAAAGAGGTTTGCTATTCCCGCTTCGTCCTCCAGGTGCAGGCGAACAAATTTGAATCCATCTTCTCGTTTGAGAATGGATAGGCGGTCTTCTTTGAGTTGGGTGTTGTAATAGTCGTTCACATTGTCCAATCCGACCACCGAATGTCCCATTTCGAGCAGTCGTCTGGAGAGATGAAAGCCAATGAATCCCGCAGCACCTGTTACGAGTACACGTCGCGCAATATTAGTTCTGTTCAATCTTCATCCTTTCAATTGACAATGTGAATATAGTGTAGCCACCATACATTGAAATGCTTCAATAAATCAAATAGAGCGGCAAGTTGATAAAACTCGCCGCTCTATTACGCGTTTAATCGTCCATCCTTATTCGCATCGAAGTACGTCAACTGGACTGACATGCACTGCTCTACTCGTTTGCAAGCCAATCGTGAAGACAACGGTCACTATTTGAGCGAGACTGCCGAAGAAAAACGCCCACACATCGAAATCTATTCGATAGGCAAAATGCTGTAACCACGCTTGATTGGTCAAATAGACAACAGGCCAAGCAATCGCATTGGCAATGCCCACCCAAATGAGAACATCTTTCATCAGCAAATACACAATGCTTGAAGAAGACGCGCCCAACACCTTGCGAATGCCAATTTCCTTTACGCGCTGGTCAACCGTAAAAGAGGTCAAGCCCAATACCCCGAGGCATATAATCAAAAGAGACAAGGTACTGAAAAATCCGATCAGCCGAAAAATTTTATTTTCCTCACGGTAAAAACGGTCAAAAACGTCTTCAAGAAAATAGTATTGAAGGGGGGCATCAGGCACCAGTTCCTGTGTTTTGGCCTTGAGAAATGCCAACGCGCCCGGTATATCTTCCGAATAGATTTTGGCAGTGAGATAATCCATCACAAACACACCCTGCACATCCCATAGCAACCCGATTACCAGAGGTTCTACAGATGTGTACAAAGGCTCATAGTGAAAATCTTTCACCACACCGACAACCTTGCTCATAGCAGATCGGAGCTGAGGCCTAGTGCATCGTGGCAAAAGTCATTGGTGTTATAGATTAAGAGGTCTTCCGGTG
>JAPPIE010000107.1 GCA_028874765.1 Gemmatimonadota bacterium
CGCGTTGTTGGCGGCCTGTGCAGATTCGGCATAAACGACCTGGATGTGGTTGGCTTTGTGGCGGGCCATCATCTGGTCGCGGGAGATGCCGTAGGTGACGGCGTGCATAATGGGCCACTGCGGGGTGGTGGCACGCCAGCGGTGGTCGGTTTCTATTTGTGGGAGTTCGACGACACCACCGCGGCCAATGTCCATGTGCAGTTCGTCATTTTGGACGAAGATGCGGCTCCAGACGATTTCGCCGGGTTTGCTCACGCCTTTGCAGGTGCCGCCGCCGAGAGGGAAATACATGCTGGGCTGGCGTTCGGAAGAGGTGCCTTTGTACCCGTCGATATAGTGTGCGGGCGGTGCGCCGCCAGAGATGAGAAAGACCCATACGTAGTCGTCGATGCCATTTCCCCGGTAGTGTTCGCCCCAGCGCAGGTCGTGCAAGGTGTTTTCGGGTGGCTGCCCCAGTGCTTTCCAGATGCGGTTGGTGATCAGGCCGTCGAGGCCGGCGCATTCATCGACTTCGTTGAAATGCGGGAGTGCCTCGCCTTCGTAGAGGACCTGACCATTGGCGCGCGCTTTGACCGGGGGGCGATCTGCGTTGTTGAGAATGCCTTCGACCAGATCAGATGCCGGGCACAGGTCTTTGAGGCCCTGTTGGTATTGAATGCCAATGGTGGCGCAACCAAAATCATCGGCTATGCGTACGGCGGCAATGTACATTTTGCATTGCATTGCGATCTGGTCGTCGGTGAGTTCATCGGTGGCGTTTGCGCCGGTGACAAAGGTGAGGCCCTTGCCTTCGAGCCAGGTGCGAACAGCACTCGCTTCCGCATCTGTGACGGTTTGCATTTCTGCCCAGAGCGCCGATTGCGAGAGGCGTTCTTTGAAGACGCCTGTGGGATTGAGCAAGTGGTCGGGGATGATGGCGTTGAACATGCCCATGCAGCCTTCGTCAAAGACGCCCATGATGGCTTTTTCGCGCTGGAGTTGTTCGGCGAGCGCCTGTCCGAGTTGCGCTTCGGCTTCGGGGAGGCGGAAGGTGTTGGCGTCGCGTACATGGGAGGTGTCGTGGGTGACGCTGCCGCTGGTGAGCCATTCGCGCAGGCCGCGTTTGAAGAAGTCGTCGGTAAAGTCCAGGCTCCACAGGGTGCTGTATTCAACGCCGGCTTTGGTGAGGGAGCCGTTGAGGTTGAGCATGCCGACGAGGCCGGGCCACTGCCCAGACCAGTTGGCAAGGGTGAGGATGGGGCCGCGGTGTGAGATCAGGCCGTGAAGTACGTGGTGGCTGTATTGCCAGACGGCCTCGGCTACGATGAGGGGGGCGTCGGGATGGATGTTTTTGAAGACGGCCATGCCCTCTTTTTGTGACCCGATAAAGCCGTGTTCTTCGTCTTGTTTGTAGGGGTGTCCGCGGCGGACTTTCCATCCTTCGCGTTGGATTGCGGCTATGATGGTTTTTTCCATTGCCTCTTGTGCGGGCCAGCACATCTGGTTGGCAGATAAGCGCAGGTCGCCGTTGGCGATGAGTACGACTTCGTTCTTTTCAGGTGCTTCGGGTTCGGCGAGTTCGGGAAGTTGGTAGGTCATTCTGTGACTCCTTATGTGTATTGTCTGATGTCGAAAGCAGGGATAAAATAGCCGATAGAATCTGGAAAGTCAAACGGATGACTATTATGCGGATGCGCCGGAGTAATTTTTAAGGCCGCGTTTCCAAAACCAGCGCGAGAAGGCGAGGAGAAAGGCACACAGCAGGCCAGATGTCAACTTTGGGGAGTAGAAGATTGGTGGAGATAAAATTGGGTGCCCCATTTGTCGAGGTGGTCTGTCCAGAGGAGGCATCCTCCGCTGATGAGGACACCGCCATTGTCGATGTGATCGAGTACTGCGGCTCTCATGCTGCTGTCGCGCGGGGCTGTAGAGAGGTCGTGGGAGTATGGACCGAAGATGCGATCGAGGCTGCTGTATTTGCTACGCGAGTTGAGCGGGAAGAGATAACATTCGCGCTGGAAGCGAGCGATGTTGGAATTTTTGGAGAGTAAGCGCTGGTATGTGGGGTCGAGCAACCAGGATGTGCAACAGATCGCCTTGAAGGGACGGTCGGGGAAGTGTTTGGGGAAGAATTCGGCGACCTGACGGAGGGATTCGCCGCAATTTTCAAATGCCATTGGTCCGTCTTCGGGGATGTGAATTTCGAGGATGGGATCGCCTTCGGTGAGGACGCAATTCCAGTGGGATCGCGAGAGGCTGACCGGCTGGCGTTGTGCGTGGCCGTTGGGGTGTATGGGGTTGCCGGTGATATGGGTTGAGGTTTCGGTGAGTTCGGATGTCCAGGGCTCAGGATCTTCCCTTCCGCCTGCGCCGTTGAAGTTGCCGTCGGTGCGAAATTCCAATCCGGATTCGCACAGGAGATATATTTGCGTAGAGGTGCGATGGCGGTACGCGCGCATTTTCTGTCGAAAGGGGCCTATTTTGTATTGCAAGCGTCCTACGCGATAGAGGTCGCCGTTGAGATGGCTGAGTAGCCAGGGCAAGATGCGCGTGCATAATCCCCAGGCGCCGGGGTTACCAGGGTGAACGAAACGATCATTTTTGAAGACGCCGATGTCGTGGTATTGCTGCGCCCAGACGTACGTGTCGCGGCAGGTCAATCGGGTGATGTGTTCGGGGATGTTGCGCGATTGGTGGTAGGTGCGGAGTTGTGGTATGCCCGAAAGTGCGATGAGGAGGTAAAAGGCACCGCCGTAATTGCCGAGTACGGGGGTGAGGAGGGGCCAGTCGCGGGTTGCCGAGTTTTGGGTGTTTTTGTCGATGAAGAGCAGGCGATGGGCATGCCAGGCCATGTGCGCGAGGTCGGGATCTGTGGCGATTTGTTTGGCGGCGCGGATTGCGAAGTCTATGGCGTCGGGCGGAAGATTTGCCCAGTCGCCGTTTTCGCGGATGGCTTCGGGCTGGAGAAAGGGAAGGTTGCCGGGAAAGGTTGCGACGGATTTTTCCCAATGGATGTCGAGGCCCGTGTTTTTTAGAAGGGAGATGAGTTTGGGAGACATTTCACTAAAAGACAAGTTGGATTATAGTGTTAGTGATTAAATTTCATTTGGAAATTAACATGCGACATCTTAATTTTCAAGAACTTTGATCTTTTCGGGCGTCGGTTTTTCTTTTTCTTTTTTGGGAATCCTCTTGGAACGCGTCCCCCTCAGGCATTATGCCACTCTCCTGATACACTATCTTCGCCCTTATTGGAAGCGCGTTGTTTTTCTCGGCGTTTTCATGTTCACCGGTATTGGTCTCAATCTGCTCAATCCCCAAATTATTCGATATTTCATCGATACGGCGCAGGCAGATGGTGCCGTGCAAAATTTGGTATGGGCGGGTATTGCCTTTCTCGCCATTGGTATTATTCGCCAGGGCGTGCAAATTGTGAGTTCTTATTTGGGGCAAGATGTGGGCTGGCGCGC
>JAPPIE010000072.1 GCA_028874765.1 Gemmatimonadota bacterium
CGCTTTTTCGCAGTTCTGGAAAGTAATAGCCATCCAGCCCGGCACTCGTCGCCTGCACCCACCGCAGTTTTTTTCCTGCCTTCAAAATCTGCGGCGTCATCCCTCCAAAATACGCATCTGCATCACCAATTTCCGACAAGATGTCTTCTTCGGACTTTACCACGACTGTATCCACACCCAGGTCGTGGATCTGCTGCATGTATTCATCTTCCAACGCCCGCTGCAATACCATTTTTATCGCCATTTGATCAATCTCCTTCTTATGTTTGCCAGGGCACACTGCCGTTTTGCTGCATTTCCGTCTGCAACAACTCACCCATTTCCCGAAATGCGCCTATTTTTGCCCGATCGGATGTCTCTTGAGGGTCATTGCCCAGGTCATAAAGTTCCAGTGGTTCAAAAGGACTGTTGTGCAGCAATTTGATGTTGCCGCGCCGAACAGCGTGCTGGTTTAGTCCGAGGAATGAGGGACCCCCGTCTTTTCGCACCCAGTACATCGCGCGATCAGAAAAATCCTGGTTTTCTCCTCTCAGCGTTGGCAAAATAGACTGGCCCTCAATCTCCTGGTTGACCGATACACCTGCTATTTCGCAGGCTGTGGGGAACAGGTCCATCAGCATCGCAACGTTATCACACACCTGGCCTTTCTCAATTCCATCTGGCCACATCGCACAGGTGGGTACCCGAATGCCGCCTTCATACATCTGTCCCTTTCCGCCTTTTAAATCACCGTTGGTCGCGCCCACATTTAGCTGGCCGCCATTGTCTGACGTGTAAACCACAAGTGTATTGGAGAGTTGTCCAGTTTGCTCAAGCGTGTCCAGGACCCGACCAATGCCCGCATCCATGTGTTCGACCAGTGCGATGTATTTCACCCGTTCGGGCGAGGCATCAGGCTCGCGCTGGCGCACCCGTTCAATCCATTCTTCTGGCGGTTGAATGGGCGTGTGCGGCGCATTATATGCCAGATACAGGAAGAACGGTTGTGACGAATGCGCGTGTCCGCGAATCACGTCTATCGCCCATTCTGTAAACAAATCCGTCGCGTGTCCTCGCGGATCAATTACCTCGAGATCTTTCCGCATGTAATTCTGGTCGTGCCGCAAATGCGTGTAGTAATCGTCCATCATGTCGCCCAGAAAACCGTGGAAATGATCAAATCCACGCTTGCACGGATGGTTTTCTGGTTCGAGGCCGAGGTGCCATTTCCCAATAATGGATGTGTGATAGTCTTTTTGTTTGAGCATTGACGGCAGGGTTATGGCATCACGGCTGAAATATCCCCAGTTGTTGTTGGGATGCGTGCGAATCACGCCAGGCACGCCGACCCGATCTGGATATCGCCCCGTCATCAGTGCTGCGCGACTGGGGGAACACACGGAGGAATTTGCGTAGAACTGCGTCAGGCGAATGCCGTTTTCAGCAATCCGATCGATATTCGGCGTTTGAATATACGGTCCCCGATGCGCTGAAATATCGCCGTAACCGTGATCATCACCCAGGATTATTAAGATATTTGGCAACTGTGCCATTTCATCTCCTTATAATTACATGTGCCGTAGCATTCGCCGCACCAGTTCGCGTTTTTCTGCGGGATCTTTTGCCCAGCAGATTTCCTCAAATTGATCTTCAAATGTCCCTGAATTTTCGATTGTTCGGTCTTGACTCAATTTTTGCAACTGCTCAATTTCACGGGGATCAAGTCTATGGGACATGCGGTTTAATGCAAATTTAAACCGTTTCGGATTTCGCAAAAAATAAGTGCCCAGATCCCGGAGCATGTCGCCGTATTTCCAGTCCTGCTCCGCAACAGTTTCCGCGAGTTTATCATTTTGCATGACTAAAATTCCTTTCTTACTCATTGGGACGTTTTCCAATTGTATCCGCGAGGTGATCCATCAGAACGTCGAGTGCCTGCCGCGATGCGCGACCGCGAAATGCGTCGAGCGCCGGATCGTTTGTTTCTACCATCCATTCTTCGAGCGCGTTTCTAAGGCCCTGGATATCATCGGCATAGTTGGGATCATCAATCAGGTTGTTCAGCGCATTGGGATCATTCTCAAAATCGTAAAATTCTTCGAGTACGCGATAGCTGAACAAATGGTTCCGCGCAGCCAATTCCGGGTCGTTGGCTTCTGCTTCTTTCATCGCCTGCCAGGACCGACCGCTCTGGGATTCATTTCGAAATTCTCGTTCGCCATCAGACCAGGGGTTGAAGATATAGCCGAACCGCGTATTTTGCACGCATCGCATCGGGTAATTGCGTCGCCCCGAAGTCTGGTGAAATTGCGTGAACACTTGTTCGCATCCATCCTGTTTTTCACCCCGCAATACGGGCAAACGCGATTTGCCATTGACGCCGTCCGGAATATCTACCCCAATCGCATCCAGTACTGTGGGCAAATAATCTACTCCAGAAATAAAATGCTCGGTATCCACGCGCCCGGCTTGAATGACCGCGGGCCATCGCGCCAAAAAGGGTGTGCGCGTGCTGTTCAAGTAACAATTTGTTTTCGCAAAGGGGAATGCCATGCCATTATCGGATAAGAACATTATCAGTGTGTTCTCTGTCACGCCCGCTTCGTCTAACACATCGAGTAATCGGCCCACAGTATCATCACAGCGGCGAACAGAGTTGTAATACTCGGCTATTTCCAGACGCACATCCGGTATGTCGGGCAAGAACTCGGGAATGACCACTTCTTCTGGGTCATAAGTGCGCGAGGGCGGTACCGCAGGCGGATCGAGTTCGCTGTACCATTCGGGTTTGTCGTTGCCGTAAAACGGACGGTGCGGATCGTGGGAATTTGCCATGAGAAAAAATGGGCGGTCGCCATCTACGGCAGATTGAACAAAGTTTTTTGTGTGCTGATAATACGCATCGGGATTTCGTCCCTGCCCCAAATCGATCTGATCATGCGCCATGTCCCATTGAAATGCCGCATAAGGCGTCGAGTGTGTCACTTTGCCCAAAATGCCCACATCATAGCCTTCACCGCGCAAGATATCGGGTAGTATGGGGACGCCTTCGTGTCGCAAATGGTAAAATCCCTCGCCGCCGCTGAGATGCGGATAGCGCCCGGTCATCAATGCCGAGCGGCTCGGTTGGCATACTGCTATTGTCACATGGCCGTGGTTAAACCGCAATCCCCCTGCGGCCAATCGGTCAATATTTGGCGTTGTCCCCGCTGTTGGGCAACCAAATGCCCCCACAGCGTCCCAGTTCATGTCATCCGCTGTTATCAACATAAAATTTGGTCTGTCCATATTGCTCCTTTCCTCTACTCTTCCCCATCGTAATATTCCGCTTCGGTCAGGCGGCCCAGTTTGCCCGGTGGGCGAATTGCCCATTTATCTGAGTCCGGATAATAGACCGGGTCACTTATGGGATTGTCGGCAATGACGTAATAAATCAGATCTTCTGTCGCACTTGTGTTGCGA
>JAPPIE010000424.1 GCA_028874765.1 Gemmatimonadota bacterium
GTGGGGCTGGTGCTGCACGGGGGCGATTATATCGCGCCGTTTAATGCGCGCTGGATGGGGGATTTGACGGTGCCTTTTGTGGGGGTTTTTGGGAATAACGATGGGGAGAAGTTCGGTTTGCGGGCACTTTTTGAGAGCCTGGGACCGATTCACCGCCCGCCTTATGTACACGAGTGGGAGGGCAAGCGCATTTTGATGTTGCACGAGCCAGATGAGGTGGATGCCCTATCACAGAGCGGTGCTTATGATGTGATTTTTTACGGGCATACGCACGAGATCGATGTGCGAAGAGGCGATACGCTGGTGATTAATCCCGGGGAGGCGTGCGGGTGGACGACGGGCAGGGAGACGGTGGGGATTCTGGATTTGAATGCGATGGATGTGGAGATCGTGGATTTGTGATTGATGTTCGGGACGGCACAGGGGCCGTCCCCTACAAGGATACGATCATTGCATGTAGGGGCGGTGCCCCCGTGCCCGCCCGTGCGATGTTGAAAGGATAACCCTTTGGCTGATGTATCGAAAAAATCCGCGGACCGCAACGCCGTTCGCGAGCATATTGACGGTGTTGTTGCACTGATGCCCAGAGAGCCTGGTGTGTACATTATGAAGGGCGACGAGGGGCAGATTATTTATATTGGCAAGGCAAAGGTGTTGCGCAGCCGGGTACAGCAGTATTTTCGTCCCAATGCCCATGATGGGCGGCGGCAGTTTCGGGCACTGGTTCGCAATGTGCGCGATTTGGAATATATTGTTACGGATACGGAGTTGGAGGCGTTGATTTTAGAAGCGAATTTGATCAAGGCACACAAGCCGCGCTACAATATCAGTTTGAAAGACGACAAGAAGTATCCGTATATCCGCATTACAAAAGAGGCGTTTCCCCGCGTTGTGGTGACGCGCGATGTGGTGAAGGATGGATCGCGCTATTTGGGTCCTTATACAGATGTGAAGGCGATGCGGCGGATGGTGGAGACGATGCACCGGTTGTTTCGGATCCGAAGTTGTGATTACGATTTGCCAAAGGCCAATGTGCGGTTGTGTCTGGATTACGAGATCAAGCGGTGCGACGGGCCTTGCGAGGGGTTGATTGTGGCAGAGGCGTATCAGAAGATCGTGGATGAAGCGGTGTTGTTTTTGACGGGGCGGCATACGCAGGTTATGGTGACGCTTAAAGAGCGGATGAAGCGGGCGGCAGAGGCGCTGAGGTACGAGGAGGCGGCGATTTATCGGGATCGCATTCGGGCGCTGGAACAGGCCGCGAGTCGGCAAAAGGTGGTGTCCAATGCTTTGACGGATTGGGATGCGATTGCGATTGCGCGGGAAGATGACGAGGCTTGCGGGGTGGTGATGGAGGTGCGCGATGGACGGTTGATCGGGCGGCAGAATTATTTTATCGGAGGGGTGCTGGATGCGTCTGAAGAGGAGGTGGTTTCGGCATTTGTGCAGTTGTTTTACGCGACGGCTACTTTTGTGCCGCGAGAGGTGTGTCTGCCGTGTGATATTGAGGATCGGGAGACGGTGCTCGATTGGCTTACAGAGCGTTCAGAGGGCGGGGTTGAGATGCGCGTGCCCCAACGGGGGGATAAGTTCCGGTTGGTGAAGATGGCGGAGAATAATGCGCGGCTGTTGTTGACAGAGCGGCGTTTGAAGCGCGAGAATCGCAGGTCGCAAGCACCGGCAGCAGTGCAGGCGCTTCAGCGCGATTTGCACCTGGAGAAGCCGCCGCGGTGGATCGAGGCAGTGGATATTTCAAATATTCAGGGGTCGGATCCGGTGGCGTCGCTGGTGTGTTTTGTGGATGGGAGGGCGCGGAAGCGCGAGTACAGGCATTTTAAAATTACGGGGTTGGAGGGGCCCAATGATTTTGCGATGATGCAGCAGGTGGTGACGCGGCGGTTTAAGCGGTTGATGGAGGAGGGGAAGTCGTTTCCCGATTTGCTGTTGGTCGATGGGGGCAAGGGGCAGCTTTCGAGCGTGGTTGAGGCGCTGCGGGGTTTGGGGATTGAAGATCAACCGGTGATTGGGCTGGCAAAGCGGCTGGAGGAGGTGTTTGTGCCGGGTTTGTCCGATCCGCAGAATATTCCCAAAACGTCGTCGTCGTTGAAGTTGTTGCAGATGTTGCGCGATGAGTCGCACCGGTTTGCGATTGAATACCACCGCAAGTTGCGCGATAAGCGGACGCTGACGTCGGAGCTGGATGAGATTCCCGGGGTGGGTCCGTCGCGGCGCATTGCGCTGTTGAAGCATTTCGGTTCGGTAAAGCGGATCCGAGAGGCAGAGGTGGCGGAGGTGGCAGAGGTTGAGGGAGTGGGGCCGAGGCTGGCGGAGGTGATTTGTGAGGGGTTGAAGAAAATGTAGGGGCGAGGCAGGCCTCGCCCAATTTTTCGATGGTGAGAAATCATGTCTATAGATCAGATGATAATTGCCCCAGAACTGGAACGCGCGTTGCAGCGGTTTCTCGATTCTGTGACGCTGGAGCGCGGGTTATCGGATAATACGGCGCGTGCATATCAACGCGATTTGAGCCGGTATTTGACGCTGTTGACGGATTTGGGGATTGATGCGCCGGATGCGATTTCTCAGGCGGAGGTGTCCGCGCTGTTGGATTTGCTTGCGGAGATGGGGCTGGAGGCGTCGAGTGTGGCGCGCAATTTGACGGCGGTGCGGATGTTTCACAGGTTTTTGATAGGGGAGGGTCTGGCGCGCCGGGATCCGACGGAGCATTTGAAGCCGCCCAAATTGGGGCGAAAGTTGCCGTCGGTGCTGAATATTTACGAGGTTGAGCGGTTGATGCTGGCGCCGGATGTGGAGACGCCCCTGGGGTTGCGGGATCGCGCGCTTATAGAGATGCTTTACGGGGCGGGGCTGCGGGTGTCGGAGTTGATCGGGTTGTCGCTGGTGGATTTGCTGTTTGATGTGGAGGTGGTTCGGGTGCTGGGCAAGGGCGGGCGCGAGCGGGTGGTGCCGATTGGGTCAGAGGGTATTGAGTGGGTGACCGAGTATTTGGATGCGGTGCGTCCGGAGTTGGTCAAGCCGCGTACGGGGTCCGAGGTGTTTTTGAATTTTCGCGGTGGTCCATTGTCGCGGATGGGCGTGTGGAAGTTGCTGAGGCAATACGTGGTGCTGGCGGGGTTGGAGAAGAAGGTGAGTCCGCATACGCTGCGGCATTCTTTTGCGACGCATTTGCTGGAGGGGGGCGCAGATTTGCGGGCGGTGCAAGAGATGCTGGGGCATGCGGATATTTCAACGACGCAGATTTATACCCATGTCGATCGGGAGTATTTGAAGGAGGTACACCGAACGTTTCATCCGAGGGCGTGAGAAGTGTGATCCGAAAAAAAAGGCTTTATATTTCGCGAAAAGTAGTTTATTTTTTTGTAGTTGTCATAGAAAAAACCATTTTTCAGGGAGGGTTGTTATGTTTCGAGATA
>JAPPIE010000092.1 GCA_028874765.1 Gemmatimonadota bacterium
AGGTTGCTGATGGTCATGCCCACGCGCAGGCTCTTGAAACCCGTGTAAAAAATCGTGCCGATATCAAATGTCGTGGAACTCACATTGATGATATGAAGCTGGGACCGCACATAGCGCAGGCGAAAACCCATCGAAAACTTATCGGTCAACTGCTTGGCAAAAGACGCCGCAACCGAAAAATCCCCGAGTTTGATGTTGCGCCCCGTGCCATCGGGTTGCATGGGCGTGGTCTCTTCTACATCGGGATAGGTAAACGTGCGAAAAGAGACACCCACAACGCCTATGGGAATGCGATAGGCAAAACCCCCAGCCCCCATCTTGGTGCCCACCAGCCACTCGTTATAAGACGCCAGATATGCCATATTGTCGATATGCACCAACCCGGCTGCATTCTGGAATATTGCGTGAATATCTCGCGACGTGCCCACATTGGCATCGGCCATGCCAGCCAGGCGCGCAGATGCCGAAATTTTCAAAAGCGCGAAGCCACTGCGCGCGATGCGGTTGCCCTTATCGCCTTCCGAGCGAAAATGCCCTTCCGCAGCTATGGGTTCCAGATCATCAAAGCCTGCCACATCCTGAGCCATGGCACTTTGAGGGCTGAGAAAAAGCGCGATAGCCGCTATCCAAATCAAGTATTTCATAATTTGCTCCTCAATAATGACCAATGATCAATTGACAATCACAAACAGACCCTTCTGGATCTGACCCTCACTCGAGGGATGGTGCGACTCAATCGCCCAGATATACGTACCCGCATTGAGACGGCCGCGCGTATTGGCATTCAAACCCACTGTGTGCGTATCCCACTCGATCTCGCCACGCGCCACAGGATTGCCCCGCTGCGGGTCGAGCGTATCAAAGGTCTGGCGCCAGGCCAGATCGCCCGTCAGCGTGTAGATGTACAGCGTACACCTGCTCGGCACATTGACCCACCGGATGCGAGGCGCACCATAGCTGTGCTCATCCCTGCCCTGTACCCAGGGATTGGGCACCACCTTGATCGGCAGCGACATGGTTTCGTTTTCATTGTTCAACAAAGCAGAAGTCAGCCGAGGCACAAGGCCATCGGCGGGATGCCGATACTGATTGCGCTCATCCGAATGCCCGGTTTCCAATCCCTGCTCATCAAAAGCGCGTATCGAATAGTGATAAATAAAACCGATATCGGGTTCTGAATCGATAAACCTGTAGGTTCCCCAGCGGAAAGGACCATCGACCTCGGCTTCGGCGGGATCCTCCTGACCTTCTGCCCAGGGTTGATTGTCAAAAGAAGCACCTGCAGGTGCACCGGGCGGCAACTGCCGCTCGCCTTCGGGTCCCACGGCTTTGGGGATTGTCGCCAGCAATTTCCACGGACCAGCCCGCATAAAATCAGAGCGATAGATCCGATAACCCAGCACATCGGGACGACCCAGGTCCGGATCAATCGCCGTATCGGCAACGCCAGACCAGTCCAGTTCGAGATCGCCTTGCAGGTTTGTAAACCCATTCACCTTCACATCGGGCGGCTGGTTAAGCCCGTCAAAGCCCAGGTCATACAGCTTTTGCGCTTCATTGCCGTGTGCATAAATCGCTTCCAGACCCAATTCCAATTCGGGAATCAGACTCTGCTGCTGCCAGTTCCACTCATAGGGACGCGCATACCCGCTGGTATCCATGCGATACTTTTCAGAATTGGACCCCATACCCCCTACATAGGCGATCACCACTTTGGCTTTATCGCCAGGACCCAGGATATAAGGACCATACACCTGTGCATCGATCCACGCACCCAATTCCTCATTGTCGTGGTACTGCACCATGCGGTCTGTATCATTATCTCCGAGCACGCCAGCAGCATCGCTGTAGATGTCAAATAACTGATTCTCGCCGTGTGTACCGCCATGCGGGTCATCGCCCAATGCCGAAGAATACATCCGCCACCTGAACACAGCGTGCGGCTGTGGTCCCTGAGGCAGTACATAACCGCCTTTTCTGTCCAGTGCATTGAAGGGATGATCGGCTGTGCCCGTTGCAATTGGCATCATCCCGATATACTGCGGAGAAAGCAACGTGCCATCTATAATATTAGATGTTGACACGTATTGATGCTGTGCGCGGGACCGGGTATAAGGCTCTCCGTAGTCATCCCACAATCGGGCAACCGCATCGCCATCGTATATATAAGTCAGGTGCATCGGCGCGCCCTTGTAGTTGTAGGCATATTCCGGATGATCGTAATTATCCGCCTGTGTATAGCGCCAGTAATCGTCTTGCGTGGAGGGCTGCACAAAATTCCAGGCATTCGAGTTCGAACCGCCGGCAGGCACCCAGTCAGCACCGGTCTTGCTGGCGATAAACCCGTTCTTAACGACGATATAGACTTCGTCTAATTGTTTGGGATAGCCAGGATCAGCACTGCCATCGCCATCTGTATCGCCATTATTCCAGAACTCCATCTCTGTGATCAAGAAGTCGTCATAATCACCCGTGGTCATAATCGAAGACTGCTTGCCGTCTGGCGTTGGCACCGGGATCATCACGTCATTATCCGTACCCGGCGTGGAATACGCATGGACTTGCCGCTTCACCGTAATGCCCGAAGCCTGCGACCAACCCGTCACCAGCAGATTTTCGCCGAACAACTCGGGCGACAAGCGCGGATCATTGTGACTGACGCCATTTGAACGCATCTGATTCAACCCTGCGCGCACCCTGTTGTAGGATGACTCCAGCATCTGCTTGAACCCTTCTTTGCTCAGCGGATAAAACCCGTAACCCCAGTTGTAATAATCTATAGGCTCCACTTTGTCGGGACCAGGCGGAAAACCGCGTTGTCCCAAACCGCCGTAGGTGCCGACAGCGTACTGGTATTCTACAGGTTCTCCATTCACAAAATTGTGCGTGATCTTCATATTTCTCATGCGGGGCCAGTAAAGCGCGGCATTCTGTCCGTAATTGAACAAATTAAACGGACGACCGCCAGACCGCCACACAGACCGCCAGATCGGTGCAATGCCCTCGACATTGTTGCGCGGATTGTGCTGGACCGGGAAAATATCTGCGGACGGCTGGCGGGGACCTCCTTGAGATACATATTTATGTCCATCGTCTGTGCGCGCCATCACCCACACGCCATTGCCACGCGAACAATCCTGCCGGTTAAACCGATTCACAATACCCGACCGATAGGTCGAAATCCACCGGCCAGGATAAGCCATGCCGACTTCGGGACCAAAGATGTTGCCACCATCCAGCGAGTGCCCCAGGGTGCCATTATTGCGCATCGACAACCAGAGCTTCGAGCGATTGGTCGTGCGCCGGCGCGTGCGCTGCTGCGCCTCGGCATCGATTATTGTCCACAATTCCGATGCCCCCCACAGCACCACAAAGGCGAGCAACACCCGCGTAAATCTCTTAAATATCCGTTGCATAAGCTAACTCCTTTTACCTACCCCCCAACCCCGTTACTCGCTACGCTCGTTGTAGGCTACGCCTGTGCCTCAAAGGAAGGGGGAGCGGGATTTATTGAAGGGTTGGGTTAGAATCTCATCCTCAAACCAAAGTGAAACTCGCGAGGGGAATCCTGGTGGCGCAGATAATCACCCACATCGCCGTATTCGATATATTCGGGGTTGTCCGGCAGTGGCGTGTAAATCACACCCCATTCCACGTATTCAGACCCCACTTCCACCAGCTGATTATCCACGCGATAACTGATATGCGGGTCTTTCTGGTTGAAGAGATTAAAGGCTTCGAAGAAAGCCGTCACGCTCGCGCGCCTGTTGAACTTAAATGTCTTCTCAAAGTTGAGATCTGTGCGCGTGTGAATCGGACCATTGTAGAAACCTTCGCCGCCTCTTTCCGGCGGAGAATAGAAGAACCTGCGCCCCGTAAACAGGCGATACACCACATTCAGGCGCAGATTTTCAAACGGGTTGAAGCCCACAAAGCGCGGACCAAACTTGCTGGGCGACGTAAACATAAATGTCACCGTGCCAAAGTTGGTTCGGTTCAGATTGGCGGGCCGGAACTCCTGAGACTGGTTATTGCGCTGCAACCAGGTCGAGGCACCTTTGCCATCCCAGTTGAGCAGGCTGTTTTCCGGATCCAGCGACCAGTTGTTGCGCCCAACAGCATCTTCGATCAGTTCGAGTTGATTGCGCGTGTTGTTGCCAAAGGCATTTCCCCGTTGCCAGCGCGTAAGACCATCCATGGGCCGCGGGAACTCTTCGCCCGTATCACTACCATCGACAATACCGGGACCATAAACACCTTCTTCGGTAAGAAAATCACCGTCGCCATTGGAATCGTGTGTCCACTCATACCAGTAATGCGACAGGTAATTGCCCTCGTTGTCGATATAGCCGGCATAATTGCCGAAGTTCGACGGATTCTTGGTCGCCAACCTGTCTGGATTGACATAGTGATGGCCGCGAACACCCGAGTTGCCATTTTCAACCCACTGCACATTGTAGGCAATCGTGAACGCCGTCATATAGTTGAATTTCTTTTTCACTGACAACTCAAAACCGCGCGTGTCGCGGTTATTCGTCTGACCCGATGCATTCACCGACCTTTGATGCTGCAAACCCTGAGATTGGTGGCGATAGCTACCACCACTGCGGCGGTTGATTTGCTGCTTGTAATACGCAGTCAAACCCGCCGTGTAATCCGTGATGAAATTCCAGTCTGCACCCACTTCAAAACTCGTGGTCACCAGCGGCACAATTTTGGGCCATCCCCACTGCCCCGCATCCACCACATCCAGTGTGTTGTTTATCTCAGACTCGTCAATCTGACCATTCTTGTTTACATCCAGAAATTCCTCTTCGGTGCGGAAGCTGTGTGAGAAAATCCACCAGAACTGCTCAATCTGTTCAAACTTGCCAAAAGTGAAGTGCATCGCGCTGCTCTCCGTAATCGGATGCGACACACCCACGCGAGGCGACAGCACCTGGATTGCTCCCGGACGATAGGTCGGGATATTCTCTATCTTTGTCGGATCGTGATACTTGTACAGAGAAAGAAAATATTCCGATTGCGGCATCTCGGTATTCGGGCTCCAGCGCAAGCCGCGCAAGCCCACATTCACCACAATCCCTTCAAACTCCATCTTGTCCTGGAAATACACGGCGTATTGACGCGGCACCACGCCGACCTGGGGATTGTTGAACTGGCTGTAATACCGCTCAATCAAACCCCTGAAGTCGTTTTTGTTGCGAGAGAAACCCCAGTTGTCGTAGAACAAAAAGTCAATACCCGTTTTAATGAAGTGCCCCTTGGTTACCTGGCTGGAATAATCGACTTTGAGCTGATAGCGGTCGCGCTCCGAATTTGTCCAGTTCACCACCGGGCGGCCAATGTAAAACCAGCCAGAGTCATTGCCAATACCCGGCTCGACATAGGGCTGACCTGTATTGAACGGCAGTTCCGTATTCACTTCAGTTGTGCGGGAATACGAGAATCGAATTTCGTAAAAGGTGCGCGCCGACAGCGTGTGCGTCAAAGACGCGTAATTCATAAAATCGCGCGTGCGCAACTTGCCCGCCCCCGAGTATTCGGCAGGCACAAAGAGGTTGCGACCAGAAGAGTTCATATTCTTGCGCGAACCCTGTTCAATGCGCCGAATAACGCCCGCATTGTACCGAGAACGCTGATTGAACAGAGAACCGTAGTTAAATCTGATGTTGTTACTCGGGCGATACGTCAGCTTCAAATTCGTGCGGTTGTTGAACAATGATACCGCCGTGGGCGCGGGAAAAGAAGACGGATTGCGATTCATCGAAGACGTCACCGTGAAGCCCAGCTTTCTCATAATCGGACCACCCAGCATGGCTTCGCCACGACCACCCCACACACCCGTGTAATCCTGGCGCTCGTGAACCTTGCGCTGGACATCGTCGGTGGCAAACTGAGAATCGGTTATCTCGCCCGTCTGATTGTCGTGCCCCAATATCCCATCGGGGCCGGGGAACCACGCTTGCAAGTTTTCCCACTCGGGATTGCCCCACTGCATCCTGCCGCGATGCACGGGCGACTCATACACATTGTTGCCCCAGTGCTTCTGCCCGGGAGGCGTAATGCGATATTCACCCCTGCCCGTGTACCTTTGACCCCCTTCTTTGGTCACCACCGAAACCACAGAACCCGCATTGCCGTACTCCGCATTCATTCCACCACTCAACACCGTCAGTTCTTGCACGGCACTCGTGTTCACACCCTGAAACCGCGTAAATCCGGCACGCGCATCGTTATTCACCACACGCACCCCATCGACCATATACGCCGTCTCCCAGAAGTTGCCACCGCGAACACTCTCCTCTTCATCCGGGGTCACGCCCGCCTGCAATTCCACAAAGTCCGACATCTCTCGAACGATTGGCAACGACTCAATCTCTTCTGCCGTAATAACGGATTTACTCTCCGTCTTGTCGTGCTCCACTGCCGGACGCTCGGCAACGACAATCATCTCGCCCAATTGCAGTGCTTCTTCCTGCATTTCGAAGTTCACCGTCGTGGTATGGTCAACATTGACGATCACACCTGTGCGAACAGACTTTGAATACCCCATCATAACGACTTCAACATCATAGGTCCCCGGAGGAATATTGATGATGAAGTATTCGCCCTCCTCATCGGTGATCCCGGCGCGTTTCACGCCATCGATATCGATCACCACATTGGCACCGGGCAGCGGATCACCTGTAATCTCAGTGACTTGTCCACTGATTTTACCCCTTGTGGACGCTTCTGTCAATCCGGTGCTGATCACCAGAGCGACCAACAGCCCCAGACAACAAAATAATCGCTTGCTCATTTACGACCCTCCATAAAAAATGGTGAGTGAATCTCTTTTATTCGAAATAATATTTAAAACTCACACCAGCATCCGCGGTCCCTATCGGAAACGCCTTGTTCATTCCCCAGGCGGTCAATGGATTGATCTCGCCAAAAATGAGATTGTAGCGCACGCGAAAATCAAGCCCATACGAAGAACCCAGCGATCCCTCAAAACCCGCACTCACGGGAATTGTCCACGCTGTCCGCGTATCCTCTGTGGGCACCAATCCGTGCAACAACACCTGACCATTGTCAATTATGCCGATGTTATCCCTCTGAGCTTCTGTCAGATTCTTGGTATCCAGAGAGGAATTCGAATTGCCCGGATACACCAGCGATATCTGCACGCCGCCGCGATCCACCTCTACTGGAATCTCGCGATTGATCGGGGCAATCAGGCCCTGCACCTTGTGGCTATAATCGTAAAAACCAAGGCCCAAACCCAGATAAGGCGACCACTTGCGATCGGACATGGTCTCGGCATTCTCCCTGAAAAACCACAGCCAGTTTGAAGCCACGCTATTCCAGGTCATCTCAGAATCCGCCTCGGGACTCGGAACCTGACGGCCTCTATATTCGAACGTGCGCCCGGGAAGATTTGAGTTGCGGAACTTCGAGTAGTGATACTCCACCTCTGTGGTCAAACGCGGAGAAATCACATAACTCACATTCAAGCCGAACTTCAAATCACCAGCATACCAGCCGCTCAAAGGACCCGTTGGCTGGTGATAGTTCACCAATCCGCCAATAGCCCACAGATCTGCATCGCGGGCATCTGCGGAAGATACAGCAAATAAGAAAACCCCGGCGTACAAAACCAGAAATCTTTTCAAAAGTGCCTCCTTGGGTTTGGGGTGAGCAAAAAAATGCCTCTTTTTTTATTTCTATGGAACACGAGTGCTGACCTCGTGGTCTAATCCTGCGAAATAGAGCATAGACAAATCAGCGCATAAACAGTACAACTGGTTTCGGGTAAACAAAAAGAGGGGACAGTATAATGCCGAATAATCGGCAAGACAAGCGTTTTCTACAGCACGTACCAAGACAAATTATTCTTCCAAGAAAGCATTCAAGACCGGGTTGAAAATTGAGATTATCTTGCGTTGTTGCATGCAAAAAATAAGCTCAGCAGATACAGTTTTTCATATATCTCATTAAAAAACAATGTTTTACGAAAAAAATATATTCAAAAAACTTATTAAATAAAACGTTAAAAATAAGAACTTCTAAATTGCTATATTAAAGCGTAAGCAAGTAGAAATAAAAGAGTTAAAATAACCTTGTCAACGAAAAGTTTGTTAAAATTTGTAACAGGGCAATCATTCTGATTTTATAGGACTTACCGATCTTTAAAAAATGACAAGCAAAACCTTCTGGATCGCGCGGGACGGCACAGGGGCCGTCCCCTACAACACCTTGCCGCGATGACGGACACGGGCGAGGCATGCCTCGCCCCTACATTGATGTGTAAGGTCAACGCATTTTTAACATCCGATTGATCTCTGCCCCATTCAATTTTCTTTCAAAACGCGGACCGTATTTGGCGACAACGCGCGAGGAAACATAAGTCGCGAGCCTCGCGGCCTGAGCCGCGTCATACCCCCGGGTCACGGCAAACAAATACGCCCCGGCAAAAGAATCCCCCGCGCCATTGGTATCCACAGCATCTACCACAAAACCCGGCGCGTGAAATACATCACCACCATCGCAGACCCGGGCACCGTCTGCACCATACGTCAGAGCCAAACCGCCTACGCGATGGCGCAACGCACCAAAAGCCTCTTCTGTTGTCTCGGCACCTGTAAATATCCTGCCCTCATCCTCATTGCAAAACAGCATATCCACGCCCGCATCGACCAATGCGGTCATTCTATCCTTAAAAGCAGCCACAATAGACGGATCGCTCAGGGTAAGCGCGACCTTTGTACCGTGCGCCTGCGCCACCTTTTGCGCCGCCTGTGCCGCTTCAAAGCCATCATCTGCCGCAATTAGATAACCCTCAATATAAATATACTGGCTGTCGGCAATCACAGCATCCTCAACCTGTGCCACACCAAACGTACTCGTAATCCCCAAAAATGTATTCATCGTGCGATCTGCATCCTCCGTAATCATCACCAGACACTTGCCCGTAACTCCCTGCTCGCGATGTGACGACGGATTGCACGCCACTCCCGCGGCGCTGAGATCGCGAAGATAAAACTCGCCATCCGTATCCTCAGCCACCTTGCATCCGTAATATCCTTGTCCGCCACAATTGGCCAACGCGATCATCGTATTGGCTGCCGAACCGCCCGACGAACGCGCCATCTCCTTCCCGCCCAAAGCATCGATCAACGCGCGCTGGCGATCTCCGTCAATCAGCGTCATCACACCCTTGTCAATCTCCATCGCCTCAAAAAACGACGGGTCAACCCGAAACTGAATATCCACCAGCGCATTGCCCAGTCCATACACATCGTATTGACGCATAAAATCTCCTCAACTAATCAACGAATCAACGAACCCCGCTCCGACACCCCCCAAAATGCAACCACCGATGAACACGGATTAACACAGATGGAAAGGCGCGATCAGCGGAATGGTGTTATCAGCGCATGCCGCGCACATCAAATAAAAAACTCTATATGTCGTTATCCCACAATATTAAAATTATAGTGGTCAACAGGCAGCGGGCGACCACAGGGGGTCGCCCCTACAAACCACAATATCTATGGATGCAACCTGTTGGGGGTGCGGGACAAAAAAGTCGTCTCGCGCACAGAGGGCAAGCCGAGCATAACCATGAGCAAGCGCGACAGGCCAAAACCAAATCCCCCGTGCGGTGGACATCCGTACTTAAAAAAATCGAGATAAAACTGGATAACCTCTAAATCCAGCCCCTTCTCTCTCGCCTGCGCCCTCAGAACATCGGGACGGTGTTCGCGTTGCGCCCCTGTAGTAATCTCCACACCGCGATAGAGCAGGTCAAAACTCCTGGTCAAATCAGAATGTTCTGCATGACGCATGTGGTAAAATGGCCGCACAGACACCGGGTAATCTATCACAAAGACATAATCGCATCCCCTGGTTTTACGGATATATTCACCTATCAGACGCTCACCCTTTGGATCGAGATCGCCTTCCCGATCTGGCATGTGGCCCTGTTCGGACAACACCGCCAATGCCTCGTCCATCGCGATCCGCGGAAAAGGCAGCGCTGGCACCGCGAGTTCAACACCGTAATTTTCGGCAATAGCGTCACCGTATTTTTCTCGCACTGTATAAATGACATGTTGCAGCCATTGTTCTTCAAATGCCATCACATCCTCGTGACCATCAATCCAGGCGATCTCGACATCCACACTCGTAAACTCCGTCGTATGGCGCGAAGTAAATGAGGGATCGGCGCGAAAAACGGGCGCAATTTCAAACACGCGATCAAAACCAGACGCCATCGCCATCTGTTTGTAAAACTGGGGTGATTGCGCCAGATAGGCCGTAGAATTAAAATACGGCAGCGCAAACAACTCAGCCCCCGATTCACTGGCTGTGCCCATCAGTTTGGGAGAATGGATCTCGATAAAATGATTCCGCATCCAGTACTCGCGCATCGCCATTTCAACAGCAGTCTGTATCTCAAAAATCAACCGATTGCTCGGAACGCGAAGATCGAGATGCCGCCAATCCAGCCGATGGTCAATACCCGATGCATTTTCGGAAAATGGATCCAGAGGCAACGGCGCTTCAGCTACATTGACAACACGCAGTTCCGCAAGCTGAATCTCAACACCCCCCAGACGAACACCTGGATTTTCGACAACGCGTCCGCTTATAGATATCGCCGATTCTCGTGTAAGAGCAGAAACCCGCTCTGCCAACGCCCCTGTCTTTTCGTGAACAACCTGTACACTTCCCGTGCGATTTCTCAAAATGAGAAACTGGACATGCTTCTGGTCGCGCAGGGCATGCACCCATCCGTGAAGCGTAACGGTTTGGCCGATATATTTGGACAGTTCAGATATTGCTATGTATTTCATGACAGACTCCTTTTTGAATTTCAGGCACAAAAAAAGCCCGTTGTCGAAAAATACGACAACGGGCACTTTACTCTACATACTGGCACAAGACGACCTATGCCGGTCCAGCCCGTCGCCGAATCGGATTATTATCGTCATTATTATTGCCAGTGAACTGAGCGATTTGGAAATAGCGTATATGCATGGTATTCATCCAAAAAATTATTAGATATTGGGGTGGCTTGGTGGGGTTCGTCTATGAACTGGCCTGAGAAGCGGCCAGTTGTACCCCGCTCCGTCTATTCGTCTATTCGTGATTTTTTAAACTTTTCTCCCGCCAAAAACAGCCAGTTCAAACAGCTTGAAATAACAATCTACATCTGAAAACCCAATGGCTCTGAGCCATTCGCATTGGTCTTCAACAGACGCGAGAATATTCGCCTGTTTGTCATCGCGATAATAATAAGCCCGCGCGATTTCATCGCGAGAAGCATTTGGATCTCGCCGGGTAACAGAATCGTAAAGCGCGTCAATAAAACGATCTGCAAAACGCGACTCAACCCACTTTGTCGGAGAGCGAACATGCTCGACATTGACAAACACGCCATTGGGAGAAAGCAGATCAAAAATCTCGCCATAAACCTCGCGCTTGCGTTCATCGCTCTGATGATGAATTGAAAAACCCGACACAATCGCATCATAAGGCGCATCATCTGCAACCAGACTGAGCCAATCGGACGTCGCATAATCCCCAATAACAAAACGATGCTGTGAAACCGTTTCCCCAAACCGTTTCCGCGCAGCCTCGATCATAGCCTCAGAAAAATCCACAAACACGCCGCGTGCATCCGGGTGGTATTCAATAACCGCAGCACCGAGGATGCCATCGCCACACCCCAGATCCAGCACAGTATTGACCCTGTGATCATCCGCATTGATCACCCGACACATAACCGCAATCTGCTCATCGGACAGCGGAATTGCCTGCCGAATATTTTTCAAATATTTCTGCGCCAGATCCCGCGCCTGCCAGGCAGTGTCTTTGCGTTTGCCCATGATTTCAATACCCCACTGCCAGACCATCCTTGCGAGGATCGGAAGCCGCGCAATAACCGTCATCCAATTTATAAATAAGCTGCCCCCCGCCATATCCAATAGTCGGCGGAATTTGGATATCGTGCCCGCGGGCGCGAAGATCGTCCAGCACGCCGGCATCCACGCCCGGTTCAATCCCCACACTCAACCCCCCAAAAACCTGCCATCGGGGCGCATCGCACGCAGCCTGTGGGTTTTGACCATAAGCAAAAATCCGAATCATCATCTGCGCGTGACCTTGCGGCTGCATATGCCCTCCCATAACGCCAAAAGCCATCACAGGTTGACCCGCCCGGGTCGCAAACGCTGGAATAATCGTATGATACGGTCGCTTGCCCCCATCCACGCGATTGGGATGGCCCTCCGTCAGAACAAAGCCCGCGCCCCGGTTCTGCATGCTAATACCCGTATCCGGAATCACAATCCCAGATCCAAAACCCATATAATTCGACTGAATAAACGAAACCATCATTCCATCTTCATCCGCAGCCGTGAGATAAATCGTATCCCCACGCGGCATGCCAAAAGTGGGCACCCCCGCCCTTTTCAAATCAATCACCCTCGCGCGCTCAGCCAGATAATCCGGATCGAGCAAATGCGCGTATTCAACATCCCGCGTATTCGGATCAGACACATACCTGTGCGTATCCGCATACGCCAACTTCATCGCCTCAATCTGAAGATGCATACTATCCGCCGAATCAACAGCATACCCGGACAAATCCCAATTCTCCAATATCCCCAGTGCAATCAGCGCCGCAATACCCTGACCATTTGGCGGAATTTCGTGCAGCGTGTAATCCCCGAAATCCACCGTCATCGTATCCACCCAATCTGCCCGATGCGCTGCCAGATCTTCCTCAGTCATCGCACCACCAGTACGCCTTGCATGCGCCGCGATCTTCTCCGCCAGATCACCCGAATAGAACGCCTGTCCTCTTGTCTCCGCAATGCGCTCAAGCGTACGCGCCTGCGCTTCACACACAAATTTCTCCCCAATTTTCGGCGCGCGACCCTCCGGTGCAAAAGTCGCCATCCAATCGGGCATATCGCCGTAATTATACACAGCCCGCGCCCAGCTATTTCCCGTAATAGGCGAAACAACAAAACCATCGCGGGCATAGTGAATCGCGGGTTCAAACAACGCCTCGAACGGCAACACGCCAAACCGCTCTGAAACCTCGGCCCACGCCGAAACACAACCGGGCACAGTCACGGCATCCCAACCGCTCTGGGGCATCACCGCGTGTCCGGCAAATAATTCGGGCGACCACGCCTTTGGGGAACGCCCCGATGCATTGAGACCATATATTTGCTCACCATCCCACAAAACGCAAAACGCATCGCTACCTATACCATTCATATTGGGTTCAACAACCGTAAGCGCCATCGCTGTCGCCAGAGCCGCATCTGCGGCATTGCCACCTTTGAGCAACATCCGCAACCCCGCCTGAGCGGCCAGCGGTTGAGACGTCGCAACCACATTGCGCGCCATAACCGGCATGCGTTGTGAAGCATACGGAAAAGACCAGGACAATTCGGGCATGGATCTGCATCTCCTATATCAGTTCAAAGTAATTTCCTTTTTAATCCCATCCATCACATCATCGTCATCAACAGGTGCGCGCAGAGGCTCTGTAAAATTCAACCGATACCCATTGGGATCCATAACAATAACCTCGCGCGCATTCCACGGGCGATCGTGCGGACCGGAAATCTGGACATTGCCATCGCGCCGCACCCGTTCGGCAATCGCATCAACCGACTCGCGCAACACCGTAAAATTGAGCGTAACACCCGCACCCCGGGTGCTTGCAATCAAAACATTTGGTCCCTCCTCCATCAGAATCAAATCCGCATGGGGTGCCCACCGCAAATGCGACATAATCGGATCGCCATTCGCACCCGGCATCTGTGAAATTAGAGAAAAACCGAGCGTATCGCAATACCACCGCGTAGATATATTGAGATCGTGAACCATCAGAGTTGTATAGGACGGCATCTGGTAGTCGAAATCGGATTCCACCTCGCATGTCCTTTCTCCCCAAAGGGGTAGATAGCCACCAACAAAAAAACCCGCCGAAGATGCTTCGGCGGGTTCGTTTTTGCAAGACTATTATGTACTGTAAGTCTATCGTCTCATTTTGAACCCGCCAATAATATTTGTATCATTACCCGTGAAAACCGCGAGATTAATGCCACTTTCCGGGCACACATGGCCAGTGGTACGGACAAATGACATCTGCACGGATGCACTGATAGCGCAGTCATCCATTATCTGTTGGGTATTATACTGGTGGGTTACAAAAATCATATTACTCTCAACTATATCTGCGAACAAAACTGAACGGTGCAGAAGATATATCAGGGGCATAGTAAAGTCAAGCGGGTTTTTCGCGCTAAGGTCGCTTGCGATGAAAAACGAGATCTGCAAACGCGCCTGTCACCTTACTACCCGTATTATCCGAGTCAGACATAAGGTACACGCGCACAATCTCTGCGGGTTCTTCATCGGGATAAAAGCGCTTGAAATCCCTGTAAAAATTGCGCGACTCTCCAACCCATTGATTCACATTTTGATCCCCACTCTCGGCAACAATGCGATACCACTTAAACTTGAAAAATCCCAGAACAGACGTCACCTGCGTCAGCGAAGTCTCTTCGGGAATGGTCCGCGTCCAGAGATAGGCAACCTCCCGCAGCTTCCCCCTATTATTGAGAACAGAAATACCGATCTTAGCTGCAAAATCATCGCCCGATTTCTGAATCTTGCCTTTGTGGTCCGCCGTATCGCTATCATCAATCGTATTGCTGACCCGCCACCGCCATGAAACATAGGGATACTCAGTTGCCGATATGAGATCATATTGCCCTTGCGCCTGTTCGCGGACATCCTTCCCAAAGCTCCTGGGTGGTCGGTCACAGCGCCTGATCCAATCCTGACTGCGATCAACAGCCAACGCCGCGCCACTCTTCGTCGGCACCTGCCAGAAAAGTGCCGCCGCATGATCGCTGCGAATCGCAAACACCCCATCTCGATGTTGCCCCGTAACATTTTCTCCGCAATCGTCCCAATCGCGCCGCAGCCAATCGCCCCCCATATCCACGGCAACGCGATCCTGCGCTTGCACAATACATGGAAAAATGACAAAAATAAATAAGCCTATACTAAAAATAATGCGAATCATATCTACCTTTTGTTGAAATGTTGAAAGCCGATTTGAACCACGCTTCGCATGTGAATCAAATTCACACCTGTAGCGAAAACGCCACATGCAAGCGCAGTTTTAGCAGGGATTTTATTCATTATACGCACAAATGCAATTTTCATACCAACAAAAAAAGCGCGACGGGAAAAAACCCGCCGCGCTTATGCGATCAAACGTAACGGGCGAGGCATGCCTCGCCCCTACAATCCAAATTACTGCACTACATGTCCGATGACTCTTCACTTTGCTCGGACTTCTCCTGCGCCTCAGATTCCTTTTTCATCTGATCGCGGTCTCCACCTCGGCGACCGCGAAACCAGCCGCGACCTCTGAACCGGGGACCATCGCCATCTCTGAAACCCGGACCACGGCCTCTAAACCCAGGACCACCGCGCCCCCTGAAACCCGGACCGCCGCGACCGCGAAAACCCTCACGCCCTCCTCGTCGCATCTCACCGAGCTTCTCCTTTTGCTCATCAGTCAGCAAATTTTTAACATCAATATTGTGCTGAATCTCGCGCGCCATAATTTTCCCTTGTGCCGCCGTCACCGCATCGACCTTAGCCTGAATATCCGAAGCCGATGGATTGTCCTGCTTCCGAACCTCACCCAAATCGATCCGCGCCTTCTGGTGTGCCGCGCGCAAATCGACCATCGCCTTTTGATGTGCAGAACGCAGATCAGACATCTTTTCCTTCTGCTCATCCGTCAGTTCCAGCGCCGCCATACCGCGCATACCGCGGCGTTTGGACCTCTGGGCATCTGCATGTTTCACAAAAGCGACACTTCCAATAATACCAATAATGAAAACACCGATAACTGCGTAGATAATTTTGCGTTTCATTGCATGACTCCTTTGTTTAAACAGTCGGGGAAAAATTTCCCTCCTACGGTTGGAGCGGCATCCTTGCCGCGATTACCTGAATATTTACAAATCGAACAACCCTCGGTTGTGTTCAGGCCGGCATCTGCTCACAACGCGAAAGTCACGACTTATGGTGGTCCTCGGCGGGAACCGGGTGGACGGTCTCCCGGGGGACCTCGGCGGCCGCCACCTCGGCCGCGGAATCCTTGACGTCTATTTTTTTCCTCAAATTTTGCAAACTGCTCAGGCGTGAGAATCGTCTTCAACTCCTCGCGCAATTTTTGCTCCTGCGACCGCATATCTTCGCCAATTTTTCGGCGCATCGTATCGATCTCGCGCCGATATTCCTGAAATGCAGCCCGCACAGCACTCTCTTGCTCATCCGACAAATCGAGATCGCGACCCATTCGATCAATCATGCGATTGTAGTCATAAGAACGCCCGCGCGCCCCAGGTGGACCGGGGGGGCCGGGTGAGCGCAAAAACTTGCGCTCGACAATAGTACCACACACCAGCCCCAGAGCAAAAATGCCCATAAATAGAAGAACGGCCTGTGTGCGAGGGGAAAAAGAAAACATGATAGTCCCTTTGCAGTCGTTTACTCGGGATAGATAATCAGGCTATCGGCTTGCACCTCCGACAGCACCATCTCGGTTTGCGAATCTAAATAATCCGACACCGTATTTGCCTCGGTATCTCCATTATCTATTAACACCATAAAAATAACAGCAGCGGCAGCGGCCAATGGCACGAGGCGTTTACCCGCCCATACCAGGCTATTCCATAAACTCTCTTCCCGAATCTGTGCCTGAACGCCATCCCACAACCCCGGCGAAGACGCCATCGGACGCTGGCGCAGGCGTCTCTGCACCTGGCGAAGCAAATCGTATTCCGCGCGAAACTCTGCATCCTCTGCTATTCGCGCCTCAATTTCGCGCACATGCTCCGCAGACAAATTACCGTCAACATAGAGCAACAATTTATCGCGATCAGTCATATCTCCTCCCCTTGCCATTCGCGGTACAGCGGCAAAAGCAAATCGCGTAAACGCGCCCGCGCCCGCGAAAGCCTCGACTTAACAGTACCGACCGATACATCCAAAACATCGGCAATTTCTTCTTGAGAAAAACCCTCTATATCCTTGAGAACCACCACCGCGCGATGCTCGGGCGAAAGGTAATCGAGCACCTTCTGAATCTCCTCGCGCAAACCAATGCGCTCAATATCATTTTGCGGTTCATCCGTACCCAAAAACCGATCCAGCGTCATATCGCTCGCCTCCTGCATCCCCTCGATAGAAACACGATCGGGCCGCCGTTGCTCGCGCTGGGCAAACGTGAGACAAACATTGGTGGTAATGCGATACAAATACGTGTAAAAACTCGACCGACCCTCAAAATTTCCCAGTGCTCTATACACTCTAATAAACGCCTCTTGCGCCGCATCCTTTGCCACTTCTGGGTCCCCGAGAATCGAACACGCCAGACCGTAAATTCGGTCTTCATAACGTTCAACCAACTGGCGGAAAGCCTGCACATCGCCCTTTTGGCATTGACGAATCAGATCTCGTTCATCAAAATCAACCATGTTATCTTTTCCTCTGATTCGTCTATTCTATCCGTTTCGCAGGATTAGACCATCATATCAGCACTCGCGTTCCCTATAAAACAAAAAAATGGACATCGCATTCAGAGATGTCCAGGGTTGGCGGGATCGAGATGGGCGACCACGAGGGTCGCCCCTACATTATGATTTTCCATCTACACATACATCGGGCAACCACGAGGGTTGCCCCTACTCCGTAATAATATCGGCAAACGTCATACCCGAGGGAATCATGGGCAACACATGCTCTTGATACGGCACAACCACATCGAGCAAATAGGGACCATTGGAAGAAATCATGCGGTCAATAGCCGGCACGAGATCCTCCTTGCGTTCCGCCCGTTCGGCTGGCACGCGAAAACCCTTTGCTATCGTCACATAATCGGGAAAAATCGCGTGACTCGGCGGAATATTCATATCTTCATGCGCCTGTGCCGCTTCCGGATCACCAATAAACGTATGCCCGCGATTGCTCTTGTAAAAACGATCCTCCCACTGCACCACCATACCCAGATGCTGATTGTTGAGAATCATAGTCTTAACGGGAATCTTCTCCGCATAAAGCGTCGCCAACTCCTGTACATTCATCGCAAAACTGCCATCGCCATCAATATCAACAACCAGCGCGTCGGGAAACGCCAATTGCGCTCCCAGCGCAGCGGGCAAACCAAAACCCATCGCTCCCAAACCGCCCGACGTAAGCCAACGGCGCGGCTCATCAAAAGGATAAAATTGTGCCGCCCACATCTGATGTTGCCCCACCCCTGTAGATATAATGGCCTTCCCGTCTGTCATCTTATAGAGCATCTCAATCGCATACTGGGGCAAAATAACATCTTCCACATCCTTGTAATTGAAGGGATATTTCTCTCGCCACGTTTCAATCTCATCACACCAGACCTGATAATCGCCCGGCACAACAACACTATTCAGCTCTTGCAGGGCATATTTGATATCGCTCACAATCGGCAAATGAGCAACCTTGTTTTTATTAATCTCAGAAGGATCGATATCTATATGCACAATGCGACCGTGTTTGCAAAACTCTTCGAGCTTACCCGTCACCCGATCATCAAAACGCACCCCAAATGCCAGCAACAAATCGGCGTGATTGATGGCGTAATTGGCGTAAACCGACCCGTGCATGCCCAGCATCTGCAAAGACTGGGGATCTGTTTGCGGAAAAACCCCCAGCCCCATCAACGTCTGCGCCACGGGAATACGTGTTTTCCGAGCAAACTCGCGAAGCTCTTCCGACGCATCTGCAGTCACAATCCCTCCACCTGCATAAATGAGCGGGCGTTTGGATTCTAAAATCGCCTGCGCAACCTCTTGAATTTGCGCACGGCTGGCGTGCAAATGATTGGGGGTATAGCTGCGAATAGAAACCGTCTCGGGAAAATCGGGCACACAAACACTTTGCTGCACATTTTTGGGAATATCGACCAGCACAGGACCGGGCCGCCCAGACGAGGCAATAAAAAACGCCTCTTTGACAACGCGGGGAATATCTTCAATGCGATCCACGAGATAATTGTGCTTCGTAATCTGCCGCGTGACCTCAATAATCGGAGTCTCTTGAAAAGCATCGCGACCAATAACAGCAGTGGGGACCTGCCCCGTGATGGCAACAAGTGGCACAGAGTCCATTTTGGCATCGGCCAGCCCCGTGACCAGATTGGTAGCACCTGGTCCAGACGTTGCCATACACACCCCAACTTTGCCCGAGGCTTTGGCATATCCCTCAGCAGCGAAAATTTCGCCCTGTTCGTGCCGGCACAATACAACCTGGATATTGGAACGCGTGAGGGACTGGTGCATTTCCATACTGGCCCCTCCGGGATAGCCAAAAAGAACTTCGACCCCCTCGCGGATGAGACTTTCAACCAGAATATCGGCACCGCTCATTTCGCCAGGAGTGGAACCAGATGCCAGAGTCTGGGGATTGCTCGCCATTGCAAAAATCTCCTTGATATAGGAGCACACCTGCGCGTGCGTCCTTTGTCAGACAAAAAAAAACCGCCATTGCATTGTAGCGATGACGGGACAAGATGTTTTTTCGATACGATCATCAATCCCATCATCACATGGGTACAAGTACTACAACACGGCCTACAACAGCCGTTGTAATTGCAATGTGGGATGTGGTGATCTGATGTGTCATAACTTTAGCTCTTTCTTTCGGTGAGGAAAAAAAGATACAGGCTTAGTCCAGTTCTGTCAAGAAAACTCGTTAGTTAAAAGCAGGGCGAGGCAGGCCTCGCCCCTACATGGCATTGGCGGGCGAAAATTTTTCGCCCCTACATATCACGTATCTTCCATCATATTAATCCGGTCTCGCAGTTCGGCAGCGCGTTCAAACTCCTCGTTGTCAATTGCTTCCAGCAATTCTTTTTGCAGACGTTCAGATTCCGTGAGGGGGCGCTGTTGCTCAAGCTCGTTGAGCAATTCGTTCAGAGATTCAATAGAGCGTTTTTTTTCAACGGCAAATTCTTCTGCTTCTACTTCTTCCAGATTTTCGATCTTGTCGAGCACATCGCGGATAATGCGCATGCCCTCCGTAAAATTGTTCTTTTGCGATTCAATCATCACGCGCGCAATCGCGTGGATTCGCAAAACATAAGGCCACCATTTTTCGAGATTGAGACGATCGTTTTCCGCAGCAGCGTATTGGTTGACAAAACGAAACAGCCTCATGTTGCGCTCTGTATCTCGAATAACGCGGTCATAATCTCGTATTTGGAGTAAAAAAACATACCGCTCGTAGAGCAGTCGGCTTTCATCAAAAAGCTCACGACAGTGCGCCTTTTTCAGTGAAAAACCATCTGATGTACCGTGTTCTTCAATGAAATGATGAAGCCTATCAGTAAAATGATCCAGCACAAACACACTACTGTGCGGTTTGCGCCCATCGGGACGCCCGTCGAGCTCCATCTGTAGAATGCCTTGAAATGGACCCTGATCTATGCGCACCTGAATTTTTTCAACACCTTTGGACGAGAAAATTTTGCGAATGCTGTTTTTGGGATCATAGGGCCAGTGCTTCAGCAAAGGGCCAATATCTTCGGTCATGGCAAGTTCCCCTGATGTGTGGGAGAGACCTCCCTTGAACTGCTAATACCCGAACCTGTTGTGCCATAGGTTTCAATCTAATTGCATTTGATGGCAGACGCAAGTATCATGTAAGGCGGGTAAGAAGTAAGATGTGAGAAAGGAAAAAAAATGGGAACAGAAAAAAACACAGGATCAATCGCAGAGTTTTTCAAATTTAACGCGCAAAACACAGATTGGCGCGCTGAAACAACAGGTGGTATAACGACATTTGTGACAATGGCTTATATCGTAGCCGTAAACCCGGGCATCTTGTCCGACGCATTGGGCAAAGATTTATTTCCCGAACTGCTATTCGCAACATGTGCTGCTGCAGCCATCGCAACAATACTTATGGGACTTCTGGCAAATTATCCCTTTGCCCTGGCGCCGGGCATGGGCCTCAATGCGTTTTTTACCTACACAATTGTACTGGGTATGGGCGTACATTGGAAATTGGCCCTGGGCGTAGTCCTCGCCTCCGGACTCTTGTTTTTATTATTAACTGTATTGCGCGTGCGCGAGGCCATTATCACAGCAGTGCCCCAACCTCTCAAGCTCGCCGCTGCCGCTGGCATTGGACTATTCATTGCATTCATCGGATTTAAGAATGCGGGTTTTATTGTCGATGATCAGGCCACGTTGATCAGCCTGGGCAATGTACGCACGGGACCTGTTGGATTGGCACTGGTGGGACTTTGGGGCACGGCCATCATGCTGGCGCGCGGCATCCGCGGTGCAATTTTACTCGGCGTAATCGGCGTCACCTTATTATCCATGATCACGGAACTCACGCCCTGGCCAACAGGTATCATAAGCCTGCCTGTCTGGCCCACCCATCTCTTTGGAGAAGCCATCTATCATCTGCCCCTCGCATTTCACACCGCAGTAATAGAACTCGTCTTTGCATTTCTCTTTGTCGATCTATTTGATACCATGGGCACGCTGGTGGGATTATCCGAACGCGTGGGATACCTGGATAAGCGAGGCCAATTGCCGCGCGCCAACAAAGCACTGCTATCAGACTCTATTGGAACCGTATGCGGCAGCGTATTGGGCACCTCAACAGTAACGACCTATATCGAAAGCGCCGCTGGCATATCTTCGGGCGCACGCACGGGCTTTGCCAGCCTGGTAACCGGCGGCCTATTCATCTGCGCCTTATTTTTCACACCTCTGGTACAGGCCATACCGTCCTTTGCCACAGCACCCGCGCTCATCGTCGTAGGCGTCATGATGATGGCCCCGGCTGCTCGCATTGCCTGGGATGATATGTCGGACGCCGTACCCGCTTTTTTAACACTGATAGCCATTCCCTTAACATTCAGCATTGCCGATGGATTGGCACTCGGATTTATAGCCTATCCCATAATCAAAAGATTGAGCAAAAAAGGCTCCGAAGTACATTTTTTTATAGATGTATTGGCCATCACATTTATTCTCAAATATGTCTTTATGGCGTGAGAGGCGGGGTTCTGATCGCTGCTTTTGTTCGTGACATTTGTATTTTTTTTCTCTATTATTTCAAAATAATTGTGGTAGCTATTAAAAGCTAAAAAAACATTAGGGAGGCGTTATGCGTACATCGTGGATCATTTTTCTCTTACTATGGAGTACTTGCTCGGTAGTAGCTCAGGATCTCGGGAGCTTGGCTGGAAAAGTGGAAGATGAAACGGGAGAAGCATTATTCGCGGCCAATGTCACAGTCAAAGGACCGACCATTGAAGGCGTAAGAGGCGCAATCACCAACGACCAGGGAAACTATCGCATCGACCGCTTGCCACCGGGCATTTACGAAATCACCATCAGTTATATCGGATATGAAACCCTGGTGGCAACCGGCGTAGAAATCCGCGCTGGCGAAAGCATGACGCGAGATTTTAGACTGACCGCCGTAGCCCTCATCGGTCAACAAGTCGTCGTATCGGCATCGCGCAAACAGGAAAAAGCCCTGGACGCACCCGCTTCAATAGCAACGATCGAAGCAGCCGAAATCAGAGATCGGGGGGTCTTGTCGCCAAGTGAGCATATCAAAGCCCTGCCCGGTGTTGACTTTTCCAAAACGGGCATCTCACAAAGCAACGTGGTGGTTCGCGGATTCAACAATGTATTTTCCGGTGCATTGCTCACACTTGTTGACAACCGCATTGCCCGCGTCCCTTCCCTGCGTTTCAATGCCTTTGATATGATCCCCGTTACCGGTGAAGACATCGAGCGCATTGAAGTGGTTTTGGGACCCGGATCCGCGCTTTACGGTCCCAACACCTCCAGTGGCGTGATGCACATTATCACCCGCTCCCCATTTGAATCAGAAGGCAATGCAATTTCCATATCTGGCGGCCAGCGCAGTGTGCGAAAATTATCACTGCGGCACGCCAGCAGCCTCAACGACAAAATTGGGATCAAAATTTCGGTTGGGCAAAGTTCAGCCCATGACTGGGAGTACATCGATCCCCTGGAAGTAGAAACGCGCGGTTTTAATCCACGCGATTACAACTCGAAAAAGACATTGGGAGAACTGAGACTCGATTTTCGACCAACAGATGACCTGACGATCATAGGATCAACGGGTTATACAAAAACAAGCGGTATTGAATTGACGGGTTTGGGCGCGGGCCAGGCAAAAGACTGGACCTATAATTTTTATCAAGGTCGCCTGCTATATCGCGAGTGGTTCGCACAAATTTTCTACAACGCGAGTAATGCAGGTCAAACGAGAATGATCGCAGCCGACGACCCAATTGTGGATAATTCATATTTGATGGTCATGCAATTGCAACACAATGCCAGCCTGGGAGAAAAACAACACTTTGCTTATGGTGCTGATGTACTGCTCACCCGCCCCAAAACAGGGGGCACCATAAATGGCATGCACGAAGACATTGATAACATCGATGAATACGGGATCTATTTGCAAAGTGAAACCAGCCTGAGCGATCAAATCGAGATGGTATTAGCCGGACGCATCGACAAACACAGCCATATCGAAGACCCGTTTTTCTCACCCCGCGCGGCACTGGTCATCAAACCCAGACCGCTCAACACCCTGCGCTTGACGTATAACCGCGCATTTAGCACGCCTTCGACCACCAACTTATTTTTAGACCGGATCGGCGTCCCCGACCCCTTTGGGTTCGGGGCATTGCAACCGTCATTGGGATTTAATCCAGCAATTGACGTTCGCGCACAGGGCACCGCCGGTACCGGGTTCACATTCCGCCGAGGCGACAATGGGCTGCCCATGTATCGGACGCCCTTTGCGCCCATAGCGGGCTTGCCAAAAGACCACTACTTCGCTCTGCACGATCCGCAAGGCACCAATTTGATGTGGGGCGCTGCCAGATCAATAATAATGGGTATCCTCCTGGCCGAATTGGAACCTCTCGCAACAGGGCTTTTCGTAGATCGGCTTGGACTGCCACCTGATCAAGCTGCTGCGGTAGCCGCACAACTGGTTGCAGACTTCCCCGGGATTATCCCAGAACAACTGCCGGGTTTGCAAAATACGGCCGGCACACTGAATACGGCAACGGCGAGTTTTGATCCCGAGCCCGACCTCGCCAATGCAGTGGCAGACATAAACAAAATCGAATCGACCATCTCAGAAACCTTTGAAGTGGGATACAAAGGCGTCATCAATAACAAACTCATTCTCGCAGCCGATGTCTATCTAAGCAGAAAAAGAAATTTCACCAGCCCGTTGCGGATTGTAACACCCAGTGTATTTCTCGCAGCCGGTCCCATGAGCGAAGCTCTGGAAAACGGAATTACCGAGAACTTGAAAGACCCGGCCAATGCAAGTCTCGCAATTGCCATCGGTCTTTTAGATCAACTCAACCTGCCGGATCTGGGCCTAATTGGCAATGGCAATGGCACAGGCATAGATGAATTGACGCAGTTATTTGTATCCAACGCCGCGGGGATTCCCTTTGGCACCATGTCTGCCGAACAGGCATCGGACCCCACTGCGGTGATGGTCGCATATCGCAATTTTGGTCGCATAACGCTCTACGGTGCCGACCTATCTTTTGCGTATTATCCAAACGAAATATGGACTTTTACGGGCAATTACTCCTATGTCAGCGATGATTGGTTCCCCAATTTAGACAACATCGGCGACATAGCCCTCAATGCCCCCCGGCACAAATTTAACATCGGTATCGATTGCCAACTGCCCAATACACCGCTCACCATCCGCGGGAAATTGAGCTATCGCGATGGTTTTCCCATGCAATCGGGTGTATATGTCGGCGATGTAGATGCTTATACTGTTTTGGACCTGAGTACCTCATATCAGTTGCCTATTTCACATGATCGCTTCAAGATCACCTGGAATGTGGAAGCCAGCAACGTGTTAAACCAGGAATATCGATCATTTATCGGTGCGCCATTTATTGGACGCCTGGTCTTAACGGGCCTGAATATTCGATTCTAAAAGCTTTTCCAAAAAATCCGAATTATTGCGATAAGGAGGATTTGATGCGCGTATTATATATCCTTGCTTTCGTACTGTGGAATGCTTACTCGGTCATAGCTCAGGATTTCGGCAGCTTGACTGGAAAAGTGAAAACAGAGGACGGAGTAATTTTATTCGGTGCCAATATCATAGTCAAAGGACCGGCCATTGAAGGCATCCGGGGCGCAATCACTAATGACCAGGGAAACTATCGCATCGACCGCTTGCCACCGGGCATTTACGAAATCACCATCAGTTATATCGGCTATGAAACGGTGGTTGTATCGAATGTAGAAATCCGCGCTGGCGAAAGTATGACGCGAGATTTCAAACTGACCGCTGTAACCCTCATTGGTCAACAAGTCGTGGTATCGGCATCGCGCAAACAGGAAAAAGCCCTGGACGCGCCCGCCTCAATTGCAACAGTCGATGCATCTGAAATCAGAAATCGAGAAGTCTTGACCATGAGTGAATATGTCAAGACTCTGCCCGGCGTTGACTATGCTCAAACAGGCATATCGCAAGGCAGCATGGTCGTTCGCGGATTCAACAAAGTATTTTCTGGCGCACTGCTCACACTCGTTGACAATCGCATTGCCCGCATCCCATCCCTGCGCCTCAATGCTTATGATTTGATCCCCCTTACCAGTGACGACATTGAGCGCATCGAAATCGTTCTGGGACCCGGATCCGCGCTTTACGGTCCCAACAGTGCCAATGGCGTGATGCACATTATCACCCGCTCGCCGTTTGGATCAGAAGGCAATACAATTTCTATATCTGGCGGCCAGCGCAGTGTGCGAAAATTATCACTGCGGCACGCCAGCAGCCTCAACAACAAGATCGGGATCAAAATTTCAGGTGGATATGTTGCAACCCATGACTGGGAATATGTCGATTCCCTGGAAGTGGAAGCACGCGGATTT
Organism: Gemmatimonadota bacterium; assembly: GCA_028874765.1. Classification (GTDB taxonomy): domain Bacteria; phylum Latescibacterota; class UBA2968; order UBA2968; family UBA2968; genus VXRD01. The sequence goes on from JAPPIE010000092.1 coordinate 26,070, forward strand.
AATCCACGCGATTATAGCACAGAAAGGACAAGTGGGGAGTTCAGACTCGATTTTCGACCAACAGACGACCTGACGCTGATAGGGTCGGTGGGCTATTCAAAAATGAGCGGTCTTCAACAGACGGATTTGGGTGCGGGCCAGGCGAAAGACTGGATCTATAATTTTTATCAAGGCCGCCTGCTATATCGCGGGTGGTTCGCACAAGTCTTCTACAACACCAGTAATGCGGGCGAAACGGAACTGATCACAGCCGGCGACCCAATTGTAGATAATTCACATTTGATAGTCTTGCAACTGCAACACAATGCCAGTTTGGGAGAGAAACAACACTTTGCTTATGGTGCTGACGTGCTGCTCACCCGGCCCAAAACACAGGGCACCGTACACGGCATGCATGAAAACAATGACGATATCGATGAATACGGGATCTATCTACAAAGCGAAACCAACCTGAGCGATCAAATCAATCTGATACTGGCCGGACGCATCGACAAACACAGCCATATCGAAGATCTGTTTTTTTCTCCTCGCGCGGCACTGGTCATCAAACCCACGCCGGAAAACACCCTGCGATTGACATATAACCGCGCATTTAGCACGCCCTCAACCCCCGACTTGTTTGTAGATCGAGTCGGCGTTCCCGACGTCTTTATGCTGGGGACAAATTTCAGTCCGGTATTGGGATTTAGTCCAGCAATTGACCTTCGCGCACAGGGCACTGCCGGTACCGGATTCACATTTCGCAGAGACGACAATGGGCTCCCCATGTTTCGGACGGCTTTCGCGCCCATAGCGGGCTTGTCAAAAGATCACTACTTCTCTCTGCACGACCCCCAGGCCACCAATTTGATGTGGCGCGCTGCCAGAGAGGCAATACTGGACGGCTTTCTATCTGAACTGGAACCTCTCGCAACGGAGCTTATCGCAGGCGGGCTTGGGCTACCACCAGATCAAGCGGTTGCGCTGGTCGAAAAACTCGTCGAGATCTTTCCCGGAACTATCCCAGAACAACTGCCGGGCTTGCAAAATACGGCTGCGACACTGAATGCAGAAACGCAGGGTTTCGATCCCATACCCGACCTCGCCAATGCAGTGACAGACATAGAAAAACTTGGCCCCACCATCACAGAAACCTTTGAATTGGGATACAAAGGCGTCATCAAAAACAAACTGATCCTGGCAGCCGATGTCTATCAAACCAGAATCAAAAATTTCGTCAGCCCGTTGCGGATTGAAACGCCCAACGTATTTCTCGCCCCCGGTCCCTTAAGCGAAGCCCTGACAGACGCGCTTACCGAGAACCTGAAAGACCCTGCCAATGCAAGCCTCGCAATTGCCCTTATTTTTTTAGACCAACTCAACGAGCCAGAGTTGGGTTTGGTTGGCAATGGCAATGGAACAGGCGTGGATGAATTGACGGCGTTATTCGTAGCCAACGCAGCGCTGATCCCATTCGGTACCATAGTGCCCGAACAGGCGGCAGACCCCAATGCAGTGATCGTCGCACCCCGCAACTTTGGCAACATAACGCTCTACGGTGCTGACCTATCATTTGCTTATTATCTAAACGAAATATGGGCTTTTACCGGCAATTATTCCTACGTCAGCAAGGACTTGTTCCCCAATTTAGACAACATCGGCGACATTGCCCTCAATGCCCCCCGGCACAAATTTAACATCGGTATCGATTGCCAACTGCCCAATATACCGCTCACGATCCGAGGAAAATTGCGCTACCGTGACGGCTTTCCAATGCAATCGGGTATATATGTCGGCGATGTAGATGCCCATACTGTTCTGGACTTGAATCTCACCTATCAATTGCCACTTTCAAATGATCGCTTCACCACCACCTTGAGTTTGGATGCCAGCAATTTGCTAAACCAGGGATATCAATCACTTGTCGGTGCGCCCTGGATCGGACGCCTGATTACAAGCAGCTTACATGTTCGATTCTAACGCTGGTGGAAAAGATGCTTCGGCTCCGTTCCACTCCGCTCAGCATGACAAAACGCCTGACATGCGTAACATCAAAAATGAAAAAATCCGAATCGCAATGATTCGGATTTTTTTATTCTCAGCGATCTACCCAAGCGGCTGATACGACCGGGATTCTGGATCGCGTTCGGGAAGCCCCAAACTATCCCAAAAAATTGTGTGTTCAAATGGCGTGAGGCGAAAATCCGGAATGGGAACTGGCGCACCGCCCAACTCGGCGGATTTATTTGCCAAAATCCCCGGCAGACAGTATTCAATGGCGCGATACACATCAATCGGCGATGGCTTGCCAGCGAGAATAGACTGTGTAAAATGTCGGGCGAGTTTTAAGTCCGCACCGCCGTGACCTGCAGAAGTATCATCGCCATGTGCGCCGAGACCAACAGGTAAAACCTCCCAACCACTGCGATGATCTGCCCCTCGAGAAAAGCGCCGAGCGTGTTTTTCATAGCTAAACCATTCGGCACCGCCCTCAACGCCAAAAATGCGATAGCGGTGTTCAGAAGGACGGGCCGTATTCAGTGTAACCATAATCTTGATAAGCGCGCCCTTGGCTGTTTCGAACACCGCGATCTGGCCGTCGGAACGCAGAGGCGCGTCGGCACTTCGGAACGGCGCACTGCGGCAAGAAACAGAAACACAGCGATCATCAATCACTTCGAGCAATGGCCCCAGGTCATGCGTCAGATATTGAATAGGAGGTTGATCGGCACGCCAGATCGGCATTGTATCCGCATAACCGGCTGCTCGCGCTCGCGTCGGCGTATGACGCGAACTATCCGGGCGAAAAAGCGTACCCGGCAAATGGTGAATATACTCGCCTTCAGCAATGGAAATAGGGCCAAAACGATCTTCGGCAACCCACTTGCGAAAATAGCGAAAAAAATCCCAATAACAGGTATTTTCTCCCAGCATATACGTTTTGCCCGTATATTCAACGGTTTGCCGCAAATTCATACACTCTTCCTGCGTATAAGCCCCCGGCACTTCCGAAAGCACATGACACCCCGCGCGCATCGCCTCACATCCGTGTTCCACCTGCAATTTCCCATTCGTAGCAACCACAATAGCATCGGGTTTGAGATCGAGCAAATCGTCAAACTCGGGCAAAATCGGAGCCGATGCACCAACCGATGTCAGGTGTTGCTCGGCGCGTTCTCTCAAACGCGGAAAGCGGTCACAAGCACCAATAACCTCAGCCTCTTCCAGAGCGAGGAAATTTCTAAAATGCGTAAAACCGCGACCGAGACCGAGAATACCAACCTTGAGTTTATCCATA
>JAPPIE010000268.1:0-2469 GCA_028874765.1 Gemmatimonadota bacterium
TTTTAACCATAAGGATTTAGCATGACGACTCGAGAAATTATTGACTTAGAACAGAAGTACATTTTGCAGACCTATGGACGGCCCGAGTTTGTGCTGGAAAAGGGCGATGGGGTCCATATTGTGGATACGGACGGGAAGCATTATCTCGATTTCGTAAGTGGCCTGTCTGTCAATGCCCTGGGATATAACAATTCGATGATTCAAGAGGCTGCCAACGCGCAGTTGGGCAAGTTGATCCATGTTTCAAATTTGTATCACACGATTCCGGCACCTCAGTTGGCGCAGTTGTTGTGCGAGCATTCGTTTGCCGATCGCGTGTTTTTCTGCAATAGTGGGACAGAGTCCATTGAGGCTGCGCTGAAGTTTGCGCGCAAGTGGGGGTATAAGAATTTTGAAGATGCGCCCAAGAATAAAATTATTGCGATGAATAATTCTTTCCACGGGCGAACCTATGGCGGGATTTCTGCAACGGGGCAACCCAGATATCACCAGGGTTTTGGACCGATGCTGCCGGGTATTGAGTTTGCCGATTTGAACGATTTGGAGTCGGTGGAGAAGATAGCAGATGGCCAGACGGTGGCTGTGTTGCTGGAGCCGTTGCAGGCAGAAGGGGGTATTCATTCGGCAGATCTGGTATTTTTGGAGGGTGTGCGCGCTTTGTGCGATGAGATGAAGATGTTGTTGATTTTCGATGAGATTCAGTGCGGTTTGGGGCGGGCTGGTTCGCTGTTTTGTTATGAGCAGTACGGCGTGGCGCCAGATATTATGACGCTTGCGAAACCTCTGGCTGGCGGGTTGCCGATTGGGGCGACGCTTGTGACGCAGGATGTGGCCGATGCCGTGGAGCCGGGGGATCACGCCGCGACTTTTGGGGCACATCCCGTGTCGTGTGCGGTGGCGATTGAGGTGTTTAAGACGATATCTGATCCCGCATTTATTGAGGGTATCCAGGAGAAGAGTGGGTATTTGTTTGGGAAACTGAGTGCACTGAAAGACAAACACGCCGAGAAGGTGACGGAAATTCGCGGCAGCGGATTGATCGCGGGCGCAGTGCTAAAGGAGATACCAGCGGCGGATGCGATGAATGCGATTCGAGAAAATAACGATATTCTGGTATGTGTCGCAGGGCCAGATGTGGTGCGTTTTTTGCCGCCGCTGGTGATTGAGAAAGAACATATTGACGAGGCGGTAAATGCGCTGGATGAGTTTTTAAATGCGAATTAATTCAATCACTTCCCCATCGCCGAGGTGGATAACGGCTTTCCATTCCCGGTCATCGTCTCGCACGTCGATGCCGCCTTGTCGCCAGTTGGTCTGAAAGTGCAGGGAAAAGGGTTCGTCGTATGCGGTGTCGTAGTATTTGCCATTCCGATAAAAATCGACATAGCTGATTGTTTCGGGGTATAAGCTGGCGAGTCGAAGCCAGCGCTGGCCCCGGTATTCCCAATCGGGTTCCAGGCCCTGGAGGTAGTACTGGTCATCAATCGGGTCTGTGTCGATTCCTATGCCTTCTGCCATCCGATGTGCAAAGAAGGTGTCTTCTCCGGTGGTGATTCCCCAGTCGGCGGGTGGCTCTTGTTTGGTCATGTTGTTGTAATATCCCCACGAGGTTTGCGTTTTATAGGCGACCTGGAGTTGTCCTATGGCCTGGGAGTCTTCGTTGCACACGATGGGGCGGTTCAGGTTCCAGTTTCGCACTTCCTGGATCATGTTGTGATATCGCTGCCGCGTGCAGCCATTTCCGTGTATGAGTATGACGTCGCTGGCTTCGGCGACTTCCCGGTTGCGATATCCACCCCCGCCACTGCACCCACAGGGCAAGCCGCCCGATTCTTTTCTCGCGATATCCAATAGTGTTACCATTCCTTCGGGTTCTTGTATGATGGGATGGTTTGCAAAGGATCCAATATTCATTTCGTTTGCGACTTCGATGATGACGTTGGGATATTCTTTTACAAAACGCGAGGCGGTTGTTACGGCGTTGCGGATGGCTTTTTCATTTTTTAGCCAGCGGGTTTGCGAGCCGTAAAAGAAACTGACGATGACGATCATTCCAATTGCATCTGCTCCCCGGATCAGTTTGTCCATCCGCTCGGCGTAGTCGGCGTTGAGGTTCAGGCCGTCTTCGCCAAAGGGATTGTTCTGGATGGTGTGATTTGGGGTTGTGAAACACGGACCTCCGCCCTGGAATCCGGTTGTGAATGCGCGCAGTCCATAGCGATACCATTCGGGCAGTGCCGCTATGAGGCGGTCGGTGTTGGCCATGGGATCCCATTCGCTGTGGCCCCACCGCGCAAAGCGTTTGGGGGCCATCGCGTCGTCAAAGATGCCCTGGATAAATCGGGCATTCATGAGCAGTCCATGGGCATCGGGATTCGTCCCGTCAATGTCTGAGTAGGTCTCCTTCTCATTTATCAGGAATTTTTCGCCTTCTATTGTCAGGTGTGTTTTTGCCATGTTTTCTCCTTA
>JAPPIE010000268.1:2569-29258 GCA_028874765.1 Gemmatimonadota bacterium
TCAGGAATTTTTCGCCTTCTATTGTCAGGTGTGTTTTTGCCATGTTTTCTCCTTAATATTCATAGAATTTTTTATCTGCGTCCATCTGCGTCCATCTGCGGATAGGTTTTTGCCATGTTTTCTCCTTATTGGTCGTAGAGGTATTCGGTGTAGTCCCATTCGTAATCCCGGGAACTTCCCCATATACTTTCCGCGTAGTATTTTTCCAGGATTTCGTCGTGTTTTTGAGTGAGGCGATGCAGGTTTTCGGGGTGTCTCAGGGCGTCGTCGGTTTCTTCTTGCCAGGTCTCAAGGCGATTTTTTAATGCCTGTAATACGTCGCGGTATGCCGGATTATGGGATAGATTTTCAAATTCCCAGGGGTCGTTTTGCAGGTCATAGACTTCGTATTCGGGTGGTTGTTCGTAGAGTTCATAAGCTGCCCGAATGCGCTTGTCGGAATCGGCAATTTCTTCTTGTGTCGCGCCGGATGTCCATTTTTGGTTTCTGTCCGAATATCCCTGTGCGCTCGGGCTTGGGCGGTCCTGGAGGAGGTTGGCGATGAGTTTGTATCGGCCATTTCGCACGGAGCGCTGTGGGAAATACGTGACGACGCCACCGCTTCCCCATTCGGCGTATAAATGAGTCCGCCATTCAATTTTTTGTCCTTTTAACAGGGGGGCAAAGGATGCGCCTGCCACACCTGTGGGACATGCTATTCCCAGGATATCTGTCACGGTTGGCAAGATGTCGATTTGCGATACCAATTCATCGCGTGTGTGACCTTCAAGACCGATGCCGGGGCATCGCACGATTAGCGGTATGCGCAATCCGCCCTCGTAGATCGATGTTTTTCCCCGTGAAAACTGGGCGCCGTGATCGGTGGTAAAAATTACGAGTGTATTTTCGGTTTTTCCCAGGGCGTCCAGTTGTTGTAGGACCAGTCCTATGCCGGTGTCCAATCTGGACATGCAGTTGTAATAGTCTGCGGTTTCTTCTCGGAGGCGAGGGGTATCAATGCCGACAAATGGGAGCGTTTCGACGTCTTTGCCTTCCTGTGGTTGTTCTGGTACCCCAAATTGTTGGCGGTGGAATGGCAGGTGTGCGTCGGGAAAACTGATTTGCAAAAAGAACGGCTCGTCGGATGATTTCATAAATTCACCTGCTACTTCGGCCATTTTGCGTACGTCGCGGTTGGCAAAGCTGATAAATTCTTTCGGATTCCACCGCAGGTCGTAGGGAAAGGCGTCTTCGGGATTGATGTGCAATTTGCCGATGAGTCCGGTTCTGTATCCTTCGTTTTTTAACAGGCGGGGCATGTTGGGAAATGCATCGTACAGTGCGTATTTGTGGGTTGCCAATCCGAACTGACCATTCTGGTGTGGATATAATCCGGTTAGAATACTCGCCCGTCCGGGGCTGCATACGGCCTGTGTGGCATACATGTTTTCAAATCGCACGCCTTCAGAGGCGAGTTTATCTATGTGCGGCGTTTGTGCATAAGGGTCGCCATAACAACCGATATGCTGCCCGTTGTCTTCTGAGATTATGAGCAGGATATTGTATCTGGATGGCATTTCGAGTTCCTTTCTGTTCTGAGAACCAAATTGACACAACTGTTGCGATAGCCTATTTTTGAAAAACAAATAGTTAGTGGTTGGTGTGGATGTAGGGGCGAGGCCTGCCTCGCCCAGCGGTCAGATCCCAGTCCCTTTTTCAGGAATAACCGATATGCTCAAAGGCCTTGCCCCACAACTCGCCTTTTTATTGGGAAAGCGCACAGCTCGGCGAAATCTCGGTGTGCTGTTCAAATTGCTGCTGGCCTTTTCTGTGATTGTCACAATTTTTAGCGTTCTTTTTCATTTGATCATGCTCCGTGAGGGCCAGGAGTTTAGCTGGTTTACGGGTTTTTATTGGACGCTTACGGTTATGTCAACATTGGGTTTTGGCGATATTACCTTTCAGGGGGATCTGGGGCGTTTATTCTCCATGCTGGTTTTGCTGACGGGTATGATTTTTTTGCTCATTGTTCTGCCATTTACTTTTATTCAGTTTTTTTACGCACCGTGGATTCAAGCCCAATCCGAAGCCCGCGCGCCGCGTCAGTTGCCCCGCAGTACGCGAGAGCATGTTCTTTTGACCAACTATGACCCCATTACACAAGCGCTTATCAACAAGCTGGATCGCTACCACTATTCTTATTATCTCCTCACGCCAGATTTGGCGCATGCACAGCAACTTTACGATCAGGGTATCAATGTTGTGGTTGGGGATTTGGACAATCCGGATACCTATGAAAAAATGCAGATTGAGCAAGCGGCACTTGTTGCGGCAACAGATACCGATCCGATTAATACCCATATCGCATTTACTGTACGCGATCTCAATCCCACTGTGCCGATTATTGCCAGAGCAGACGATCCCGATTCTGTGGATATTCTCCAATTGGCGGGATGTGACCATGTGCTTCAGCTTGACAAGATGCTCGGCTCATCTCTTGCGCGACGCACCCAGAGCGGGGAGACCGCAGCGCATGTGATTGGTCAGTACGACGATTTGTTAATTGCCGAGACCACGGCGGCCCATACGCCTCTTGTAGGCAAAACTCTCGAGGAGATTGGCCTGCGCCGAGAACTGGGTCTGACGGCGGTCGGTGTTTGGGAGCGCGGTATTTTTCAGTCGGCATTGCCCGATACCCGCATTGGTCCCCACACTGTGCTGGTTATGACGGGGACACAGAGTCAATTGGATAGATTTAACGAGTTGTTCTGTATCTACAAAGTTTCAAATGCTCCAGTTGTCATCATTGGGGGCGGCGGCGTTGGCATGGAGGCTGCGCGCACCCTTGTGGAACAGGGTATCGACTATCGGATTGTGGAAAAAGATGCAGACCAGGCTCAGAGGCTCGATAATTGCATTGTGGGCAATGCCGCGGATTTTGAGGTTTTGAAAAGAGCCGAGATTATGAATGCGTTGACGGTTATTATTACGACGCACGATGATGATATCAATGTTTATCTCACGGTTTATTGCCGGCGATTAAATCCGGAAATTCAGATTATCAGTCGCGTTACGCAAGAGAGAAATATCGCGACTCTGCACCGCGCAGGCGCGGATTTTGTCATGTCTTATGCGTCGATGGGCGCAGATGCGATTTTCAATTTCTTAAAACGCAGTGATACCCTGATGGTGGCAGAGAGCCTGAGCGTATTTAGTGAGGATATCAGTGTGTTTAGGATGAAAATGCCCTCTTCGCTTGTTGGAAAAACGATTGCAAATTCAGCTATTCGCAGGAATACGGGCTGTACGGTTATCGCTGTTAATAATAACCACGAAATGCAGCTCAATCCAGATCCCAATGATCCGCTGCCAAGAGCGGCGGAGATTCTCCTTATTGGCAGTTCGGAAGGGGAAAAGCGATTTTTGGATATGTATGTTCATACCTGAGCTTATTCGTCTGCCATACTTCGATACTTCCCTCCATAATAGAGCAACGGGTTCCCTTCTCCCAATTCTCCCGCCAGTATTTCTCCTACAAACATGTCGTGATCGCCTGCTGGCACGATGTTCACTATCTTGCAGTCGAGATATCCCAGTGTTCCCTCCAGGATCGGCGCACCTGTTTTGCTTTCGCGCAATGCCAGATCGGAAAAGTCCTTTGGTCCCGGCATGGCAAATCGGTTGGATAAGTGTTCCTGCTCTCGGGTGAGGATGTTGATTGCATAGCACTGTCCGTCAGATAAGGCGCTGTGCATGGTGGCCGATTTATCGACCGATACCACGACGAGCGGTGGGTCCAGCGACAAAGACATGACGGCATTGGCTGTCATGCCGGTTATGTCGCCGTTTTTGTATCGCGTGGTGACGACGGTGACACCCGTTGCAAACCGCCCCATTATATCTCGTTGCAGCCGTGAATCAAATGCCATAGATCCTCCTATTATAGCTCCCGCAACCATTCTGCTGATGGCGAGTTGACCGATGCGTGATGTGCGGCGAGGTCGGCGGTCATGGTTGCGATCATTTCCCGGTGTTCGGGGGCATCAAACAGGTTGTTCACCTGGTCGGGATCGTTTTGGCGATCAAAGAGTATGGCGTCGTGGTCTTTCACATAGGCGAGTTCGTAATTGGGGGTGAATACGCCAGCTCTGTTCGGGTCGTGGTGGATATAACAGATGTCGTCCCATTCGGTTTCTTCGCCGCATAAGAGTGCAGATGCATCTCGCCCGTGTTCTCGGCCACAGGGTTCAAATCCCATGAGGGTCAAGATGGTGGGCATAAAATCGACGGATCCGACCAGGCGATCTATTCGCGTTCCTGCAGCGATTTTTTCGGGCCAGCGGATTAACATGGGGACGCGATAAGCCGTTTCATAGAGTTGATTTTTGCCCATTAATCCGTGTTCGCCGAGGTATTCGCCGTGGTCGGAGGTGAATACGACTATTGTGTTGTCCAGGATCCCTTTTTCGCGTAGCGCATCGAGCATTCTGCCCACGCAGTCGTCGATGACTTTGACCATGCCGCAGTATTGGGCCATGTGTTTGCGCAGGATTTCGTCTTTTGGAGCCTGTTTTTTGGGTACCCAACTGGGCTGATTTTCTTCGTTGCGCGTGTCGGGCAATGGCATGTCTGCGGGATCGTACATGGTGTCGTACGGTGGGCGCACGGTGAATGGCGGATGGGGATCGGGTATGCTGAGCATAAAACAAAATGGGTTTTCTCGATCTCGCGTCATAAATTCGTTGGTTTTTTCGGTTAGCCAGTCGGTTGGATAGGTTTTTTCGTCGCCCATGGTTCTGTAGTTAAACACTGTGGGTTGTACATCGCCCATATTGACGTCTTCGATTTTTTTCCAGTGTCCGCGGTTGAACATGTATTGGGCGTCGTCAAAGCCCATTGTGCGTTCGGGGTGTACCCAGCCGGGGCGCGGGGGACCGTCCAGGTGCCATTTGCCCGCGTATCCGGTGTCGTATCCGCGGTCTTTTAATGCTTGAGCAAATGTGATTTCATCGCGGTTGAGAGGGATGTTGTTGCGGTACGCGCCGTGTACATGTTCGTAGCGTCCAGTGAGGAATACGCCCCGGGATGGGGTGCATACGGCGACGTTGACCATGAAGTTGGTCAAGATCGCGCCTTCGTTTGCAAGGGAGTCGATGTGGGGCGTTTCGACGAGTGTTCCGTTGTATGCGCTCAATGTCCAGCAGCTTTGTTCATCGGTGTGTATGACGAGGAGGTTTGGGGTGTCTGGCATTTATTGCTCCTTATTGTTGGATTAACCATGGGTCGCCGGTTTTTTCCAACCAGTTATTCATTTCTTTCTCAAGTTCTGCTTCAAGGCCGGGATGATCGCTGGCGATGTTTTGGAGTTGATAGGGGTCTGCTACATTGTCGTGGAGGATTATTTCTTCGCCTTCGGGCGTTCGCGTGATCACATACGTGTGTCGGTGTGTGCGCACACCGCGCGATCCGCCCGCAGGGTCGTTGGGATTTACGTTGAGGTAGAGTGCAGATGTCGGGCGCGTGCTTTCTTTGCCCAGGAGGATGTCGGAGTAATCCGTTCCTTGGACGCTGTCGGGGACCTGTCCCACACCCATGAGGTTGAGCAATGTGGGCATTAAGTCGGGTGTGCCGATTAACAAATTATCTGTGCCGGGTGTGATTTTTCCGGGCCAGCGGATGATAAATGGCACGGTAAAGGATTCTTCGTAGTGTACGGTTTTGCCTATGCGGCCGTGGCTGCCCATCATTTCACCGTGGTCAGAGGTGAAGACTACGATGGTGTTTTCTTCCAGGCCCTCTGTTTTCAAACAGTCCAGGATGCGTCCGAAGTTTTCATCGACGCCGGTTACCATGGCGAAGTAGTGTTTTACATTTTCGCGGGCGCTGTCGCCGCTTGTGTCTGTGGGGACGTTGGGGCGCGTTAAGAGGTCTTCATGGGTGGCATCGCCGTATTGGGCGACGTATTTTTCCGGTACTTGTTTGAATGGCATGTGCGGTGGGTTGTGGGATATGACGAGTGAGAATGGTTTTTCGGGATCTCTGTATTTGCCGCCTTTGTTGCGGATGTAGTTTATTGCGATGTCGGTTTCGTGTTTGGGAGACCATTCCCGCGGGTCAATGCGCTTTTCAATGGGGTCATTGCCGGTCCAATAGTGGGGGTTGAAGTGCCAGTCGCAACAGCCGTAGGAATACCAGAAGTCATATCCGTGTCTGCGCGGTCCCGGTGGGGTGTATGAGTCCCAGATGACGCCATTTCCTCTCGGTCCTTCTGTGTATTGATATTGCTCATTGGGGGGATCGAGGTGTAGTTTGCCCAGGTACGCCTGGTTGTAGCCAGCGTCGTGCAATACGTCTGAGAAGCACCGCGCGTTTTCTCGCAGGTAGTTTTCGTATTGTACTGTGGTGGAGTTGACGTTGCCCAGTACGCCATTGGCATGGGGATATTGTCCGGTGAAGAGCATTGCCCGATATGGGCTGCATACGGGTCTGGTGCTTACGGCGTCGGTTAATACGAGGCTTTCAGACGCAAATTGGTCGATATTGGGCGTTATGACGGGGTCTTCGTTCATGAATCCCATGGCCTGTCTGCGATATTCGTCGGGGAATACAAATACGAGGTTGGGGTGTTCAGGCATTTCTGTCTCCAGTTTGAATTCGCGGGGAATGACACTGCAATAAATTGTGTCAATAGTCACGGATGTCAAGGATTATACTTTGGGGGCTGGAGTGCGTGTGTCGTTCTGTCATCCGTCATCGCGGCATGGTGTTGAGCCGCGATCCAGAAGGTGTTGTTGTAGGGGACGGCCCCTGTGCCGTCCCACTCTTTATGTTTTTTTCAGGACCCTATCATAAATCACCTCTAATTTTTCGGCTTGTCTCCCCAGGTTGTGCTGTTTTTCGACATGGGCGCGGCCAGCGCGGCCAAATTGTTCGGGGGAACTGAGGAGGGTGTCCAATCCTTCAGCGAGGCCCGCTATATCTCGTTCGGGATATAATAGGCCACAGGTTTTGTCGATGACGACTTCGGGGATGTCGGCGTGTTGAGACGATACGATGGGGATACCCATTGCCATGGCTTCGATGAGCGCGACGGGTGCGCCGCCTTCGGTGTCGCCATCTGATGCTGTGACGCTGGGATAGAGGAGGATTGTCGCGCGTTTTAGTTCTTCAAGTGCGGTGGGATGGGGAAGCAGGCCGAGCATTTTGACGCGGTTTTCAAGGTGTAGATTTCGTATTTCAGCTTGTAGGTGTGGACGCAAAGGTCCGTCGCCGATCATCCGCAGTTGGGCGTTTGGATATTTTTTTGCTATTTTTGAAAATGCCTGGATTGCGTATTTCAATCCTTTTTTTTCTCGAAATACGCTGTATGTCAATACGATGGGTTGTTTGGGTGTGTGGTCTGTTCTGAAGGGAATTTTTTCGAGATCTACGCCCAGATGTTGTACGATTACCCGGTTGGCAGGGCATCCCAGTGCGATGAGTTGTTCGCCCATGAAGGGTCCTTCGACCAGAAAGAGGTCGCCTTCGGCAAAGAGTCGTTTGTATCGTTTTTGCCATTTTTTTTGCCGGGGCAGTGCCGATACGTCCAGGCCGTAAAAGGTGGTGATGAGGGGGATGCCCGCGCGCTGTTTTGCGGAGAGACACCGGTATCCTTCTTGCCCAAAGTGCGCGTGGATGAGGACGGCGTTGTATTCGCGCAGCCAGTTTTTATAGCCAGCGTACGTACCGCGCATTTTGCGAATGAGGCGGAGGGTTGTTCTGCGGACAGGTGAGATATCTTCGGCGGATAAGACGGTTTCTGTGGGAAAACGATCCAGGTTCTGGCGCGTTTGTGTGAGGACGATGGGGCGATACCGTTTCAGTGCGCGAATTTGATCATATATCCAGGTGGCTGTGGCTGGCAAATAGGGGTTGGCACTGTGCGCGACGATAGGTTTCATGCGGTTTCTCATAAAAAAAACTCCCCGCTGATACGCTCCATCAACGGATTGTTAAATTCTGTCTTATCTGAGGATGATACGATCAACGACCCTTCGGTGCCGGAAACATCTCATAGACTTGTTGTATAAGCCTATCTTTCAGGTCCTGGACCTGAACCGCATTCTGATAAACAAGAAATGCGCACACCAACCCCCGCCTCCGATCAATTCGAAAATGCGCCCCCCACGCGCCGCCGTGAAAAACGAGATCGGCCAGGCCGGACTCTGAAACGTCGTCTCGGAACCATCCCAATCCGTAGGTCCTCCGAGGTCTGTCAGGTGACTGTAGTCGCCGCATCTCGCTTATGGATGCCCTGGAAAGGATTCGCTTTCCGTCAAACACGCCGTCGTTCAGGTGCATCTGACCAAACACCGCCAGATCGTCCAACGTGGTAAACAGCGATCCTCCCGACAGGATGAAGCGGAAATCCTCGATCTCCGCCATGGAACGTTGTCTCTGTAGTTTTCCTTTTTGTCTCAGATACCCCGTGGGCACCGTCTTTCGCGCTTCGATAGAGGGCAAAAAGGTCGTGTTATTCAGACCCAGGGGGCGAAACAAAGCATCCTGTGCAATCTCTTCGAGTGACTGGCCAAGAGCGACTTCCGCGACACGACCCAACACGCAATATCCAGTGCCGGAATAGATCCATTTCGTTCCCGGCTCATAGACGAGATCGTACTCTGCAATGCCGTTGACCGCTTCGGCCAGCGGGCGTTCGAAATTAAAGATGAGATCCATCTTCTCGGGCGTGATTCCCCGGTTCCCCCAAAAGCCTGCGGTGTGCGATAGCAGGTGGCGAATCGTCATCGGCCGCGCAGGCGACTGGTTGCCTTCAACCCTTACCCCTTTGAACTCTGGCAGGTATTTCTCCACCGGATCGTCCAGGTTCACCTTCCCCTGTTCAACCAGGACCATTACCACGCTTGCCATAAAGGGCTTGGAGACAGATGCGATCGGAAGCAATTCGTCCGTAGTGAATGGTCGCTTCGATTCGATATCGGCATATCCGAACGCCTCTCGAAAGACGATTTCTCCTTTGTGGGCGACAAGAAAGGATCCCCCCGCAATCTGGCCCTGCTGCACAGCCTGACGCATAATTCCGGCCAGCGATTCGATCTGATTTTGCGTCACGCCATGCGACTGTAGATCCGTTGCGGCAGACATGGCGCTGCGCGAGGCTTCCGAGCGTCGTTGTTCTTGAGCGTCGACCGCGTTCTGTATCAGCAAAACGGCAGCGATTATTGCTAGTAAAATTTCCATTTCTATAGTTCCCTCACCATTTCCCTCCAAATCCATACAACTCTACTTTTTGCCTTCGGCTTGTTTGCGATATTTTGAAGTCACCAGATCTATCTCATCGAGCAGGGCCTCAACGGATACGTCTTTGGCGATGGTGGTATTTAGAGAACCATAATGGATCTCGAGACATTCCAGGAGTAATGCCTTGATCTTGTCTTCGTCTGGCTTGTGCGGTATCGGACTTTCCTTATCATCATAGAGCTTGTCGAGTTCCGCTTTTTTGCGGTCAAAGAACTCTCTGAGTTGCTCCTTTGTCCATTCTCCCCGACGGATTGATTTGTAGATCTCTTTATACCGATCAAGCACGATATCGCCTTCTCGCATGATCATTTCGCACTCATAAGATAGACGAACCAGGTGATACCCGAATTTGGTATCATATCCAAACCGTTCGATATCTGATTGTCGGCGCGGGTTTGTGCGGCTTTCTGCATCGAGCTTCTTGAGCTGGGAATGGGCATAACCCAAAAACTTGTGGTATGCTCCCTTGTGCAAAAAAGTTTTTCGGCTTTGCCGCATGCGATCATAAATCTGGGAGGTAGATAACAGGCATCTGGGAGGAAGGAATAGAATCTCCACCATATTTGGATTGTTCTCCATTGCAAGCTGGAAGAACTTCACGATATTGTAGATCGCAATGTCATAAGTTTTCCGTTCATCCTTTGCTTCTATGCCGTGTGCCTGGAATTGATCGAACTTTGGGGGTTGTGTACCGAAGCCCTGAATATATCCTGCAAGGTGGGGGAAAATAACAGTCTTTGGGGGGATGACGATTCCGACAATATCCCGATCAGCCTTTTTGGGGTCTTCGCATCCGTAGGCAAAAGATCCGGTTAGTCCTTCGAGCATCATGTTGTCTGGCAGCCAGGGTGGGGGATGAATGAGGCCCTTATTGGCAAGCCTCGCTGTGCGTGTGAGTTTCTTCGGTTTCGGCATTCTCTTACCTCCTTTCTATACAAGATTACATTCCTTTTTTTTGATCTTTTTTTTCTTCCTTAAACTCAAGCCACATGCGTATCATCCGCAAGATAAATGTGGCAATCGCCAGATATAAGACCGCATTCCATATCACCTTT
Organism: Gemmatimonadota bacterium; assembly: GCA_028874765.1. GTDB lineage: Bacteria > Latescibacterota > UBA2968 > UBA2968 > UBA2968 > VXRD01. The sequence continues at coordinate 12,904 of JAPPIE010000268.1, forward strand.
GAACCAAAAATGCCGTACAACAATAACGACAGGACAATAGCGACAGGAAATAAATATCGAAAAATACGGATTTGCTCTTGTCGTGAAAGACGGTTCATGATTATTAAGTACTTGTGGTTGCCCTGTTGTAGGTTGAATTTCCGATAAAGTTTCAATCTTTTTTCAACTTGCCCTGTTCAATCAAAACACTGCACGCGCCTGTCCGCAACTTGAGACGAACAACACTAACCATTCTCAAGGTATTTCGAGGCGTCTTTGTCTTCGGAAAGGTTGCTCCAATCCGCAAGGAGTCTGCGATGCTCAGTCAGTACGTCCTGGAATTTGGGATCATCAACAAGGTTTTGCATTTCACCAGGGTCATTCTCCATATCAACCAGTGACTCATTCCCGAACGCGTGATCGTAGGCGCAATACTTGTATCTCTGACTTCGGATCATTCGGGTCCAGTGGTTTTCAGACGCCACATAGGTACGCCAGTCGTCCACACGCCTATCCTCTGCCAGCGGGCGAAGGCTCACACCAAGAAGATGGTCAGGCTGCTTGATGCCTGAGTAGTCACAAATTGTGGGCAGGATATCGAGCCCTGTGGAGACCAGATGCGTCCTGTTCGTACGGCCACCTGGAGCGCCTCCTATGTGTTTGAGGATAAACGGAACACCTACCGATTCTTCATAGAAGACACCCTTGGATGCCAGCCTGTGGCTCGCATCCATATTGCCGTGGTCGCTGGTGAAAATCACAACGGTGTCTTCTTCGAGTCCGGCTTTTTTCAAACCGTCGAGAATGTCGCCGATGTGGCGATCGACTTTTTCGGTAAGTCGATGATAGATCCACCGATTGATTCGCCATGCCTTCTCGTCATATTCCTTCCGCATCGTGATAGCGGGCGTTGGCGCATTGGGATTCAGGTGTGCTTCGATCGCTGCAGGCTCATTCTGCTGTATCGCGTAGTTGTCTGGAAGTGGCGGAAGCTCATCCATCTCAAGGGAGGACGCCTCCTTATGTAACGCCAACACGCCGTGCCTATCTTCGCCATTGCGGGCAATGTGAGCAAAGCAGATATCGTGGGGATTGATGAATGATGCTACGGCAAAAAAGGGGTTGTCTCTCTTCTTCTCCATGAATTGGAGACAGGCCGCAGGCAGTGCTTCGCGGTCATTCCGGAAATATTCGTCATAACCTGCATTCTCTAGGGCCAGCGGGGGGCACATATGCACTTTTCCGCCATAGAACGTGTCGTAGCCGGCACGCTTCATGATCTTGCCCATCGAATGATTGTGCACTTCAGGCGGGAGTTGCTTGATCGCCATGCCAGGGCCATTGTTGCCCGCACCAAGGCGACAGGACATGACGCCTGTGGCCATGCTGGTTCGGCTTGCGACACATACGGGATTTGTCGCGTATGCCATCTCAAAACGGATGCCATCTCGTGCCAGGCTATCCATGGCCGGCGTCTTCAACCACTTATTACCTGTGCAACTCATCATGTCTGCGTGCTGTTGATCTGTCATGATGAACAGGATATTTGGTCTCTGGGTATTTAGATTCAAGTTCTCCTCCTTAATCATCATTGGATAAACTGTTGGAACACATTCTCCATCATACGCTGCACGCGCGGGTCCGGGCCTTTCGGTTTGGCATGCCTGTGTGCGGGCAATACGTGGCCTGGAGGCGACGACAAGCCTTGCGCCCACCAGATCGTCCCGGCGTTGAATACGACATTATTCTTTGGCCCATCGTAGATCGTAGCGGCATGAGGACTGTACCTACGATTCTTCGGCAGCATCGGTCCCTCGGCCAGAACTTCAAAGTTAGGCAGTTCGAGAGCAGGCGATCCATGCCATTCCCAGCCTATTAGTCCATCAATGGTGTCACCTTTTTGCATGCCAGTGCCATCATAGATCCAGTGATTGGGTTGGGTGCAGGTCCAGTCACCTCCGCCAATGCCGGCGGTGCGTCCCCCCATGAGCAACGCCGCGTCCGGCCCCGCTGGATACCTGGCGGGGGTGCCGCGTCTCTTGTTCAACATCTTGCTGAGTTCCTCGCCAATGAACTTATCTTCGCGTCGCATGATCCGGTGGCGCTGCCCCTCGGCAGAGGGCAGCAAAGGCACCACACCCCAAACCGAATTACCACTCAGGAACGCAAGGTTGACACCGGCATCCCGAGCCGCGATGACGTTGTCGTACATCTCCCGGGTCCAATACTCGTCGTGCCCTACCGAGATAAAGCCTTTCGCGCGTTGTAATCTCGGACCGTGCCTGTGCGTATCCACATTTGAGATATACGATACATCGTAGCCCTGCTGCTCTATCCAATAGGAGAGGGGGAATTCCCAAAGAAGAAACTCGCCCGTGCCCACGGACTTGGGATTCTTGACCAGATGATCCTGGCAGAACTGGGCGTAGGGACGGTCAAAACTCACCCATCCGGTATCGTTATGGTCCGTGCTCCACTTTTTCCTTTTCTTATGTCCCGTGTAGCCATTATCGTCGTTGTGGTAAAGAGACCACTCGTTGGTAGGCCAACTGTTGTAGGCCTGCCAGGTCATGTCGCTGCACTGGAAGAGCAAATCGCAGGGGCGATCATCGCGCACAATAAAGATGACGTAGCTTTGCACGCCCTCTTCTTTCGCGGTGAGTTTGCCCAGATAGACGCCGCTGAGCCAATCGTCTGGAATCTCAAATTCTACGGAAGGTTCCCACTTGCATTCGCGCAGACGGTTTTCGCCTATCGGCGGATCGGCCTGGGTTTTGCCCTGTATAGAATCAAAGTGCTTCATGAAACGCCCGCCAGTGCCGTCGTAATAGCCTGTGCGGAAGATTTCCAGGTCAAACTGGGACACTGGATTCGTGCTCACCATGATCTTGATCGTGTCGCCAGCACTCACGCTCGTCTCGGAGCAGTAGCCCTCGATTCGCGGGGAACGCCACAACTCCACCGGTTCAATGTCGTTGATGTCGGTCTTAGTGAGCAACCAGTCGCGCGTTCCACGCCTGGCGTTTTCGAGTTGGATGCGATTGCGTAGTTTTGATTTCGCTACGTTTGAATTTCCGTAGAGTTGTGGGGCGGCGAAGGTTCCGGCTGCGAGACCGAGACTTGCGGTGGCGACGCCTTTGATTAAATCGCGGCGATTCAGGCCATTTTGGCGTGCAAAATGCTTCCAAAAATGAAAAACGGCTTTCAATTCTTTGCTCATAATACACACTCCTGATAACGAAATACTTGACACTTCCCAACTGCGTCCTATAATAGCCACTGAATTGTATGAACACAATGCGAATTGCACCAGTGCTGTTGCTCTCGTATTTATTTCACAGCAGGGGTGCCTTTCATCTGTGGTTGCTTGTATGTAGTTGCATTTGATTTTCATCCTGTTCATCCTCTAATCTTGCACATCCTGATGGAGTTTTTTATGGCATCGACAACCAATTATCTCGCTTATGATTTGGGTGCGTCCAGCGGCCGGGCTGTTTTGGGGCGTTTTGATGGCGCGCGTCTGGATATTGAAGAGATTCACCGGTTTCCCAATCAGGGGATACCCATCGGCAATCATTATTATTGGGACGCGCTGCGGCTGTTTGACGAGATGTGTACGGGGTTGCGTCTCGCGGTTCGGTCCGGGGAACCGCTCAATGGTATGGGCTGTGATACGTGGGGAGTCGATTATGGCTTGCTCGATGCGCAGGACAATTTGCTCGGCAATCCCTTTTGTTACCGCGATGCGCGCACACAGGGGATGATGGATGTCGCATTTGAACGGGTTTCTCGCGAGGAGATTTTTGAGCAGACGGGTATTCAGTTTATGGAGCTTAACACGCTGTATCAGTTGCTCGCGCAGCGTCTGTCGCAATCGCCGCAGCTCGATATTGCGCGTACGTTTCTCACAATGCCCGATTTGTTCAATTTCTGGTTTACGGGTATGAAGGTGTGTGAGTATTCCAATGCGACGACCACGCAGTTCTTCAATCCGCGCGAGAATGCCTGGGCAAAATCAATGCTCAATACGCTGGATATTCCCACGGATATGCTTCCGGATGTGGTGTCTCCGGGTACGGTGCTCGGTCCTGTTCGCAGGAGCATTGCGGATGAGATGGATATTGCACCGATTGATGTGATTGCACCGGCTTGTCACGATACGGGGTCTGCGGTTGCGGCTGTGCCTCTTTCTTCGCCCGATGCGGTTTATATCAGTTGTGGCACGTGGGCGTTGATGGGGGCGGAATTGCCCGCGCCTGCGATTAATAAGCGTGCGCTCGCGCACAATTTTACCAATGAGGGCGGTGTTGACAATATGATTCGGTTTTTGAAGAATATTTCGGGGCTGTGGATTGTGCAGGAGTGCCGCCGCGTGTGGGCTTTGGCGGGGAAAGATTATTCGTGGGAAGAGTTGATGGGGCTGGCGATGGAATCGGATCGGCTCGCGTCGTTTATCGATCCGGATCACGCCGATTTTGGTACGCCAGGGGATATGCCGTCCCGCATTCGGGATTTTTGCAGGCGTACTGGTCAACCGATACCCGATAGTGAGGGGGATATTATTCGTACGGCGCTGGAGAGTCTGGCGCTCAAATGTCGCTATGTTCTGGGGCAGCTCGAAGATGTATTGGGCAAGACGCTGGGCGATATTCACATTGTGGGTGGGGGCATTCACAATACGCTTTTGTGCCAGTTTATCGCGTCTGCAACAGGGCGGGCGGTGCTGTCGGGTCCGGCTGAGGCGACTGCAATGGGCAATCTTTTGATGCAGGCGATGGGCAAAGGGCAGATTGGTTCTCTGGATGAACTGCGGGATGTTGTGCGCGCTTCTACTGCGATTAAGACGTATAGCCCGACGGATGCGGATGCCTGGGACGAGGCGTTTGAGAAATTTCAACGGGTGATGTGATCTATTGCCGCTTTGAGTTCTTTGGGGCTGAATCCATAAGGGCCGTGTTTGCCCGCATAGGCGATGCGGTTGTCCGTGCCGACAAGGTAGAGGCGTTCGGGCCAGGCGACATAGTCGTTCATGACGGCGTCGTCTATGTCGTCAACGTAGGTGCGTATGCCGTATTGCATGGCATCTTCGCACGTTTTTGCAACTTTTCGGCGTTCCGCAAGGGTTTTTGGGTCGTAGATGCCCGTGTCTTTGAGTTTCCAGCCGTCTTCTGGATGGGCTTCGCGGATGTAGATGACGAGAAAGTGGATCTGTTTGTGATATGTTGCATAGAGGTCGCGGAGGCTAACTGCCTCGCGGACAAAGGGCGGTCATGTGAAGCTGCCGAAGATGAGTGCAACGGGTTTGTCTTTGCATAGTTGCGAGAGGCGCACGGGGTTTTCGCCGTTGATGTCCGATAGTTCAAAGTTCGGTGCGAGGTCCCCGGCTTTGGGCGCACGGGGGTCATGCTGGTGGAGCCAGGCAAAGGCTTCGGCGCGATTTTGGAAGGTTTTGGACATGGGAAGTCCTCCGGGGTTTTTTGAATATATTATGGATTGATATGTCGTTTGTCAATATAGGAAAGTAAAAAGGAGAGCGTTATGGTCAGGTTCGGTGTGGTCGGTTTGAAGGGTATGGGCGGGCAGCATGTGCGGGAGATTTCAGGGCTGGATCGGGCGGAGTTGGTGGCGGTGGCGGATTTGGATCTGGATTATGCGCGGCAGGTGGGAGAAGAACGGGGTGCGCGCGCCTGGGGCGATTACCGGGAGATGGTCGAGGCCGAGGATCTGGATGCGGTGGTGATTGCTACACCGCACCATCTCCACGCGCCGATGGGGTTGGATTGTTTGGAGGCGGGGTTGCATACTTTTGTGGAGAAGCCGATTGCGAATACGGTTTCCGAAGCGGATAGGATGATCGAGGCGGCGCAGGCGCGGGATTTGAAGCTGGCCGTGGGGCATAATTATCGCACGTTTCCCGGCAATCGCGCGCTGAAGCGGCTGATTGATGAGGGGGCGCTGGGAGAGATTTACCGGGTGCTGTGGATGTGGATTGAGACGCGGCCAGAGGTGTATTACGACCGGGATATATGGCGGTGTACCTGGGAGCACGCAGGAGGTGGGGTGCTGATGAATCAGACGAGTCACGATCTGGATTTGCTGTGCTGGATGGTGGGCGATCCGGTTGCGGTTTCTGCGATGATGTGCAATTGGGGTCATCGTGTGGAGATTGAGGATACGGTTGTTGCCAATATTCGCTTTGCCTGTGGTGCCCATGCGAATGTGCAGTTGAGTACGTGTGATAGGCGGTTGAATTACAGGCAGATTTCAGGGGATCTGGGTACGATTGAGTTTCGGGATGAGAAGAATGCCAATTCAAAGGTGCCAGATGTGTTTCGATTGGGGCGGTACGAGGCGCCTATGCGGGCGTTTATAAAGGGGGCAAAGGGGCATCAGCCAAACATTAGCTGGGAGGATGTGCTGTCCGATGAGGGGGGTCCAACACTGGTGGAGAGTTTTGTTTCGGCGATTCTGGATGGCGGCGAGGCGATTACAGATGGGGTGACGGCGCGGCGGACACTGGAACTGATTAACGCGATTGTGCTTTCGGCTCTGCGAAAAGAGGAGGTCGCGATGCCGGTTGATCGGGATCAATACGATGAGCTTATGGAAGAGTTGAAGAGCGGAGAGACGCAGGTGGATAGGTTGTAGGTTCTATGAAGTCTGGATGATGTTGCGATTATTTTAGGGTGGGCAAAACGGATAAGCATAGCTATACTTTGTACAGAGTTGTCGTTTATTACAAAGATTTAGAGAGAATACAATGCCATACAATATATCGGAGGCCAAACGGGAGTGGTATCGAGAGATTTCTACTCGATCCAGGCGCAGGAAAAAGGCTGCTATCAATGGTGAGTTGCAACCTGAACTGGGCAGAATCAATAAGCCTGTTCTAAAACCAGAGAAGTTGATGCCTAAACAACGTCAAAACGGCTTGAGATTCCTTTCGCTCTTTTCTGGTGGTGGCGGTTTGGACCTTAGTTTTGAATATGCGGGTTTTGATCATGTTGCCAGTTTTGATATCCTGGATATTTGCGGTGCGTCACTACAACAAAACCGTCCGCAATGGAAGGTTTTTTGTGGTTCAAAGGGGGATGTTACAAAAGCAGATTGGTCAGTCTATAAAGGTAAAGTTGATCTCGTTCATGGAGGTCCTCCGTGTCAGCCTTTTTCGATTGCTGGAAAGCGGGGTGGAGGCAAAGACGACAGGGATATGTTGCCAGCATTTATTGATGCTGTGCTGACGCTTATGCCCGAGGCTTTCGTTGTTGAGAATGTTCCGGGTCTGCTCGATCCAAAGTTCGAAAAGTATGTAAACGACGTGATTCTCGCGCCACTGACACCGCATTACTATATCGCAAAGTTCAAAGCTGTGGCATCCGATTTCGGCGTCCCACAAATCAGGAAGCGCGTTATTTTTGTCGGTTTTCGGTCTCTTGAAGTAGCCAATCGTTACAAAATTCCTGAACCAACCCATTTCTCCAAAGATAGCTTGTTCTACTCTGGCAGACATACGATGGGGACGAGGGCTGCTTTGGGTCTGGAAAATATTGGTTTTGATTGCTTTGCGCCTACTCTTCGTTCTGGCTTCACTGGTCCCAGAAAATCGACCAGTATTTTGAATAGTAAGGCGAGTCAAAAGGTGTGGGAAAAACTCCAGATATGGCCCAATGGCGTGCAAAAGTCCAGAGAGGAAGCCCTGATGTTTCCTCCGGAGAATGGTCATTTCAGGCTTTCTGTTCAGGATTGTGCGTTGCTTCAGGGATTTCCAGAAGATTGGGTCTTTCAAGGTGCAGCTTACCAGATACTTGGGCAAATTGGTAATTCTGTTTGTCCACCCGTGGGTTATGCAATCGCAAAATCTGTGTCAAGTGCGTTGGGTGTTTAGATGGCTGTTCAAGACGATCAACGAGAAAGGGAAATGTGTCAGCTTATAGGGCTTAGAAAAGGGGAAGGCCGTTCTGAGGTGGATGCCTTTCTCGATTTTGTAGCGCATGGACAGAATTTCTCCGCGCCCATAGAACTCAAATCGACAACACGCGGTTCCGTTTCAACTGCAAGAGATGTAGGCCCTGATCATATCGCAAAATGGCGTGCTCGGATATGGGTATTTGGCTTTTACGACGCTTCAGGGATAGAGCTACAAGGACTGCTCACGCTTGGGCCTGATGATATGGAGGGCTGGATCGGAAAGGTCGAGAGTTATATTGCGCCTGATTTTGCCATAGGAAGACGTATCGCGGATAAACTCAGTCTTGAAGATTTGCACATTATTTGCGGCGAGAAGAGCAAATACAGTCTGAGTGATGCACAGGCATTGCATAAACGACAATGGAATCGGGATAGGTACCTATCAGAAATGGATGATTTCGAAGGCTATACGCCATCAAAAATGCTTGAAATACTCAAATTACGAGCACGTTATCTCATCCAACGCGGTTCGACTTTGAACAATCCACACATACCGCGCTCTTTTTTTTCGCAGTTTAGCGACCAGATAATTGATGTAAACAATAGCAGTGCAGAAGAAATATCAGTTGCTATACAAAAGGATATACGCGACATAACACTCGCTAACACAGCGTTGCAGTGGACGCTGTAAATGGTGCATCAAATAAGTTTCATGTCTAAACCCACTGGACTCCGGCCTGCGCCGGAGTGACGAATGGCGGTTGTCATTGCGGCATGCTTAAAGCCGCAATCCAGTCTATCCGAAAAACATATCAGCAAATTTTTTTGAAAGACCAGTAAATAGGCTGCTGAAATTTTCCAGTGAAAGCGTACGAGAATGGGTAAAAAAGTTTTCCTTTCTTATGCATATCAGGACCGTGGTATTGCAGAACAGGTGTCCAGATTATTGAAGGAGCATGGTCACGATACCGACGACATATCGTTTATCGACCCTCAAGTAGATACCAAGACTGGTGACAATATTCGGGAGGCCATAAAGCAGCAGATGTGTAGCGCGAGTAACGTAGTAATTATTGTTACGCCGAATAGTGCCAAATCACAATGGGTGAACTATGAAGCTGGAATGGCATCTGCCCTTGATAAGCCAATTATCCTGATCAAAAGCAAGGATGCAAAAGATGTTGATTTTGTGACTTCGCTTGCGAACGCCCAATCCATCGAGATGGGCAATGGGGTGGGAGAACAGTAGGGTACTGCCTATCTGCGAAAACTCCCTGAGGAATTTGCGATACCATACGATCTTTGAAAGCACCAAAGATAAGCATAAACGCCATCGGCAAATAGCTGATGGCGTTTTTTTATTTTACCAGGGCGGGATCAATCAATTCAAGGAGCCTGTGCCGGATTTCTCCGGGAGTTGCGTCGAGATTTACGGTGGCGAATCGTATGTTGTGGCCCTGTATGTCGACCGATTCGTCAACTGAGCAATTGACAGCAGGATACAGGAGTATTCCCGATGCTGTATCCGCCAAAGAATCGCGGCCTTCTTGGGATCTCAAGTAGGCGTATATCTGGTAGATGTGGGGCGAAGCCAATGTTTGGGGACGGTAATTTCCGGATTTAAGGATGGATGTAAATTTGGTGTCTATGATGATGCGGTGGCCGGAAGCTGTATGGTCTAAAACAGTATCGGCACGCATTGAGGGCAGGATATCACCAATTCTATCAGTCATATTACCAGTGTTCCAGCGGAGTGTCTGTTGGGAATCCACTTTCCACCCCCACTGTGTAAGCGTAACATCGTAGAATCCGGCGATGGCCTTTTCGTAAAGTTCCCATACCCATCGGGGTTCGCGGGATGGTGAAGATAAATTTCTGGAACCAGAGATTTCGGTGGGTAGTGCCAAATCAAAGGCCAGTTGCGCCGCAGCCAGCATCTGCCGGTCAGCGGTATCCGTCCGACCAGAGAGATTTACCGATGGGTCATGTCTAATAAGATGTTCCCTACTCACTCCCATTCGCACTAAATTGGTAGCAAGGGCGCGACATCGACGGGATAGGTCAACGCGTTGCACCATCTTGGCCGACTTTTCCAATGCCGCTCGAACATAGCGATTGCGTGGTGTATCTACTGTTAGTTCCTCAAATCGGCATGCGACCAGCCCTCTGTGCAGCAATTGGCGGCGTTCTGTATGGATATGGTCAATCCTGCCGCGCACCCTGCTGAGGATAGCTTGCCGAGGTTGGTAGCCAAAGCTCAGGTTTCGCCTCAAGCGGCGTTCTACCGCCCGCGCCAGGATTTCTGCTACCAGGTCGGGGATGTCGTCCGGGTTGTCTTCGCTCTCTCGCTTTTGCAAATCGTCCATTTGTCGGAATAGATGAGACGCATAAAGCATCAGTAGCCAGAGATTTCTGACTGGAATTTCTCCGATGTACCCCAGGTTGTCGTTTGCTTGAATGGTGTCCATTACAACCCTTCCAGTAGTTGTTCGCGGGCCTTTTGGGCTGTATCCAGCGCATCAAACCAGTATTCGTCCAGCAAGGGACCGATTTCGGTTTCGACCACTTGTTTGAACCATTCACGGGAATCATCAATCTCCCCAGCGGAAGGCGTTACATAACTGTGTCCCACCCTGAATTGAGCGCCGAGGTTAGAGTCCTCAGCTATCTGTTCGTTCAGCGCATACATTCTTTCTTCTACTTGTGATAGAAACGCCTCGTCTATTTTGCATTGATCATGTACCCAGTTCCGCCAGACACTGCCAAATATGGGTTCTAAATCAACGAAGGCGAATCGCCTGCGAAGGGCGAAATCGACCATAGCGATTGAGCGGTCTGCGACGTTCATTGTGCCAATGACATATAGATTTTCGGGAATATAAACTCGTTCGCCTTCGCTTTTTCTATAAGATAGTTCCAATGCCTCGACTTCATTACGCTTGTCCGATTCCAGTAGCGTGAGCATCTCGCCAAAAATTTGTGCGGGGTTGCCGCGATTGATTTCCTCAATGATGATCGTATATTGTGACTCAGGGTCGTCTTTTGCGGTGTTTATCATCTGTAGAAAGGGGCCATCGGGATTTATTACGGTAACTGACACAGGTTATCGTGGCCTTGTATAACTAAACAACATATATTTAGTCGTAACATCAAATAAAATAAGCCGTGCTTCCGAGAGAGTAGAAGCACGGCTTCATCATTTCTAATATCAAAAGGAGGTCTAAGATGCCATTGTAACTCAAAAATAAGTGTGGCTTAGTGCCAGCTTATTACGTATATTTCAATCACCCATTTCTTTGATAAGGCAACCCGTTTGGTCGGGTAGCCTGCTGAATATAATAGCCATCCGGCGAATACGCAGGGTCGCATAATGCCTTACTCAAAGCGATGGGTCTGCCCGGCTCCAATGGGACAGCACAACAATCGCTTTTTCTGTTTATTCAACAACCCTGATCAATGTGTCGCCATACATTACGATTGGGGTGGTGGAGAGGTGTTACGAGCACCTCTCCACCAATTGCCAAACTCAAACCAACCAGCATAGGAGATTTAAGATGGCAAATTTAACAGGTCTCGGAATTCGCTACCGAAACATTGATGTCGTTATTGCCGTGGTTGAAAGGATGGTAATACACGGTCAAATTTTCAAAGATGCTACCCATTATGTGGCTGTTGAGTTCGGTCGTAGCCTTCAAAACGTTGAAGATAACCATTGTCTGAAGGTCTTACGTCTTTGGAAAGACCAATTTATAGAGTTTGTAGAGAGCGGCGAAATTATTGACCACCTCAAGCGTTGCCACCCTAAAGACGTAGACGAGATAGAAGAACGCCTCAGACCTCTTTACACCTAACTCTTTGTACCGCTTGTTTTGCCGTGCGTTCTTTTGCCCTGGGCTTAGACACATCCCACCAGCAGATCGCGCGGCAAATCTCGTTATATGCACTTGTAATATATACACTTACGGAGCGCACAATGCAAAAAATTTAAGGGGGTTCTTAATGTTCTTCAGGAATAATCAAGGAATGCACAATATAGTCAAATACCTCTATATGTGCAAATGTTTTATAGTGCTTATGGTTTTATGGGGTTACAACGTAGATGCTGAAGAAACCTATGTGGTTCGGAAGGTTAATTGGGATATGACACCAGAGCAGGTTAGGGAGTCTGAAACGTGGAAGTTTCTTTGGGATAAAGAAGAAGGAGATAAGCGGTCAATTTCGTACACAGGGTCTTTAATTACCTACCCATGCGCGGTGGAATACACCTTTAATAACCAGAAACTTACAAGTGTCGCCTTTGCTTTCCTTCGTAGAGATCTACCTAATACCGATGAGATGTTTGAATCCTCACAAGAGTTATTAAAATCTTGTCAAGAGCTTCTGATGCAGAAGTATGGAGAGCCGGAAAGGTTACCGCCGTCTGTATCACCGCTCGCTAAAGATCGTCAAATCTGGCTTACCAAAGACGGGAAAACCTGTATTGTTCTTTCCTCTCGTAGCGGTAATGATCTTGGCATAAGTGTGGTTTATCTCAATAGACAATACAACCGCCAAGAGAATAATCAATCAAGAGCCGAAAACCCATTTTAACCGCCTTTAATGAGTTCATCAAACTTTAATCTCCTATCTATCATTCCTCTAAACAGGCTGGTCATCCGCTCAACGGTTCCAGCCTGTTTATTATTATGCCTACCTTGAAACTCTGTAACATAACGCCTCAGATGCTTCTTCGAAAAATAATGATACACGCCCTTGTAAGACCTCTTGACGATAGCCCAGACCGACTCGATGCTATTGGTGGTAATATCGCCGTCAACATATTGTCCGTGAGAGTGAATAACTTTGCCATGCTCTACAAAATTCAAATCGTCATATACGTAGCTACCATCAGTATATACCTTCGAGCCGTTACGAACTCTCAACCTGATAAAGTTATGAAGAGTTGTCTTATCCGCTTCTTCTACAACCCTCATAGAAACTTTTCCGGTGTTTCGATCTCTCGCACCTACAACCGGTATCTTTCCATCAAACCCATCCCCCGTCCGTAATTTCTTATCGGCATGCTTGTTACGTTCTCGCCCGCCTATATATGTCTCATCGACTTCAACAGGTCCATCATATAAATCTTGATGTTCCCGCCAGCCTTCTCTAATCCTGTGGGCAAGATACCATGCCGTCTTTTGCGGAATTCCGAGAGCCTTACCGAGTTGTATGCTTGATATACCTTTAGGCGATGATGTGAGCAGATAGATGGCAATAGCCCACTTCTGGTAACCTATACGAGAGCCTTGTAAAACCGTTCCAACGCGGACGGAGAAATGACGCTTGCAAGCCCTACATCTATATGGTTGCGTCTTATGCGAACTGTTAAGTTGAATGTCGTCATATTCACAATGAGGACACTCTATACCATCAGGCCAACGAGTCTCGACAAACCATTGCTCTGCTGTGGTGTCATCTGGAAACTTTTTCAGAAGCTCAATGAGCGATAAATCATTCTGTGACATATACTTACCTCAAACGTTAAGTGTTCAATTGATGAGCTTGATATAAGTATATGTAGAAGATACGAACTCGGCCACAAAAATCGGACAATCAACTATTTATTGCGACTTTTTACCTTTTTCCTCTTTATACTTCGCTTAGACTTTACTATATTTCTCTTACGAGGATTCATTAACGCCTTCGCCACATTCTCAGGCGTGTCGTTAATGCCTGATACCAATACATCTTTTTGATAGGTTTTAGACATCTCTAAACCTCCTATAAACGTATAGGGCGATAGACTCGCACCCTATCGCCCTATACTGAGTCTTAACGTCTCCTTTCCATTTGAGCCCCTTCCCACGAAGAAAGGTAGGTGATTTGGATGATCGCCAAGACTTTTCGTTATCTGCGACTGACTGTCGCAGTTGTAATGGTTGTTTGGTTGTTTCACATCAAAAGCCGTTTTAGACGGTCAATTTAAATCTTTAGAAGGATACCCTCTAAAATATCATTCGTCCTTTTTTGATTTTCAATTAGGGTCTTTTGACTTTCTACTAACTCTTTCATAGTGTCACCTATTCGGGAACCTCCAAATTCCATCATTGTCTGCTTTCGATAGTCTATTATTCTGTCTCGAATGTCTTGACCATTATATTTATACCATATTCTTATACATTCTCCATCACTCTGTTTGTCTATAACAATTTCAACCGAGGTCAGATCGCTATCAATAAGCCAAATTTTTGGCTTCTTTCCATCATTATATTTCTCTGAAGTCTCTTTTACTATACCTAACATCTCTCCATACATTTCGGCTAATATGCTTACAAGATTATCGTATAACTCGACAGAATAAAGAGCGAAATAATAACTGATCTGCGATAGGCATTCTTTTCCATCAATGGACTCATAAAAATATATTAAATGACAAGGGCTTTCTAATATATGGCCATAGAAACCATCATAAGTGAGATGGCCGTAAGATGCACCACGTGAGCTTTGATCGGGAGTCCATTTTTCAGAATTCCTAACTTCTTCATTCGTTGCTCCCCAATAGGTATTTCTGACTGCTACTTTGTTCTCTGGAAATTCAATCATCTTAGTGGCCTCTAACCAAGGATGGATCTCTAAATCGGCCCTCTTCCTCTTTTGGCCTTTCAGACAGTATTGTAGGTGGAAATAAAGCCCCCTCAATTCTCGAGAGACGTTCATTCATTTTCGAAAGACGTTCATTCATTTTCGATGATTGAGTGAGAAGGTATATCATCACAATATAAAATGGAGAATTCACTGCGGCGAAGGCAGTTAATAACTCAGTTGTAGTTAATCCTTCCATTTAAAGGTACCTTTCAATAGGTTAAAGACTTATAGCAATCAAAAACTTCAATAGGTTTAAAACTGCTCTAACTCATAGCAGTTTTAAACCTATCACAATTATAGCATTATGCTATCGTTATGTCAACAAAATGTTATCAATGTGATATCATAATGATATCATCACGTCAACAAAATGTTGTCACTTAACGTAGTCGTTCCCGGGCCATCAACTAAATCCAGCTTGCCATCGCCTGATGGTCGCCATCCTCTGACAAAATCTTCGTAAGAAAGGTTGGGGTGAAACTGCACGGGGCGTATCTTGTCTTCGTCGCGCTCACCTATCGCGGCAAAGGCGAGCTTTTTTGCCAGCCATGTTTTGCCCGTGCCCGGCGGCCCCTGCAAAACCAGATTTTTCTTATCGCGGAGGCGTTGAAGAATTGTCTCTAATTTTTCCCGTTCAAGAAAACAGCCTTCTTTCAGGATGTTGTCTATAGAATAAGAGGATGCTGTTTCCTTAACTTGTGGACTTGGATCTATCTTATCTGTTAGAGGCAATTGTGGGCGAGGTAAGACAGATTTTAGATTCTTGGGGTTGGTCTTTTCCTGCGCTGCCAATGACGGTTGTGAAGAAGACTGACTGGATTGCCAAACATCCTCTAAGGGTGGTTTGTAGAAGTGGACATCCGCTTCGGGATATTCGACCTGGAGTTTTGACACAATTTTTTGTAATGCTTGATCGATAGCGATGCTATCCGTGTGGTTAGTGGGCAGGTCCCAACTCCATTTTTTAAAAAAAGCATTGACTATTTTTTCTCTATGATTTTTTGCCAGAATTGGTTCAAACTCATTCGGAAACAGAAGATACAGAAAAGCATATCGAAATTGACGGCCTTGGCAGTGCTCTTGAGCGTCGAGCCATCTGGCGAAATCCCAGGGCTTGGTCAGTAGCGATTCCCGATCCTCTGAGGAACGGGAAAACCAGCTAAGCATTGTGGTGATGATGAATCGACATTCCATCCACCGATACTGATTGTAAGCTTGGCCTGCGTGCACTATACCTTGTGCTAATACTTCGCCCAGTGCCCAATGATCATCCGGAAGTTTTGATCCCGACCATTCCCAGACCTTCCTGATATCTTTGAGTTTTTTCTCTGGTGTGAGGCTGCTAACGATTAGATAAAGTACCCATGTCATCTCGGCCCATAGATGCTTTGCCTCCGTGGGAGAATGGGCCAGTTGATGCTCCAATTTCTGGTAGAAATCACCTGATCCATAATCCAGATTCTCGACGAAGTGGATGCGAAGTTGGTCAAAGTTTTCTCGGGTCCAGAGTGATTCTTCCGAGAATAGCGATCCGCCATCCAAAAGGCATTGCTGCTTCCACTTTTCGGCAGCGGCAAGAATGGCTTCGGCATCTTTTTGTCTGCTCATAGATCCATCCTTTGTGGAATTCTAGGTCCTTTTATCAAAAATTTTGAGTATTTGATTACCCGGACAATATACTATATATTGGCTTTGTGTCACTCGAAGATATTGTTTTTCAATGAAGAATTAGAACAGGAGAATCAGAATGAAACTTTCATGGATGACTTATGGTGTTTTGAAGGCACTTTCCCGACGGGATTTGTTGCAGATGTTGAAGGATCACGGGTTTGAAGGGGTGG